>JAGQZT010000040.1 GCA_020435335.1 Flavobacteriales bacterium | reverse complement strand
CTTACGTAATAGTCGTACGTGGTAGCCGATGTTAAACCGCTATAGGTGTATGGGTTGCTGGTCACATTGTTTGCTGTTGGTGTGCCTGTTGGTGTAAAACCGGATACTCCCAGTTCAATGTCCCACATGGTGGCGTTTCCGTTTTCGGTCCAGGTTAGATCGGCACTGGTGGAATAGACGTTGATGGCATTAAGAGCCGTAGGAGCCTGGATGTTGCAGGCTGTGGTGGTGAAGGTGAATGGCCCTGACCATCCGGATTGTGTTCCGCCGCAGTCTGCCCGAACATAAAAATCATACGACGTGGATGGTGTAAGCCCTGTATAGGTGTGCGGATTTGTACTGGTGTTATTAACGGTTGGAGTACCGGTTGGTGTAAATCCCGAAACGCCGAGTTCGATATCCCATAGTGTAGCTGCTCCGGTTTCTACCCAGGAAAGATTGGCCTGCTGAGGGCCTATGGCCGATGCGTTCAGGTTGGTGGGTGCCGTACAGGGTGCTGCTGCCGTACAACTGATGTCGGCATCCCAGCCGGCCTTTACCGTCGATCCGTCGGAATGAAATTTAAAGGTCAGTTCCCCTCCGGCAGCAGTTGAGGTAAACGGTCCGGGGTTAGTTATTCCGCAAAATCTTCCCAGTAAAGGAGAAGCTGTATTCGGTCCGTCATATATTTCCAGATAGTCCCAGGTGCAACCGGTGTTGGATTCGATGTTAAATGAGTTAAAAGTGATTTGTAATTTGCCTCCATTGTCGGGAGAGATGGTTTTGGTAAAATCCTGGCTGTTCGAATAATTGTTGCTTGCTCCGCCCATATCATAAAATTTGGCATTGCAGGAGCTTACGGCTACATTGTCATTCAGAAGGATAGTTGCCGGAGGAGGCGTTGAGGTGCAGCTGATGGTAGCAACCCACCCAGCCTTATTGACCGATCCATCGGAATGAAACTTTAATGTTAATTCTCCGCCGGCAGCAGTTGAAGTCAGCGGTCCGGGTAATGCCGTGCCGCAATATCTGCCAAGCAAGGGTGATGCCGTATTCGGCCCGTCGTATATTTCCAGGTAATCCCAGGTACAACCCGTGTTGGATTCAATATCGAAAGAAGTAAATGTTAAAATGATATAGTTGCCGGCAGCATTAGGAGAAATGGTTTGGGTAATGTCCTGGCTGTTGGTATAATTTGCCGCACCTCCATCGTCACGGTAGGTTCCGGAACAAGTACTGATGGGGGTGCTGCTCATGTCATAGGTTTGTGCCGAAAGCACGCCGGAAACCAGTAGCAGGAGTAATCCTAATGGTAAATCTAAAAAGAAAGTTCGTTTCATTTCGTATGGGTTTATTTCCTCATACAAAAGTTCACTAACAAAACGGAATCACCAAAAATGGCAGGTAGACAAAAGGTGGACAAGTATGTTAAAAATGCAGTTAAAAATATTGTTTAACAGCACTTTATGTGGAATTAACGAAAATAAAAGGTGGACAACAGGTGTTTATAGCGACTTTAAATGGTCGGACAAATTAGTTTCAGAATCCAGGTCCAGTTTTTTCCGGAGCCGGTGCCGGCTTTTCTTAACCCCGTCCATGGAGATGTTCAATATCGTTGCGATATCTTTGGATGACAACTCCAGCACGATAAGCGAACAAAGCCTCCGTTCATTTTTTGTCAGGTCGGGGTATTTATTATCCAGTTTGAGAAAGAAAGATTGATGTGATTTATCGAGTTGGAGCTGAAACTCCTTACGGTCTTTTTCAATGTATAAATTACTGTTGATGCTGTTCGAAATTTCCTTCAGTTGATCAGTGTTGCTTACTTCTTTCAGGTTTAATTTTTTGATCTTGTTTTTAAGGGAAACCAGCAGGTCATTTTTCTCCACGATTTTAAGGGCAAAGCTTTCCAGTTCACTGTTAATAAAATCCAATTCCTGTGAGAGCTGATCTTTTTCTTGTTTCAATACCTGTTGTTTAAGCCGGGTGTTGTACAGAGAAACCCTCAGGTTCCGGAAAACGAGTCCGCTCAAAATAATCAGGAGGAGAATACCCCCGATCAGTAAATATTGTCTGATTTCCGCAATTTCATTTTCCTGTTCAACGATTAATTTTTCTTTTTCAAGGAGAAGAAGTTCCTGTTCCTTTTTTCTGATTTCAAATTGGATTTGCAATTCCCCCATGCGGGACAGAATTTCCGAATTGGTAATGCTGTCATTGAGATCAAGGTAAAGGTTGTTGTATTTTAATGCGTTCTTTAAGTCGCCGGTTTCTTCATACACTTCGCTTATGTTCAGGTAGTTGTCTTTTAAATAGATCAGCGAGTTGGTTTCACTAAAGATATTCAGGGCTTCCAGGTACAAGGTTAAAGACTCCTCAAGCTTTTTTTGTTTCTTATAGATGTATGCAATGTTACTGACCGAAACACCGATGCCTTGTTTTAAATTCAGCTTTTGAAACAGGAGAAGGGATTTATTATAGTATTCCAGGGCTTTTTCATTTTCCTCTTTTTTGGAATAGATCGCCCCGATGTTGTTTAATAATCCACCCGAAAAAGAAGTGGTATCGTATTGCCCGATTGCTTCTATCGCTCTTTTGAAATGATACAAGGCGCTATCCAAAGATGAGCATCGGCCATAGGCAATTCCGAGAGATTGGTGAATACCCGGAAGATATGCTTTGTAGGTAACGGTATCTTCATTGTAATACCTCATGGACTGAAACAGAAACTTGAAGGCCGGATCACATTGTTCGAGCCTGAGGTACAGGTCACCGATCGTATGCTTTGTTTTATTAACCAGATCGTATGCCTTGTTTTTTTCAAAGAGCTGAAGGGCATCCAGGTAATTTTTCAATGAATTGTCGTAATCATTTATTTTAAAGTAAATGTCACCGATATGTGATTTGATTTTCGCAACTGCTATTTCATCATTGAGTTTTTCGAAGTACAGAATGGCTTTTTTGTCCTGTTCCAGCGCTAAAGGATAATTCCCTTCGTTAAACGATTCCAGGGCACGATCGGAATAGTAATTAGCACGAAGATTCACAGAGTCTGCCGGATTATCCTGTTGGGATAATAAGGAAAAGGATTGAAACATGCAGATTAGAAACAGGGAAACGGTTAGCTGGTATTTTGTAATGCAGGTAATCAAATCGATATGGTTCTCAAGGCTTCAGCGCCAACACGGCATTCCGGGTATCTTCCACAAAAGCGGCTACGGTTTGTTTGCTGTAGTTGGCGGTGGTTATCGGCTTGCCAATGGATACGGAAACTTTTCCCGGCGTGATCTTTAAACTGCCTTTCGGCCAGATTTTAAACGTACCGTCGATGTAGATCGGCACAATATCCACTCCGGCATCCAGTGCCAGGTGGAAGGCTCCTTTTTTAAACGGGCCCATTTCGCCTGTTGTACTTCGGGTACCTTCGGCATAAAGGGTCACGCAACGTCCGCCGGCAATATTCCGGGCCGCTTTTCGTAAACTGGCGATCGATTTCTTGCGGTTGCTGCGATCGATCAGAATGTGTCCGGTTAACCATAAATTAAACCCTAAGAACGGCACCCACAGCAATTCTTTTTTGGCTACGAAAAACAGGTTTCGGGGTAAGCTGGCAAAGAGGCAGGCAATATCGAAATGCGAGCAGTGGTTGGAAACGAAGATCACCGGCCGGTCTAGCGGAACGTTTTCACGACCGGTCACTTTCAGCTTTACACCGGCTACCCAAATCAGAACAGGGGCAAAGATCGTCCGGCCAACGACCAGAGGAATCTGCCGGTTAAACGTTAACGGAATGAGGAAGGGTGTGACCAGCATCAGAAATGCCGACCAGATGGCCATGAATATGAATCGTAGTAGTGTTAACATCTGCTGAATTCAGTTCACAAATATACAATCATATACGACCCAAAACGCTTTATTTTGTACTTTAGCAAAAACCTCGACCATGAAAAAGTTAATTCTGATCGGTGCCGGAGCGCTATTTTTTTTAGCTTGTGGTTCCAATACACCGGCACCCGAAGTAAAAACCGCTGAGCCGGTTGAGCCCGAAACAACGGAGCCGCTCGCATACGATTCCATTAAAGCCTATGAATACGGTGCCGACGATTACGGCATGAAACAATATGTGATGGCTTTCCTGAAGAAAGGACCGAACCGCGATCGTGATTCGGCTGAAAGCTACAATTTGCAACGAGCGCATCTGGATAACATTACGAGATTAGCCGACGAGGGCAAGCTGGTTCTGGCAGGGCCATTTCTTAACGATGGTGAGATCAGAGGCATCTACGTTTTCGATGTGAAAACCGTGGAAGAAGCCAAAGCCCTGACGGAAACCGATCCTGCCATTCAGGCCGGAAGCCTGGAAATGGAACTCATTCCCTGGTATGGTAGCGCCGGCCTGAAAGGTGTGTATGAACTCCATCACCAAATTGCTAAATTAGAAATCTAAACGATGAGACATCCTGCTGTTGCAGCCTTATTAGGCTTATTAATCGGTTACTTAGTCGTGATGGGCATCGAAACCTTAGCTCATTTCCTGTTCCCTGTTTCTGTTCTGCTTACTCCGGAAAACCTGGAGGCCTACATGGACCAGATTCCTATAGGTAGTAAACTGATGGTGATCCTGGCCCATTTGTTAGGAGGCTTCGTAGCTGTTTTTACGACCCTGAAGTTGGCGAAAAAGCGGTTGCCGGGTTACATCATTGGTGCTCTCTTTTTAGCGTTCACCGTCATGAATTTGGTGATGATCCCGCACCCGGTTTGGTTCGCCATTGCGGATGTATTGCTGGTTGTTGCCGGCATCGCTGCCGCCATCAAGCTGGTAAAGATTGATCAGGGGGAACAGTAATTACTGGATCGGATTATTGAGTTGATCAATCACCGTAGTAATGAACTGATCGTATGCTTTTAATACTTCCTGGGTGCGCAGCAGCGCAAAATCAGCTTCCTTGTCGTTGGGTTTGGGAGCCACAGCCTTCACTCTTCCCAGGCCTACCACTCGCTGCTTAAAGAGGTTGTACACATCGTAATCGAGGTAATGTCCGGCGTAGGGCACCCGTTTCCGGCGGCCGTCGTTTTTCATGTGTGCTTCTTTTTGGATGTCATACCAGGTCAGGAAGATCACAAAATCACAACCGTGATCCTGCAGTAACTTTTCAAAGTCCTTTTCGGAGAAACCGGACAGATCGACCGCATTGAAATTCTTTCCCCGGAATTTGCCGCTTTCATATTTGATCAGGTGTTTGTAAGGTTTGAACAGATCACGATCCATCGGGACAAACTTAAAGTTCTCATCCTGGTGTTCATCAAAAGCCTGCAGGATGGTCTTTTGGTAAAGCAGGTAGACTTCATCTTTGGTAACGCCGTTTTTTTCAGCAATCATGTCCAGATCGAATTCTGAAACAAACTCAAACCGGTCGTAGGGAACAACCAGCACCTTCTTTTTGTTCGATTCCTGAGCAACTCCGGATCCAACCAAAAAAACAAGAAATATGCTCAACAGCGTTTTCAAGAGGCAGCGGTAATTAAAAAATGTTTCTTTTTACCTTTTGAAACGATAATCACATTTCCGGGTAAAAGGTCGTTGGCCGAGATCACATAATCCGTACCAACTTTCTCCTTGTTGATGGAAACGGCGTTTTGATCGAGTGCTCTTCGCGCCTCACCATTCGATTGATAGATAGCATTTCCGGTTGCTCCGGTCAAAAATTCGATGATCGGAACTTCCTGATTCAGGCTGGCGTTGATGTTGTCGTACGATTGCATGGCGGCGATCAACTCCTCCGCAGGCATGTTTTTCAATTCGTCTTGGCCGATGCTTCGGTCGAACATGATGTTATTGTCAAGACCCAGTGAATCGTAATCCGCCTGGGAATGAACCCGGATGGTGATGTCTTTGGCCAGTTCTTTTTGCAACAATTTCTGCTCGGCATCCTTTTTATGCTCGGCTTCCAGCGCTTCGATTTCAGCCTGGGTTTTTAAAGTAAATATGCGGATGTAGTTGCCTGCATCCTCATCGGAAGCATTCAACCAGTACTGGTAAAAATCACGAACGGAAGTCTTTTCCTTATCCAGCCATACATTACCGTCTTCGGTCTTGCCGAATTTGCTGCCGTCGGCCTTTTTAATGAGTGGCGTCGTACAGGCAAAAGCTTCTCCGCCGGCCTTTCTTCGGATCAGTTCGGTTCCGGTTACAATATTTCCCCACTGGTCGGATCCGCCCAGCTGCACCTTACAGTTTTTGTTTTTCCACAACCAGTAGAAGTCGTAACCCTGAACCAACTGATAACTGAATTCGGTAAACGACATGCCGGTTTCCAACCGGGTTTTAACCGAATCTTTGGCCATCATGTAATTCACGGAGATGTGTTTCCCCACATTCCGGATAAAATCCAGGAAACTAAACTCCCTGAACCAATCGTAGTTGTTCACGACCTGCGCCGAATTTTCTCCACAGTTAAAGTCGAGGAATTTTTCCAGTTGCTTTTGGATGCAGGCCAGGTTATGATTCAATGTCTCGGCATCCAGTAAATTTCGTTCGGCGGACTTGCCCGACGGATCCCCCACCATGCCGGTGGCACCACCCACCAGGGCATAAGGTTTATGGCCGGCCTTTTGCAAATGAACCAGGATCATGATCTGAACCAGGCTGCCGATATGTAAAGAATCACCGGTAGGATCAAAACCGATGTAGGCAGCAGTCATTTCCTTTGCAAATTGTTCTTCGGTTCCGGGCATCATGTCGTGGATCATGCCTCTCCATCGTAATTCTTCTATAAAACTCATTTTCTAAAATTTGAACCACAAAAATAGTAATATTGTAGAAGTAGGCTTTACTAAATCCTTTAAACTCCATTTCAAGATTGACGAAAGTATTTAAAATAGGATTCTTATTGGTGTTTCAGGTTCTTGTACTGAAAATGGAGGCTGCCGTTAATCTGGATAGCCTGCATCAGGTCGTTGATACAACCCGGAATATTGAACTGAAGATTGATGCTTACAACAAGCTGGGCTGGGAGTTACGCTTCTCCGATAACAGCCAAAGCCGGCAATACCTGGCCAAATCCTTTGAGTTGCTGGCTACTCATAACTACCCGAAAGGAAGGGCGCAAGCTTTAAACAATTACGGGTGCAATATTATGCTTACGGGTCAGTTTCAGGAGGCGGAAGACTCCCTCAATAAATCCGTTGAATTGTATCGCCAGCTTCAGTTGAACGAAGAAGCCGGTAAGGCCATCACCAACATCGGAACCATTTATTTCTATCAGGGAAAGGTTCAGGAAGCGATCAATTACTGTGAACAGGCCATGGCCTATTTCAAGGATTTTCCGGAGAAGGCCGCCAAGGCCAATGTGAATTTGGGTGTGATGTACCGTACGGTCGGGAATTATGAAAAGGCCATTGAGAAGCAACTGGCGGCACTGGACTATTTCAAATCGGCTAAGGATACTTCATCTCAACTGACTTCCCTGAACAACATCGGGTCGTTGTATTTCTTTTTCAAACTGTATGATAAATCGATCGATTACCATCAGCAGGCCATAGATCTTGCCGGCAACTTTCCGGATGGGAGAGCGCGAGGATTCGGCGGATTGGCTGCGAACTACCGGAAGCTGAATATGCGCGATAAGGCTTTGGAAAATTACTCGAAATCATTGCAGTTGTTCGAGGAACTCAAGCTGCAGAAAGAGATCGCCTCCACAACCTACAACCTGGGGGATGTGCTTTTCGGTCAAAAAAAATTCGATCAGGCACTCGAAAAAATACAAAAAGCGAAAGCAGCCTTTGAGACTTTAAAGCTGGAGCGGGAACGGATAAGCTCCATCAACATGATCGGATTGATCTATTTCGAACAGCAGCAGAACGACTCGGCATTGGCCTACCTGCAGCAAGCCCTTGATCTGCAAAAGAACATCAACGACCCGATTATTTACCAAAGCACATTGAGAAACCTGGCTAAATTGTACGAAATCAACGGCGACACCTCCAAAGCGAATAAACTGTACAACATCTATAATGAAAGCAAGGATTCCATTTTCACACTTCTGGCAGCCGAGAAAGTGGCCGAATCCGAGGCTAAATTCAGACTGAAGGAAAAAGAAGCAGCCTTGCAGGCTTCTTTGAAAGAAAATGAATCCCTGTCCGAAAAACTGAAAGGGTACAGCTGGGTACTGGTTCTTCTGTTGATCGTGGTTGTGTTTGTCTTGGTTGGTTATTTCAGGAAACGAAAAGAAACAGCCTTTATCAAAGCCCAGAAAGAAAGTATTCTTCAAAAATATAACTCCCTGGAGGATGCTTATGCAAACATGTACAATGCGCTGGAACAGTTTCAGCAAAATAAATCGGCCGAATCGACTTCTTCGCATAAAAAATTACCCGATTGGGTGAGCGAATTATCCAAAAGAGAACTCGAAGTGCTGTCCTGTTTGGCGATAGGAATGACCGATCAGGAGATCAGTGAAAAGCTGTTTGTTTCCCTGGCAACGGTCCGTACACATTGCCGCAGAATTTACTCCAAATTGCTTGTCAAGAACCGTTCCGAGGCGGCCAATTTTGCCCGGGAGCATGGGTTGATTTAAGCAAAATCTTCAAAAAATAATCTAATTTTAGCATTGATAATCAGTTGGTTATCTAAAATCATCAATTTTGATGACAAGGAAAAATCGTTGATGATAGAATTTTGGTTTCGTATTAATCACTAAAAAAATTATTATGAAAAAATTATCTATCATTTCTACCATTATCTTACTCATCTTATTGGGGGTAAAAGAGATCCATGCCCAGCAAGTTAAATGCAGGTATGTTCAACTGGATGGTACGGACGATTACCTGATTTCCGACACCAGTGCCAGTTACCATACAACAAGCTACACCATCGAAACCTGGTTTAAGTTCAACTCGGTCGGAACCGGATGGAAGTTTTTAGCTTCAACCATGTCGGCCGGATCGGGAAGCCGCTATACCTATTATGATTATTCCGCACAGAGGTTTGTGTTAGGACTCAGAAGCGGAGGATTTCAGGACTATTATTTCAATTACGCTTTAGATACGAACTGGCACCACATGGCCTACGTATACGATCAGCCCAATGCTATGATTAAGGGCTATGTAGACGGCGTACTGATTGATTCCGCCACTACTACAGGTGCCGTGGCCGATACCCAACCAACGCAAATGGTAGTTGGCCGGGCTCCCGGTTCCCCTTCCAACGTATCCGATTGTAATTTTGAAGAAGTGCGTTACTGGAATACGGCCCGGACGCAACAGGAAATCAATGCGGCGATGAACATGGAACTGACCGGTTCGGAGGCTAACCTGATTGGATACTGGAACATGGATCATTCCAACAGTACCGTTGCTTCCGATCTGTCTGTAATTCAAAACCCATTGCTTTTAACGAATGGAGACAGCTCTGCGGTATGGATAAACGAATGCCAGTTTCCGGTTAACGCCTCTCAGAGTTCTACCGCACTCGACCTGAACGGATCGGGAGCCATGGTGAGCGTGCCCGGTTCTGCTGCAGCAGACCTTTCTCAAGGGAGTTGGGGTGCCTGGGTAAAAATTGATGCTTTTGGCAGTGCCTACCAGCGAATCATCTACAAAGAATCCTTCCTGGAGCTGTTCTATTTTGAAGGAGCTAAACGCTTTGAAGCAGAAGTGGTTGTTAATGGTGTTCGTTATGAGGTATATACCGACAGCATCACTTTCCCGATCGATACCGCGCAGTGGTATCATCTGATGGTAACCTACGATACCAACGATTTTAAGATCTACGTAGACGGCAACCTGAAATCTACCAATTCCGCGCCTCAGGGTCCGATTGATAGCCAGCCGAACCAATGGGGAATCGGAGCGAGCCCGTCTTCCGGCGCCTGGTCGTTTAACGGAGATATCGACGAGGTTGTTCTGTTTAACCGTGCATTGACGGCCGGAGAAATCCAGGGAATGATTTGCAATCAAATCGAAACCGTTGATCCCATTTATTCGGATTTGGTTGCTTATTACAAAATGGACGACAGCACCGGAATCGTTGCAACCGATGAAATCTTTGCTACGAACGGAACCTTGAATGCAGGAGCAGGCTGGATCACACCGGGAATGCCTTACTTCAAACCTCAGGTTCTGGTTAATGCGAATGTGTTAACCTCCAGTTTAACAGGATCCGGATACCAATGGTATTTGAACGGAAGCCCGATTGCCGGAGCTACTCAGGTAAGTTATACCGCAACTGTCAGTGGGAATTATCAGGTTGAAGTGTTAAGCGAATTCGGCTGTTTGGGGATCTCCGATATGGAAGTGGTTGTGATTTCCGGTGTGGAGGATGTTGTTATGAGTGCCGGTCAGACCGTATACCCGAATCCAAGTAACGGTATCGTAAACATTTCCAGTCCGGAAACTCTTGCGGCCGTTCAGTTTATTGATCTTTCGGGTCGACTGGTTTATGAAACCAGCCAGGCTACAGCCATCGATATCTCTTCATTGAGTCCGGGAATCTATTTTGTGAAAACGATCACAAAATCGAATAAACAAAGCATTCACAAATTAGTACGGAGATAAATGAATTTCGATCCATTCGACCTGGTGGGAACCTGGAAGCTGACCTCGGAGAATTCGGAGGAGTTGCTGAGCTTCAAACCGAACGGAACATATCGTATCTATTACGAAGTTCCGTTCCGGTTGATCGAACTGGGCGAATGGATCATTAATCGCGACAGGCTGGAAATGATGTGTTGTAATGCCCGGGTCAGTTGTAAGATCAATCACCTGAGCCCTTATCAACTGGAATTCATTCACTTGTCTGAATCGGAAGCAATCATCAAAGACCATTACATACGAATTAATAATTGAAACCATGCAAGAAAAGATAAACTACATGATCGTTGAACGATCACAGTCCATCGGTTCCGGAGGAGCCGGACTGCAAGCACTAAATGATGGTGTTTTTGTGGGCACCAAAAAGTACCTGTTCTTTATTCCGGCTAAAATGCAGGATATGGATACCCGTTCCGTTACCACCAGCACCTTCTATTATGCGGGGATGGACATGACCAGCTTCATGAGCCAGAAAGTGAAGGAACAAGGGCTGAGGGTCGAAGAATTTGAAAACTTTATGATTACCAAACTGGGTAAAGAACTGGAAGGTCTTCAGATCCTGTCGCTCGAAAACGACATTGAGCAGTTTAAGGTCAATGCCGGGTTTTTTGGCAGTGGAATCCTCATTAACGAAACCTCCCGGAAAGTGGGCTGGAAACCCTTTGTGAACAAGCTCGGGAAAAAGAAACACGAGGTGAAACAATTCTATATTGATCACCCTAAACTGGCAAAATAAATTACTTAAAAACTGAATTATGAAGCAACAAATACATCTGATTCTGCTGTTATGTATAACCGTATTGGGTTATTCAGGTGGATTCAGTCAAAACGTAACTATGTATTTTTCAAACACACCCTTCGAGATGGGAAAAGAGGCCGATCATCCGGTAAAAACGGATTTTACAGATGCCGATTTTATCTACGGCCTGGCCGTAGTCGATCAGCAGTCGGAAAACACCTGTGATGAAGAATGGCAGGAAGTAGGAGGGGTGAAAGTTTCCTATTTCAAGGGGAAGAGCTACGGGGTCAAGAAAATCACGTATTCCAGGGTGATGATCAACGAAGGGAAAGCCTACATTTTTTTTGACATTCTGCCCGAATTGAAACATGCCCGATCCAGAGATGTGAAAACCTGGCTCGAAATCGTTTCTGAGGTTCCTGCGGGGTTAAAAAGTAAGATCATCATCGACGAATTAATGGGAAACAAATGCATTGCTTTCGATCCGTTAAAGGTTAAGAAAGCAGTGATCACTCTTAAAAAATCAAAACAGATTTCCGAGGAACGGAGAAATCAATCCATGCTGGCCTACGATCAGGTTAATGAATTGAGGGATCAGATGAACCGGAAAAACTACGATGATGCTGCCGACCTGAGGGATGAGGAAGATAAAAAGAGTGGAAAATTACCGGCCATGTTCTATAAAGATGACAAGTGGAAAAACTACTGGTTTCATTCGGAAGTGTCCAAAGAAGAATTCTTCAAAGCGACACAAGCCAACAAAGATTGCATGAACGAAGGAGATCAGCTTCTTTTAATCGGTCATGATTACTCGGAAACCGGCTACGTGGAGAGCACCAAAATTGTGAATTATTCCATGCACCATTTGGTTTTGGTGGGTAAAGACAAAGATGGGAATTGCTTTTACCGAAAGATCAAGGTTGTTGAGAACTACCGAAATGAGAACTATGAAGAACCCGGCATCATTCCGGTTAATAAATACACTTCCGGATCAAAAAAAGGGATGATAGGAACCAACTATTTCAGTTGTGACAATCTGCCTCAATTATAATTACTAACTTAAAAATAATCATCATGAAAAAATTAGCCATTGCAAGTTTAATCATCGCCATTATTGGTCTGGCCGTGGGCGTTTATTGTCAGATCGTAGTTATGCCTGACTACAATCACCTGTATGAAAAGTCTGACCTGAGTCCATTCGAACGGGATATGTTTTATGCCTACTCGGATACGAAATTTATGTTAGGAAGCATTGCCTTGTTTCTCGGTCCTCTGGCCGTTTTACCGGGAGTAATTGCCGGAATCAAAAAACAAAAATTAGGCTGGATTGCAGCCGGTGCCGGTCTGGTTTCCTTCCTGTTGGGAGCGATACAGTCCACACACATGTTTAGCTGATAAAACAAAAGAGCAGGAAATACTCCTGCTCTTTTTCCCTTTCAGGCACCTAAATAACGGTTATTTACGTCTAATTCATTAGATTTATAGCGTTATGAGGGCATTTTCAATTATTCTATTCTTATTTCTTTGGTTTTCTTTGGAGATTTCTGGTCAGTATCAATATACTCCCAGGGGTAAAGAATACAATTATGAAGATGCTGAGAGTTTTTACAATGCCGGAAATTACCACGATGCACTTCAGCTCTACGAGATTCTCATGAGCGAAAATCCGAAGGTGATCGAATATCAACTAAAAGTCGGAATCTGCCACTACCACCTCAATCAGGAACC
Source organism: Flavobacteriales bacterium (assembly GCA_020435335.1). Taxonomy (GTDB): domain Bacteria; phylum Bacteroidota; class Bacteroidia; order Flavobacteriales_E; family Vicingaceae. The sequence continues at coordinate 29,770 of JAGQZT010000040.1, read as the reverse complement.
GGAAAAAGCCATCCAGTTCATCGAAGGGGTCTACAACCAGAAACCGAAAACCCAGGATGTACTTTACCACCTGGGTAAAGCCTATGCCCTCAATTACAAGTTCGATCTGGCTATCGAAACATTCAATAAAGCGTTGGCGGATCATAAGATTTCAACACAGCATAAACGCGAAATTCCCAACCTGATCAACCAATGCAACAACGCCAAAGAACTCATCAAGGATTCGTTGCAGGTTGAGATTGTGAATCTGGGGAGTCCTGTAAACACGGAAGAAAATGAATACAGCCCGACCATCAACGCCGATGAAACCACGCTGATCTATACCTACAAAGGAACTAAGAGTACCGGTGGCCGGCAGGACGAGTTCAACGATCCGAGGGAAAACGGGAATTTCTACGAAGACATTTACATTTCTACCAAAGAGAACGATCATTGGACCGAGCCTCAGCCGATCGGTGATCCGATCAACTCTTTTTTACACGAAGCCAGTATTTCATTGTCGCCCGATGGTCAGAAACTCTTCGTTTATAAAGACACCCCGAAGTTTTCCGGAGATATCTTCGAAACAAAGAAAATGGATAGTACCTGGGCGGAACCGGTTTGGCTCGATATCAACAGCGATTACTGGGAAGGCCATGCCGCCGTTTCTCCGAACGGAAAGTTTATGATCTTTTCCAGTGAACGGCCCGGAACGATTGGTTATAAGGATCTGTTCAGCGCCGAGTTGCAGGAAGACGGAACCTGGGGAAACATCAGGAATATGGGGCCGACCATCAATACGCCGTACAACGAAGATGCTCCTTTTATCCATTCGGATGGGGTAACCTTTAATTTCAGTTCCGAAGGACATACATCCATGGGTGGTTATGATATTTTTGAGTCTAAGATTGTAAACGATACGTCCTACCTGGAACCCCGGAATATCGGATATCCGATCAACACCACAGCAGATGATATCTTCTTCTATGTGTCCGGGCGGGGGAATGCCTATTATGCTTCGGCCCGAAAAGGAGGATATGGACAAAGCGACCTCTACATCATTAATGTGAAAGATATTGTTTCGAGTAAGCCGGTATTGTTGGTGAAAGGGATCGTGAAGACCAACGGAAAATTCGATAAGGCCAACATTGCGGTAAGAACGGAGTCGGGTAAGGACCTAGGAACCTACCATTCGGATCTGACAGACGGAAAGTATCAGTTTTATGTCGACCTGAACGACTACTATGTGATTTCTTACGAAGTGGACGGGTTTCCCGCTCAGGTGATTTCCATCGATGCGACCAAATACTCCGAATACACCGAGATTGAGCAAAACATCAACTTCAATTCGGCCGATGTGAATATTGATGGTGTTGCCCTGCTGAAAGAAAACCCCTTATCACCCCTCATCAACTTAAAGGTCCAGCTTTCGAACAAAGATCAAACGTTTATTCAGACCCAAACTACCGACACCGAAGGGAAATACAATTTCTCCAACCTGCCGAACGACGACTATTATTTGCTCTTCTTGAACGAAAACGACGAACGCCTCATCGAAGATTCGACCTACATCTTTAAAGGAAAAGTAACCATGAAAGGCCTTCCTTATACCCAGGTTTCGGTCAACGGTATTCCGGTAGACGATGAAGGCAATTACCGCATTGAAGTGAAGAATAAATTCTACGGCTTGCTCAGTGGCGACCCTACCGTATTGGGTGAAATGTCGGCCGAAGATATTATGACCCGGTTCGGCGATCAAACTGCTCCGGGATTAACATTTAAAGTGCAGGTGGCAGCGTATACGCAGGCACAAAACTACGACGGGAAACACCTGCAACCCCTCGGAAAAATTGATAAAGTGGTGCTGGACGACGGCATTACCCGTTTTACGATGGGGAATTTTTCCACCTTGCGGGAAGGAAAAGCATTTCAGCAAAAGTGTATCGATAAGGGACAAACCGATGCCTTCGTGATCGTATTCATTAACGGAAAGCGGACCTACCTGGAAGAGCTGATCAGTACGGGTGTGTTTAAATAGATAGCCATGGCTGGAACAAGCAACAACCTGAATACCTTCAGAATATTATTCCTGGTCAAAGGAATACTCGCTTTGGTCTTTTCACTGATTTTTGTATTGTATGCCGGAATAGGCGTTTTTGTCGGCGAGCTGGTTGAGGCCGATTCCTACGGGCCACCCTTCAATCCTGGGATCATTTTTATAATTGTTGGCGCATTCGGGTTTATCTTTACGGTGGCTCTGGGTGTTCTGGCGCTACTGGTATCCAAATACATCAAGGAAAGACGCAACTACACCTTTATTTATGTCGTCGCCCTGATCAATGCTCTGTCGGGTGTTTTAGGCATTCTGCTGGCCATTTTTACCCTCATTGAGTTGAGTAAGGCGGAGGTGAAGGCTGAGTTTTCGAGGTAGAAATTACTCCCAAACCTTAGTCCCCTCCGTACAATTCCGGCAGATGTCTATTCCCTGCCGGTTCGTGAGCAACGCTTTCCGGAACTGGTTGTAGGCTTCATTTTGCCAGATTTCCTGCAACGGGGTGTTTTGGATATCTCCCAGTTGGTGCTGCGCATCCTTGTCGAAGCAACAAGGCACCACCTTGCCATCCCAGGTAATCACACAACTGCTCCACATGCGCCAGCATTCGTTCAGCATCTTGTTCTTTAACTTATAGGTTCCGTCGGCCTGTTTTTTATACCGGCTGTATTGCTCAATGGTCGGGATCAGCGGGTTGCCGTTTTGGTAGTCGTACACCTGGGCCGTTTTAAAACGGATCTCATCCACGCCCAGTTCCCGGGCCAGTTGTTTGGCTTCTTCGATCTGATGTTGGTTAGGCTGCACCACCAGAAACTGAAAGATCACATAAGGGCTTCTCGACTTCAGTTCCTTTTTCCAGTTGATGATGTTCTTCGTTCCTTCGATCACTTTACTCAAATCACCATGCTTCCTGTAACTTTCATAGGTTTCCTGCGTCGTACCGTCAATGGAAATGGTGAGCCGGTCGAGCCCGCTTTCTACTGTGGCTCTGGCGTTTTTGTCGTTCAAAAAATGCGCATTGGTGGAAGTGGCCGTGTACATCTTCTTGTTGTTGGCATAGCGAACCATATCCAGAAAACCGGGATTGATGTATGGCTCGCCCTGAAAATAAAAGTTGAGGTAGAACGTTCTCATGTACACCTGATCGATGATCTTTTGGTAGAATTCGGGTTTGATGTTCCCTTCGGGACGGGTAAATTGCTTGAGTCCGCTCGGACATTCCGGACAACCCAGGTTGCAGGCGGTAGTGGGTTCGATGGTTAAACTGATGGGAAAACCTTGAACAACGGGGTGTTTGGTGCGCTTGCTTCGGTAGAAACTGCGGCGAACCCGGATGATATTAGTCATCCGCTGCCAATTGAGCTTACGAATCAGGGATATGTTTTCACCAAATAAAGACATCGTCTAATCAAAAGTACGAATAAACCATATCAACTTTTAGCAGTAATTTAGTACCCGATGAAAAAATGGTTGTTTATAGCAATATTGTTCCCGACCTGTTTATTCGGACAGTATCAGATCAAAGGGAAGGTATTTGATAGTCAAAGCAAAGAAGCTTTGGCCTTTGTGAACATCATTGCTAATCAGCAGCGCATGGGTACGACTACGGGTATCGACGGAACATTTACGTTAAACTCCAAAGAACCCATTACCCAGTTGCAATTGAGTTACGTGGGTTACCAGCAGCAGAGCATCGATGTTACCAGCAAGAAGTACATTGATGTAGCCATGGTCAAAACCAGCTACGAACTCATGGAATTTAATGTCCTTCCCGGAGAGAATCCGGCACATCGCATCGTTCAGAAACTGGTCGACAACCGGAAGCTGCACAACCCGGAAAAAAGCCTCAATTTTCAATACGAAAGCTACAGCAAAATGTATTTTACCGGCCAGATTGATAGCGCCATCCTGAACAATCCGGATACCATCCCCACGCTCGATACCAGCGACCAAAAAGCGATTGACTGGCTCGACAAGCACCACATTTTCATGATGGAATCCGTCACAGAACGCAAGTACAAGTTGCCGGACAAGTCCTACGAAAAAGTGATCGCCTCCCGGGTTTCCGGATTGAAAAACCCATCGTTTGCCTTGCTCGCCAGTCAGTACCAATCGTTCTCTTTTTATAACCCGACACTCAATGTGATGGGACAGGCCTACCTGAACCCGGTTACACCGAACAGCATCAACAAATACCTGTTCCTGATCGAGGATACGACATTTAATGGTACCGATACGGTCTTCATCATTTCGTATCGTCCCCGCAAAGGCAAAAATTTCGCTGCGCTGAAAGGCTTGCTGTACATCAATACCGACGGTTATGCGCTACAGAACGTAATTGCCGAACCGGTGGAGAACGAAGAGGTATCGATTAAGATTCAGCAGCAATATCAAAAGATCGAAGGAGCCTGGTTTCCGGTTCAGTTGAATACCAATGTAATTTTTAACAACCTGGCCATCAACACATTTAAAGTGGTTGGGATCGGCAAAACCTACCTGAAGAAGATTCAAATCAATCCGGAGTTAGCGAACAAAGAGTTCAGTTATGTTGAGCAGGAAATCGATCGGGATGCGAACAAAAAGGATGAGGCATTCTGGGAACAATACCGCGAAGACACCCTGTCCGTTAAAGAGCAAAATACCTATCATTTTATCGACAGCCTTGGTAAAGCGGAGAACCTCGACCGGAAAATGAAGTTCTTTGAAGCATTGGCAACCGGTCAGGTGAAAATGGGCTATGTCAGCCTCGATGTGAACCGGCTGATACGCTATAACGATTATGAAGGCTTCCGGTTGGGTGGCGGATTGCATACCAACACCAACGTGGCTCGCTGGGTGTCTGTCGGAGGTTATGGTGCCTATGGGTTTGATGATAAGGAATTCAAATACGGAGGAGATGTTGATTTTAAGATCAACAAGCGGAATGATGTAAGCCTCAACTTTTCGGCGATTAAAGATGTGGAAGAGCCCGGCGTTCAATCTTTCTACGACTACAAACAGCTTTTACTCTCCTCGGCCGGGACCCGCGTGCTATACTTAAGCCGGATGAACAACATCGACAAGCTCGAAGCACGCCTGAAATTCAGAACCTTGCGTTATCTCAAAGTGTACCTGTTTGCCAATCAGGAAAATGTGGAAGTAACAAACGACTATTATTTTAAAAAGGTGGTTGATGCCAATACCATCCTGCATGATCAGTATTATACGTTTAATGAAGTCGGTGCCGAATTTCGTTATGCCTTCAAAGAAAAGGTGATCGAATCATTCAACATGCTGATTCCGCAACCTTCCAATTATCCCATCCTTTATGCAAAAGTAGCCCAGGGATTGAATGTGCTGAATGGGGAGTACCAATATACACGCTATGCACTCCGGGCCGAGAAACGATTCTTCATCCGAAACCTGGGGTGGCCACTTATCCATGTGGAGGCCGGCCTGACGGACGGGAAGGTGCCTCAGCATAAATTAAACAGTTCCCTGGGTACCAATAAATTGTCGGATTGGTTGCTGATTTCAACCGAAAATGCATTCGAAACCATGCTGCCCTACGAGTTCTTTTCGAGCGAATATGTTCATGTTCACTTCCGCCACAACTTCGGTTCCTTTTTATTTAAAGCCGGTAAATTCGAACCTGAACTGGCTATCACTTCCAGTGTTGGATTTGGGGCACTTTCCTATCAGGGCTTGCATGAAGGGGTTTCATACAGTACCATGGAGAAAGGCTTTTTTGAGAGTGGACTGTTGATCAACCGTTTACTCAAAATGAATTTTACTACCTTTGGAGTAGGAGCATTTTATCGGTACGGGCCCTATAAGCTGCCTAAATCAAGTGATAATTTTGTCGTTAAAATGAGCCTCGGTTTTAGTTTTTAACATGAAACACCTTTTCCTTTTCCTGATCGTCGCCCTTCTGGTTTCCTGTTCTTCAAATCCTGCGGAACAGACCGATGAGTTACCTGTTGAATTGGAACAAAAGGAGTCGGCTGATACACCCCAACCGAGTCAGGTAACTGAAATAAAGGAAGAAATAACCACTTTGCCTTTTTTTAACTTCAAATTCGAAAACGATGGGTTCGAACAATTTTACCGGTTGCTGGTAGAAAGTTGCCGGGTAAAAGATACGGCAGCCGTTCTGGCGGCCATCCATGACACCTTGCGTTTCAGTCAGTATGAATGTGCTTACGGTCAATATGCCATCGAACCTTCCTGTGACGGCTGCGCCCGTTGTACTAAAAAGGGGATGTTGCACGGAGTCTTTACCGGTTCAGCAACTACCGAGATCTGTGAACGCCTGTATGAGCTACTTGTGCGTTATGGAGTAGGGCCATACAGTGATAATGCGGTTTTTTCTGAATACCAACCGATTGAAGGAGCCTATTGTAATTTCCACTTTGTGAAGTATGCCGACCTGAAGAATTATTTTGAATACGGTGCGATCATTCCACTTAAACAAGGAGTTGAAATCCGGTCTTCCATGTCGAAACTGGCACCGGCGGCTGCAACCTTGCCTTTTCAGGTGATTTCATACCATAATGAACCCGGTATGGAGGAAAGGGATGAAGCGGGTGAGGGCAACTGGTTACCCTACGATTCGGGCTATATCATTGATGAGGATGTCTTAACCGGATTTGAATATACGTTAGTGATCTTTGAAAAAACCCATTCCGGATGGAAGATCACCGGATTTTATCAGCCTCCAGGATGTTAGACCAACCATTAAATAAATTCCTTACAGGCCAGGTTATCCTGATCGACAAGCCACTCACCTGGACGTCATTCGAGGTGGTGAATAAATTGAAATGGTTCATTCGTAATCAGGAAGGGTTGAAGAAATTCAAGATCGGCCATGCCGGAACCCTCGATCCGCTGGCAACCGGCTTACTGATCGTTTGCACCGGAAAATTTACCAAGAAGATCAACGAGATTCAGGCTGCCGAAAAAGAATATACAGGAGTGATCACCCTAGGTGCCACCACCCCTTCGTTCGACCTGGAAAAGGAGGTGGATCAGGAGTTTCCGGTCGACCACATTACCGAAGAGATGCTTCGGGAAACAGCGGCATCATTTATAGGCGAACAGGATCAAACGGCACCGATCCATTCGGCCAAAAAAGTGGATGGGAAACGGGCGTATGAACTGGCCAGAAAGGGTCATGAGGTTGTGATCAAATCGAATCGCATCACCATCAAAGCCTTTGAAGTTGGGGTTTGTGATTTGCCCGAAATTCCAATGGTCGAAGGGTCAAAGATCAATCAGGCCACACCGTATGCAAAAGGGTTACACGTTAAATTCCGTATCGTTTGCAGTAAAGGTACTTACATCCGGGCCATTGCCCGTGATTTTGGTGAACGCCTGAATTCGGGCGGACACTTGTCAGAGCTGCGAAGAACCCGGATTGGTGACTATAGTGTTGAAAATGCATTAAGCCCGGAACAGGCAGATCAATTATTTTAAATGCTCATTAAACCAATCAATCATCACCTGATTTAATTCATCCCGGTGATCGGAGAAAAAATGATCCGTTTCAAACCCTTTCAGTTCGCTTTGATACCCGATTTTAGTTAAAGTGCTATGTATTTGCTTAGCCTGATTAGGGTTTACCCGCTTGTCTTGGCTTCCGTAAAGAATTAGCAGACTCGTGTTCTTGCTGAGTTTATTTGCCCACATGTCCGGGGATCGTCTGGTCAGCTCTTCGGTTTTGTTTTCCTGATAACCGGGTACGCACTCCATCAATACCCGGCTCTCGATTTCAGGGCGTTCGGCGATCACCTGAAACATGTTGGAAGGGCCGTTGCCGACTATGGCGGTCTTAATCCGGTCGGTATGTTTCAGGGTCAAATAGGTCATTAACCCTCCTCTCGACCAACCCAACATGCCCATCCTGCTGGTGTCGGTGTTTTCCAGTTGCCCGATTACCGGAAACAGGTTCAACACATCCTTGATCTCCTTGCCGCCGAATTCATCCTTTTTACGATAATTACTTCCGATAATCACATAGCCCTGATCGGCCAGCAGAGCTGTAAATGAAATCAGGGATTCAATGGTTAACTGGGCAAAGGTTCGGTTTCCACCCCGGTTGAAAATTACGACAGGATGCTTGCCAGCGCCTTTAGGTTCGATAAGATATCCGGTAATGGTATCCTGATCGCTCAAATAATTTATCTGATAAAAATTAAGCCGGGTTAAATGGGCATAATTGCCCGTTAAGGTATCTTGTTCGTTCAGGCTTTCCCAGAAGGAAATTTCGTTTAATGAGATCGGAGTTTTTGATACGATCTGACCGTCTTGCCCGAATCCGGACAACCAAAGAAACCAGCATGTTATGAGTAGGAAGGGTTTTCTCAAGGGTGCTGTAGAATTTTTGCAAGATGTTGATTCACTTCGTCAGCTTGCTCATAAACCATCAAATGTCCTGCCCCTTCGATGAAGAAGTTGTGGTCGGGGAGTTTCCAGTAAGCTACCAGTTGATCTTTGGTGCCTAGGATGTTGAAGAGCTTCACACCACACAGGTCGGAATAATGGCTTAACCGGATTTGCCTTAATGACCATTTAACAAGCTTCGGATCGGTATGTTGAAACATATCGAGCAAACCGTCCCTCGCCTCCCGGGTTTTTACGCCGAAGAAGCCTACGGCGATCTTGTCGAACCACCTCATTTTAAAGTTGGGCAACAGGTTGTAAAGTCTAAGATTCAATAAGAACTGCATGCTGCCTTTCAGGTCTTTTTTGTCCCGAAAGCTGGAAAGCAGGATTACTTTTTTAATCGGGTTAGTTTTGCTGATCTCCAGCGCGACGAGTCCGCCGAAAGAAAGCCCGACCAACACATCCTGTTCGGTAAGCTCGTAGTCAGCAAACATACGGTTGGCATAAGCAGCAAGCGGCTCATTTTTTTGAGGGGCAATCCACTCCAGGAAAACATTCCGGTAACCCTCAAATTCCCGGATGAGGGTAAATGCCCGGCTATCGGCACCCAATCCGGATATGAAGTAAATGGCAGGCATTACTCGCCCAGCAATTCGTAAAGCTCGTCCAGTTTAGGGGTTAGGATCACTTCGATTCGGCGGTTTTTCTGACGGCCTTCCACGCTGTTACTGGTGTCTATCGGTAAGTATTCACTTCTTCCCGCGGCAGTCAGTCGTTTAGGATCCGTTTTACTGTTTTTGGTGATAATCTTCACGACGGAAGTTGACCGTTTTACGCTCAGATCCCAGTTGTCTTCGATGTCACCCTTGCTTTTCAGCGGCACGTTGTCGGTATGTCCTTCAACAACTACGTTGATGTCGGTAGTCGATTCCAGCACTTTGGCCAGTTTTTTCAAGGCATCTGTTCCGCGTTCGCCCACGGTGTAGCTTCCGGAAGCAAATAAGAGACTTTCATCCAGGGAAACGTAAACCTTGCCGTTTTTTTGTTCGATGGTGAGGCCGTTATTCTCAAAGCCAAGCAGGGCTTCTTTCAGTTTTTTCTTGATGGCAGCCAGTTTTTCGTCTTTGGCGTTGATGAGAGCTTCCAGTTCTTTTACCCGTTTCTCGCGGGCTTCCAGGTCGGCCTGAAGTTTTTTCAGGGTTTCTTCTTTTTTGAGCAGTGAACTTTCCAGGGCACGAAGGGCATCTTCTTGATTTTGAAGATCTTCCTGGGCCTTTTGGAGTTGTTTCATCAATTTGGCTGTTGCCGATTTGTCTTTGTCGTTTTTGATCTCATCCATCAGCAGTTGATGCTTCTTTTTCATGGCTTCATAGTCTGCCGAAGTTTGTTCCATGGCCATTCGCTGAGCTTCCGCGTCATTTTGCAATTGCGTGATTTGCTTTTTCAACTGTTCTTCCGAGGCGGTAAATCCCTGATTTTTCTCTTCTAACTCCTGGCTGCGGGCTTTTAATGCAGCCAGTTCTTCGTTGCAGGCCTGCTGTTTGGCTTTTAGTTCTTCGTATTTCTTGGCGGGAACGCACGAAAAAAGGGTAAAAACTACGAGAACATACAGGAGAAAATGATGTTTTAAAACCATGGATATTGTTTTTTGTACAATAATATCTTTTAATATTGCAGTAGAATCAAGGGATAGAGCCAATTTATAAACAGGGAAGTATTAAAAACAATTTGCACGCAAAAAGGGTTTTGCAGAATCAAATAAATTCATACCTTTGCCACCCTTCACTTAAAAAGTAGATATTGAAGCCTTTAGGTGAATATATAATAGCCTTTGAAGGGCTGAAACAGGGAACTCATCATTTTGAGTTCGAAGTGGATAATAAGTTCTTTGAAACGTTTGATTGTTTTGAGTTTAACAGCTCCGCTTTTAAAGTGGATCTGGAACTGGAAAAACGATCAACGATGTTGCTGCTTGAATTCAGTTTCACCGGCAGTTTTACGGTACCTTGCGACCGGTGCCTGGATGACGTGGAAATGCCACTTTCCGGAGCCGAGAAGCTGATCGTAAAATTCGGATCGGATAATTATACGGATACGGATGATATCCTGATCCTGCCTGATAGTGAACACGAAATCAATGTAGCGGCAAACATCTATGAGTTCATTATGCTGCACGTGCCTCAGAAACGGGTGCATGAAAAAGGCAAGTGTAATCAGAACGTGATAGATGCATTGAGCAAAGTGGAACAAAAAGAAGAACAACATGAAGATCCCCGGTGGGCTTCATTAAAAGATATTAATTTAGAAAAATAGAGTAACATGGCACATCCTAAAAGAAAGACTTCGAAGCAGAGAAGAGATAAAAGAAGAACGCATTACAAAGCGACTGCTCCTACCATTTCAAGCTGTTCCAACTGTGGTGCTCCGATCTTATACCACAGAGTTTGTGGTGAGTGCGGATACTACCGTGGCAAACAGGCTATCGAGAAAGAAGTAGCTTTATAATAAGGCGTTCGCCTTCTACAATATTGAAACTTACCGGGTTACTTCATGTAGTCGGTAAGTTTTTTTGTTTTCTATACTTATAGTTCAATATATTTAATACCTTCGTTTGTTCAATTGCCAAACAAAACGTATGATTAAAACTACAGCAGCAATTACAGCGGTTAACGGATATGTACCGGATTATGTGTTAACCAATCAGGAGCTGGAAAAGATAGTTGATACAACCGACGAATGGATTACCTCCCGTACCGGAATCAAAGAAAGAAGATTATTAAAAGGAGAAGGCCAGGGAGCCTCAGTAATGGGCGCCGAAGCCGTGAAAGGACTGTGTGAGAAAAGAGGAATCTCTCCGGAAGAGATCGATTTGCTCATCTGCTGTACCGTTACCGGCGATCACATTTTCCCTGCTACAGCCAACATCATTACCGATAAAATAGGAGCTAAAAATGCTTTTGGATTTGACCTGAACGCAGCTTGTTCAGGCTTTCTATACGGATTGGTGACCGGCTCCAAATATGTTGAGTCGGGAACACATAAAAAAGTCGTTGTGGTGGGTGTGGATAAGATGTCGGCCATAGTCGATTATGATGACCGGGCAACCTGCATCATTTTCGGAGACGGATGCGGCGCCGTATTGCTGGAACCCAATGAGGAAGGCTACGGGATCATGGATTCCATCCTGCGAAGCGATGGCTCCGGGTTTCAATATCTGCACCAAAAAGCAGGAGGGTCTGCTTATCCTCCAACTCTGGAAACCGTAAAGAATAAAGAACACCATATCCATCAGGAAGGCCAGGCGGTATTTAAATTTGCCGTAACCAACATGGCAGATGTATCCGCAGAGATCATGGAGAAGAACGACCTGACTGCCGATGATGTAGCCTGGCTGGTTCCTCATCAGGCCAATAAAAGGATCATTGATGCCACGGCCCGAAGAATGGGTGTCGGGGATGAAAAAGTGATGTTGAATATCCATCGATACGGGAACACCACTTCAGGTACGATTCCGTTGTGTTTATGGGAGTGGGAAAACCAATTGAAGAAGGGCGATAACATCATTTTATCAGCATTCGGAGGTGGATTTACCTGGGGTGCGATCTGGGTGAAATGGGCCTACAATTCTTAAATAATACTTACTTTTGCATAAAATTTAAATTGAGATAAATATGAAACCAGCAGAAATTCAAGAACTGATCAAGTTTGTAGCAAAATCTGGGGTTAGTGAAGTAGAAATAGAAGACAAAGATTTCAAGATCACTATCAAAACACCACCGAATCGAAGAGGAAAACAAGTGATAGATGCCCAGCCTGTTGTACAGGTTCAGGCTCCTGTAGCACAACCGGTTGCCCCTGTAGCCTCCGCTCCTGCACCGGCCCCTGCTGCATCAGCTCCTGCTGCCGCACCTGCCGCTGATACTGCCGGCGATGATGCTAAATATGTAGCCATTAAATCACCAATGATCGGAACATTCTACCGCAAACCGTCTCCGGATAAACCGGCTTTTGTTAACGTAGGGGATGATGTCAACAAAGACACCATTGTGTGTATGATCGAAGCCATGAAACTGTTCAATGAGATCGAAGCGGAAATGACCGGTAAAATTGTGAAAGTACTGGTTGATGACGGAGATCCTGTAGAATACGACCAACCATTATTCCTGGTTGATCCGGCGTAAATAATATCCTGAAGCAGGAAAAATAGTTCATTTATCATTCAAGATTTATGTTTAAGAAAATTCTAATTGCCAACCGAGGAGAGATTGCTTTAAGGGTTATCAGAACCTGTAAGGAGATGGGAATCAGCACGGTAGCTGTTTACTCTACGGCAGATAAAGATAGCCTTCATGTGCGTTTTGCTGATGAGGCCGTATGTATCGGTCCTCCGAAAAGTTCAGAATCGTATTTGAACATTCCTAACATCATCGCAGCAGCTGAGATTACCAATGCAGATGCTATTCATCCGGGGTACGGGTTCTTGTCGGAAAATGCCAAGTTCTCCAAAATCTGTCAGGAAAATAACATCAAATTTATCGGAGCTTCTCCGGAAATGATTGATTCCATGGGTGATAAAGCTTCGGCTAAGGCAACCATGCAGAAAGCAGGGGTTCCTGTAATCCCGGGATCTGACGGGATCATTGACACCCTTGCCGAGGCGAAGAAAACGGCGAAAGCAATCAAGTATCCGGTTATGATCAAAGCAACCGCCGGAGGTGGAGGAAAAGGAATGCGGGTGGTATGGAACGAAGAGGAGATGGAACATCACTGGGAATCCGCTAAAAAAGAAGCGGCTGCTGCTTTCGGAAATGACGGCATGTACATGGAGAAGTTCATCGAAGAGCCTCGTCATATCGAAATCCAGATCGCCGGTGATTACCGGGGAAAAGCCTGCCACTTGTCTGAAAGAGACTGCTCCATTCAACGGAGACACCAGAAGTTGGTGGAGGAAACACCTTCCCCGTTCATGACCCCTGAATTGAGAAAGAAGATGGGTGAAGCAGCGATCAAAGCAGCCGAAGCCGTAAAATATGAAGGTGTAGGGACAGTTGAATTTTTGGTGGATAAGAACCGTGATTTCTATTTCATGGAGATGAATACCCGGATTCAGGTAGAGCACACCATTACCGAAGAAGTGATCAACTACGACCTGATCAAAGAGCAGATCAAATTGGCTGCCGGCGAGAAGATCAGCGGTAAGAATTACGAACCGACCATGCATGCCATTCAATGCAGAATTAATGCAGAGGATCCGTTTAACGATTTCCGCCCAAGCCCTGGTAAAATTGAAACCTATCACGAACCGGGCGGACACGGCATCCGGATCGATACGCATGTTTATGCAAGTTACGTGATTCCTCCCTATTACGATTCTATGATTTCCAAGCTGATTACCGTGGCTCAAACCCGGGAAGAGGCAATAAAAAAGATGGAACGCGCGTTGGATGAGTACATCATCGAAGGGATCAAATCAACCATCCCATTTCATCAGCAATTGCTTAAAAATGAGAAGTTCAGGGCGGGTGATTTCACAACAAAATTCATGGAAACGTTTGAAATAAAAGAAAATTAAAATAACTTTAGCTCACTAAAAATTTAGTTATGAATAAAGAAACTTATAAAGTATTAGTACCTCACGATTACACATCAGTAGCTGATTGTGCTATTAGCCATGCAGCAAAAATCGCTAATTCCTTTGATGGAGAGGTCTATTTACTTCATGTAGTAGGAAAAGCGAAAGAAGTTGACGCCAATAAGGAAAGGCTTAATAGGATCGCTGAAGCGAGCTCGGAAAAATATGGTGTTAAGGTGAATACCATTATCAGAATTGGAAACATCTTTGAAGATATCGGAGACGTTGCTACTGAGATTGGTGCCGGCTATATTGTGATGGGAACGCATGGTGCTAAAGGAATGCAAAAGATCATGGGGAGTTATGCCATCAAGGTTATTTCCAACTCCAAGGTTCCTTTTGTGATTGTTCAGGAGAAGGGTCCGAGCGATACGGATGCTTACGATGATATCGTTGTGCCAATCGATTATTCGGATGTGACCAAACAAAAATTACAGGTGGCAGCTACAATTGCTTCTCATTTTAACAGTAAAGTACATTTGTTTGCTGCTAAAGAGTCCGATGAGTTCCTACAAACCAAACTGAACCGCGAGTTGACTTTCGCCAAGAACTACTATACGGAAAAGAATATCAGTTACACCATTGAAACTGCTGAACAAACCGGAGGTTTCAAGAAACAGTTGGTGAAATACGCTGCCCGTATCAATGCGGATATGATCGCTATCGTCAATACGCAAGAAGGGGCTTTACTGCCTGATTTCTTTGGTAGTGATGAACAGGAGGTTATCGCGAACGATGCAGAGATTCCGGTAATCATTACCAACCCTACACAGCAGTTCGTTGCGAGTAGTGTGTTCGGAACATGATTTCTTAGAATAGAATTAAAAAGCCTGATGTTTCATCAGGCTTTTTTTTTATTGTCTTATTACTTTGATGGTTTCGGTTCCATTTTCGCTGAAAAGCAATAATAGATATACCCCTCGCTCATACTTGTGAAGATCGAGTTCGAATTGAGGAGCGTTTACAACACCGCTTGTAATTTGTTTTCCGGTTATTGTGGTAAGTTGATACCTTATGGATGACGTTACCTGGCCTAAGTCGACAGTCATCTTATCCTGTGTAGGATTTGGAAACACGTGAACATTTGAAGTTCGTTTAACATGATCCGGATTGGACAAAGGCGTACTCACATCAATGTCGTCGTACATCATACCATCTGCTATTGTGCTATTAACCGGAAAAGGCCAGTTATCATATTCCTGGAATTTGACCACAAAAGTGGCGCTCTTTGTCAGGCCATGGTAGGCGATGGCACTGTCAAGATTAATGTTGTAATAACGCCACTGGGTGTAATTGGCTGTGCTGGGGTCGGCTATTTTAAAGAAAGTGACACCTCCGTTATCGGAAATAAAAATACCATCATCGCTATGTGGTTCTTCAGCAACCTCACTGTACCAGAAACTCAACTGGAGGCTGCCGGTTACTGCGCTGAGATCCAATCCCAGCCAGGCCTGATTCGTGCAGTTCGGATAGCTGCCACTTCCGTCGGTGTCCAATCCCAACCAATAGGTTCCGGTATGAGCTGCCAGGAAAGTATATCCCGTGGATGATGTTCCGTAAGAGAAGGTGGTGGAATTCCAGGGTTGAACCCTACCCGTTGCCAGGGTGGATTGTGTGAACCAGAACATATCCAGTGTGCCGGTTTCAAACCCGGTTGAATACGGAATCGGTGCATAATTGGTTGGTTGGGCATAACCTGTTAACGTACAGGCTAGTAACCCGAAGCTGATCAGCATCATTTGTAAAGACTTTTTCATAGCAGTATCATTTTTTGGTTCATAAATCAGATGCAAAGGAAGTGGGTATGATGGGTGATTAATAGACGAATCAGACTTATTAGTAACCGATAATGGTATTGTGTCTACTCACAATACTTTGTTTATATCAATTTTTTGGAGGGTTTTTTGTTGTACCGGATAAAAATATCTTTACAACTCGTATCGTTTAACCTATTAGCTATGCAGTATCGTTTTATCATCCTGTTTCTGATCCTGGCCGTGCAAACCCATGCGCAGTTGCACACCTATAAATGGACCAACGGCAAGAAAAAAGCCGAAGGAGTTGTTAAGGATGGTCTGGAGCAAGGTAAATGGACCTTTTGGAATAAAGAAGGTGTTATTGAACAAGAGGTCGAATATAAAGACGGCCAGTTCAATGGGAAATATATCAATTACGACGAACAGGGTAAAAAAAGGGAAGAAGGTTCCTTTGTCAGTTCCAAAAAAGAGGGTGTTTGTAAAGTTTGGTACGGCGACGGCCAGCTGGAAATGATCGGATACAACAAGAACGGCTACAAAGATAGTTTGTGGACCTTTTTCTATCCTTCGGGCCACAAGAAAGAGGAAGGGCTTTTCATGAAAGATGAACGTACCGGCGAATGGCATTCCTGGTATGACAACGAACAACCGAAAAGCACGATGAATTTCAAAGACGGTAATTCGTTTTTGTTCGACTATTACACACCTGAAGGGAAACAAACCGTAAAAAACGGATCAGGAAATTTCACCTCTTATTATGAGGATGGTAAGACCGTAAAATACAAAGGCTCCTATAAAGACGGACTGAAATCAGGCCTGTGGCAGGAATTTGACAGCAACGGTCATAAGATCGCCGAAGGCAGGTACGATAAGAATATCATGGCCGGCGAGTGGACGTATTATTGGGATGATGGTTCCACACCCCGCTTAAAAGGAGTGGTTACTCATGGTGAAAAAGATCAGGTCTGGACTTACTGGTATCAGAACGGAAAGAAATTAAAAACAGTTACCTACCTCAAAGGAAAGGAAGACGGAGAGATGAAAGAATGGTTCGAGAACGGGAACATCAGTGTGGAGGGCAGTTTTAAAAACGGAGCTCGCGATGGCAAATGGATTTTCTGGCTGGAAGACGGAAACATCGATTTCGAAGGGCATTTTAAGGATGGTTTGCGCAACGGCTTGTGGACTTTCTACAGCGACAGCACCAACCAGAAAAGTTACGAAGGCCTGTATGCCAACGATCAACGAAACGGACAATGGACCTATTGGTATCCGAATCAGCAAGTGTGGAAAACCGGAAGCTACCTCGATGATAAGAAGAACGGGGAGTGGAAGTATTATAGTGAGCAAGGTCAACTGGTCATGCAGGGAAGTTTTAAACAGGGTAAAGAAGAGGGCGAATGGCAAAGTTGGTACGATAGCGGAGCCAAAAAAGACATCGGAAGCTTCTCGAAAGGGATTATGGATGGTGAATGGCAGGGTTGGCACGAAAACGGCCAGCAGGATTACAAGGGGTCTTACAATCAGGGATTCCGAGACGGCGTATGGGAATACTGGTACGAAAACGGCCAGCAGGAATTAATGGATGGCTACCTCGCCAAAACGATCCAGGATACCAGTTTTTATATGGATCCGGATAAGAAATTCGCCGAGTTTGTGAAAGAACGGCTGGTTTCCGTTCAGGAAGGGCCGCATTATTACTGGCACCCGAATGGCAACCTGATGGAAGAAGGGGAGTATTTGGACAATATGCAGCATGGCGACTGGACCTATTACTATGAAGACGGTAAAAAGCAATACCAGCAAACCTTTAATAAAGGCCGCCAGGAAGGAAAAGTAACCTCCTGGTATCCGTTCGGCACACTTGAAAGTGAGAAGTACTTCAAGAAGGGTGTTCCCGATGGTAAATGGATCTTCTACGGCAAGAAAGCCGGGGAAGTGAAGAAAATCATCCACTTTAAGGATGGTGTGCTGCAAAAGGAGGAATAATCGGAAGACTCAGGTTAATTAAGTCAGCTCCGTTTCATTCACAGTAACAGGATTATTGATGTTCTCAAACAGCAATGACTCATGCTGAGAGATATTCTTGATCATCAATAAGGTCACGATTGCCGCCGGTATATCCAGAAAATCAGAAATCATATAGGCTTGAGATGAAGCGATCATTTGATCAACCGTATCGCTCTTTACGGCTGATTTAAAGGCAAATTGACCAACGTAGTTTGTTATGATAAAAAGTGCCCACCAAAATCCGATCAGGGATAAGTTCAGGGATGGTTTGTATTCAGGAATTAGTTCGGTCAGCTTACTTTTCGTTTCTACAGCTATTTCCCTGGCAATTTTGTAGGGCCTGAAAAGACTGATAATCGGGATGAAAAAACTCCACAAAGCCATCGATTCCGAATGATCGAGATTTTTTATGCCGGCTCGATGTAAATTCGCATAAGCACGCCGGAACCAGTTAAGAAATACAACGATGGAGGTAATGTAAAGCCCCGATTGCAGCAGGCCGATCAATCCTTGTCGGATATCACTGGATTCAGCCTCTTCTATACTATACATGCCATCATCCCGGATTCTTTCCAGTAATTCGAATTCAAAATATCCGGAGATCACGGCTATGATGTTGAGGATACCAATAGCCCAAAAAACATTTATGGCCAGTTTCGCTCTTCGTGAATTATCCTTTAATTCTATTTTTTCGAGGCTATGGTTTTCTGCTTGTTCCATGAGGCATTGATTTAGGTTGTGTCCTAGCCAAATATAACAAAAAAGCCCCGTACGAGACAGGGCTTTATAAGTTTGAGGTTAGGCTCAACTTATTTCTTCTCTTTTCGGGGGCAGGTGTTAATGCCCAGCGGAGCGTACAGCGGACAGAAACTGATGAGGCTGGTTAATACAAAAACTCCTGCCAGCACCAGCAACACGATGCCCAGTGTTCCCGGAACGATCCCGGTGAAGTAAAGTACTGCGATTACTGCTGCGATCAGTATCCGAATTACTCGATCTGCGATTCCCATATTTTTTTTCATCTTATGTAGGTTTTAAATGATTACTAACACAAAGATGAAACTTATTGTTTTCCTGTGCAGTGACTGTGGTCACCATGCACCGATAATTTTAATGCCGTCGGGATTTTGTTCCACCTTGCCGTCGGTTTCCAGTTTCTTCAGCACCCGGGTAATGACTTCCCGTGCCGTGCCGAGTTCGTTGGCAATCTGATTGTGGCTCATTTTAATGGGTGCTCCGTTCAGCAGTTGCGATTTTGTATTCAGGTGATCATACAGCCGTTTATCCATGCGATCGAGCAGCAGGTGGCCGATGGTGTCCAGCAATTCGGAATAACGCAAGTTAAACTGGTTGTAAAACAGGTCATTGAAATCGGAATATTCCCTCATCCAGGCCGGCAGGTGTTGTACGGGGATCAGCAACAACTGCGTGTCTTCTTCGGTTACGGCAAATACCTTGCTGGGGGTGTTCTTCAGGGCGGCATAAAAGGTCATCACACAGCTCTGGCTGGGCGCGATGTAGTAGAGCAGGAGTTCTTTGTCGTCGAACCGGGAGTAGACTTTTACCAGTCCGTTAAGCACGATGGGCAGCACTTTCACGTATTGTTCTTCCCGCAGGATCTCGGTTCCTTTCGGGAATTCCTTGACGGCAGATTCCTCCATCACCTTTTCGAGCAGTTCGGGAGATAAAAATGAGAGTATGTCCTTATCGAATTCCAAGTGATTTTATTTATTGGGTTTTAGAATTTCCGCTTTCCGGTATTGAACCATGCGGATGATCAGGTCTTTGGGTAAGGGTTTGTTGAGCGGAAACTGTACGGAGCCTTTTCCCTGTTTATAATCCTTCAGCTCATCGGCAAAGGCCTCCATGGTGGTCGGGAAAGGGTAGAAGCCGACGAATTTCGCATAGCCGGCCATCATGATCTGCTGATCCCTTTTTCCTCCCGGAACCAGGGTAAATACCGGAATTTTGTAGTTTAACATTTCCACGGCATCCGGAGCAGCTTCCTTGATGATGCCTCGTAATTCCTGCAACATCCGTTTGGTGTCCTTCGGCTGTTGGGCGATGTAATCGTCCATGGTTTCGAAGGTGGGCATGGGTCCTGTTTTGGGCATTCCTTGTCTTTTTCGTATTTCTAATAGTATCCAAATGTAACCAAAAAGCCCCACGAAAGTGAGGCTTTTCCATTTGATGGACAGCATTATACCGTCATGATATCTTTTTCCTTGGCGGCGATGAGGGCATCCACCTTGTGGGTGTAGTCATCGGTTACCTTTTGCACCTGAGCCTCGGCATCTTTAACCTGATCTTCACTCAGTCCGTCGTTTTTCAGTTTCTTAATTTCGTCATTGGCATCTTTCCGGGCGTTACGGATTCCTACTTTGGCGTGTTCGCCTTCGGCTTTCGCCTGTTTGCTCAACTCTTTTCTACGCTCTTCGGTTAGTGCCGGAATGTTAATCAGGATGTTTTCACCATTATTTTGCGGGTTTAATCCGAGGTTGGCATGTACGATCCCTTTCGCGATCGCTTCCAGCACGGATTTGTCGTAGGCCTGTACCGACAAGGTTCTTCCATCAAGTGCGGTAACATTGGCTACCTGGTTCAACGGGCTCATCATGCCGTAGCATTCTACCACCACCCTGCTCAGCATCAACGGATTGGCTTTACCCGCACGAATCTTTTGTAATTGATTATCCAGATGAGTCATGGCTCCGTCCATGGCCTCTTTTGCCGTATCAACGATTAATTCAATTTCTTCATTCATCACATTCAATTTTGAAATAAAGGTAATAAATATTCAAATCGAAGAAAAGGGAAATAAAGTATAAATTAATTGACCCTTCAAATTCCGGAAGGAATAACCGGTTTCATGTAAACGATTAGAAATTCACCAGCGTACCTACGTTGGTTTCCTGATTCACGACCCTGCTCAGGTTTCCGGCGGTGTTCATATCGAATACGATAATGGGAAGCTTATTCTCGTTACACAAGGTGAAGGCGGTCATGTCCATCACGTTCAGTCCTTTGGCGTACACTTCTTCGAAAGAGATCTCTTTGTATTTCTCCGCCGTAGCGTCCTTCTCCGGGTCGGCGGTATAGATCCCATCCACACGGGTGCCTTTCAGGATTACATCGGCTTCGATTTCGATGGCGCGCAAGCTGGCGGCCGTATCGGTGGTGAAGAACGGGTTTCCGGTACCGGCTCCGAAGATGACTACGCGGCCTTTTTCGAGGTGGCGAACGGCTCTGCGTTTGATGAAGGGTTCGGCAATTTCTTTCATTTCGATGGCTGTTTGCAGGCGGGTGTTGATGCCGACACTTTCCAGGGCGGATTGTAGCGCCATGCTGTTGATCACGGTAGCCAGCATACCCATGTAATCGCCCTGGGTGCGTTCCATGCCGCCTTCTTCCGCCTGAATTCCTCTGAAGATGTTTCCGCCTCCGATCACGATGGCAACCTGAATCCCCTGATCCACCACCTGTTTGATTTCCTGAGCATATTCGGCAAGCCGATCGTTATCGATACCGAACTGTTTGTTGCCCATGAGGGCTTCACCGCTTAATTTGAGAAGAATTCTTTTGTATGCCATGTCGAAATATTATCTTGGGTTAAAGTTAAAAAAGTTTAGGCCAAAAAAAAGAGAGATTTTAAAATCTCTCTTTTTTCAAGTGTGATGCTTAACCAAGCATGATGCGTTTGAAGCCCGTAACTGTCAGGCCGTTCTCCACTTCATTCAGCAACTGAGCAACGGTCTTTTTGTTGTCTCTGACAGAAGCCTGGTTCAATAAGGTGTTTTCTTTGATGTATTTTTTCACTTTACCTTCGGCGATCTTATCAACCATCTCGGCAGGTTTACCTTCAGCCAGGGCTAATTCTCTACCTACTTCCATTTCTTTTTCGATCACGTCTTGTGGTACGCTGCTCTCATCCAAAGCGATCGGATCCATGGCAGCTACTTGCATAGCTACTTGTTTTCCTGCTTCGGCCATAGCTTCACCGGACTTGTTCAGACCAACGATGGAAGCCAGTTTATTGCCAGGGTGATTGTATGCGATTGCCTGATCCGCTTCAACAACTTCGTAAGCAGAAACATCGATCTTCTCACCGATCACACCGGTTTGTTCGGTGATTTTGTCGGCGATGGTCAATCCGTTTCCATCATAGCTTAAACCTTTCAGTTCGTCTAAGTTTGCAGGGCTGTTCGCAATAGCGATGTCTAAAATTTTATTGGCAAAAGAACCAAAGTCATCGTTCTTGGCAACGAAATCAGTTTCACAATTTACTACGACCATCACGGCTTTTTTCGCGTCAGGAGTAGTTTTAGCGATTACCAAACCTTCGTTGGCATCTCTGTCACCTCTTTTGGCAGCAACTTTCTGACCTTGTTTTCTTAACAAGTCAATTGCTTTGTCAAAATCACCATCCGCTTCAACCAAAGCTTTTTTACAATCCATCATACCTGCGCCTGTTTGTTTACGCAAGTTATTTACATCGGCTGCTGTAATGTTTGCCATTTTTCTTCCTTTTTTAAGTGTGAAAATTATTTTGTTTCTTCAGCGTTAGCTTCTTCTTTAGCTTCCGTTTTTTTAGTGTCTCTGTCGCTTTTGGCCTTGTCTTTATCTTTTTTTCTTTCAGCTAAACCTTCTGAGATGGATTTAGTGATGATAGAAAGAATTTTTTCGATTGACTTTTCGGCGTCGTCGTTTGCAGGGATTGGGAAATCCACGGCAGACGGGTCGGAGTTGGTATCAACGATCGCGAAAGTTGGGATGCCTAATTTTTTGGCTTCGGCAACAGCGATGTGTTCTTTCATGATATCTACCACGAAGATAGCTGCAGGTAATCTGGTCAGGTCGGCGATAGAACCTAAGTTCTTTTCCAGTTTCTGACGTTGACGGGAAATCTGAAGGCGCTCTCTTTTAGAAAGGGTATCCATGGTTCCGTCTTCACCCATTTTATCGATGGCAGCCATTTTACGAACTGCTTTTCTGATGGTAACGAAGTTGGTTAACATACCACCCGGCCATCTTTCGGTTACGTAAGGCATGTTAATTCCTTTCACTGCTTCTTCGACAACGTTCTTAGCTTGTTTTTTGGTCGCTACGAACATGATTTTTTTGCCGGATTTGGCAATTTGCCCCAAAGCAGAAGAAGCTTCTTCTAATTTCGCGGCAGTTTTGTGTAAATCGATGATGTGGATTCCGTTACGCTCCATAAAGATGTAAGGAGCCATTTTAGGATTCCATTTTCTTTTGAGGTGGCCAAAGTGCACACCAGCTTCAAGTAATTCCTGAAAATCTACTTTTGACATGTTGAATTGTTTACATTCTTTAATACTTCAATCCTTAAGTAGCTAACCTGAACAGGTTAAGTCTTAAAAATTTAGATACTAAACAATAATTAATATTAACGTTTACTAAATTGAAATTTCTTACGAGCTTTCGGTTGACCTGATTTCTTACGTTCAACCATTCTCGGATCTCTGGTCATCAGACCTTGAGCTTTCAATGCAGGCTTGTTCTCTTCGTCTATTTTAACCAGAGCTCTTGCGATAGCGTGTCTAACTGCCTCAGCTTGTCCGGTGATCCCGCCACCGTCAACATTTACTTTAACATCGTATTGTTTGGCTGTTTCAGTAACTTCGAAAGCCTGTTGAATTTTTCCTTGTAATACAGTTGTAGGAAAAAACTCTTTATAGTCTCTTTTATTTACAGTAACGTTTCCGGAACCTTTAGAAAGGTATACTCGTGCTACTGCAGTTTTTCTTCTTCCTGTTGCGCTTACTACTTCCATGGGTATTATTTAAGATCGCTTAATTTAACTTCTTTAGGCTGTTGAGCTTGTTGTTTGTGTTCTGTACCTGCATATACATAAAGGTTTTTGAACATGGCTCTACCTAATTTATTTTTTGGCAACATTCCTTTAACAGCTTTTTCTACCATAGCAGTAGGTTTTTTAGCCATCAACTCAGCAGCTGTTGCTCTTTTTTGTCCACCTGGGTATCCGGAGAAAGTAATGTATTCTTTATCTTCCCACTTGTTTCCGGTTAATCGGATCTTATCAGCGTTGATAACAACCACATTGTCACCACAATCCACGTGCGGAGTAAAATTGGTTTTGTGTTTTCCTCTGATTAGATTAGCCACTTTTGAAGCCAATCGTCCTAACGGTTCATTGTCAGCGTCAATCAGGATCCACTCTTTATTTACGGTGGCATCGTTTGCTGAAACTGTTTTGTAACTTAATGTATCCACTTAAATCGTTTTTTATCAATCTGTTATTACACTATCTACCCTAAATTGGGGCTGCGAATTTAGCACTTTTTTTTGATTGAACAATATTTTATTAACAATATGTTGTTCTTAGGCTGTTTTTTTGGAAAAAAAAGGCCTCGAAACGCTTCGAGGCCTTTTCAATGTATCGTTTTCAGAAATTATTTAAGCGTTCCTTCGGATTTGGCTTTTTCATTGAAATCTTTTTGCATTTTCAGCCAAAAGAACAACCCGCCGAAGCCAAGCATTAAGAACGACCAGTTCGGGAACATGCCCAGTGGCTCCAAGGTGTTTTCGAACAACCAGTAAAACAAATCTCCCAGGGAATAAATAAATTCTGTCATAATTCTAGGTTTATAGAGCAAATGTAAAATTAATCTTGAATAATCAAAACAGTTTTTCACAAAAAAGATGGATTGCACCTATATTTGTATTCATTCTCTATGTTAATTAGCATCTTTAAATCCAATCAGCGAATCGTTAATGCATTTACAGGCATTGTAGCCATAGCGTTGTGGCTGGTGGCTTTCTACCGGAAGGAGGGTGATTTTTTGTTGGATAACAAATGGCTCGACATGCTGGTAACCGTTACCCTGATTACGTTGCAGGCCGTATGGATGAACCGCATCGTGAACAACCATAAATTGATTGAGCGAACGACTTACCTGACCAGCCTGTGTTACGTTGCGATGGCCTCGACTGCATTTTTTTCTTTATCCTTTCACCTGATTCTGATTGCCAATACCTTTATTATAGCTGCTTTTTGGTACCTGCTTCACTTGTATAACCTGAAAGACAAACTCCATTTGATATTCAATGCTTCGCTATTAATAGGTATTGCGGTACTCTTTTACCATCCGTATGTGGTGTTCCTGCCGTTTGTGTGGTTTGTGGTGATCTACATTTCTTCTTCGGTCTGGAGGGATTTTATCATTTCATTGATCGGTTTTGCCCTTCCTTTGGTTTACCTGGCAGCTTATTACTTTATCTTCAACGATTTGCATACCCTTAACTGGACTGTGGACGCTTCCGCTGCTTTGGAGCCTGCCGCATTTGCCATGAGCCTGAAGACTTTGCTGATTGTTCTGGGAGGGCTGTTGCTTGTTGCATTTTATGTGCTCCTGCAAATGATGTCGAGAAGCATTGTGAGGGTTAGAAGGTTGTTGTGGATGGTTTTGGTGATGGGGGTGCTTATGGCAGCCACGTTTATGCTAAACGGAAATAACCTGGCCTTAACACTGGCTTCATTGGTGTTGCCCGTATCTGTTGTTATGGCGGCATTTTTTGAACGGCTCAGCAGGACCTGGCTCGCAGAGAGTTTGTTTCTCCTGTTCCTGGCTAATCTGATCTGGGTTTACTTTTCGTAGAAATGCATTTCGGTTACATACTGAAATACCGGTTCGGTGAGCAGATACCGCACGTCTTTTTTATCCTTGATGGCATGGCGGATAAAGCTCGATGATACTTTCATAACAGGAGCATCGCAATACCTGACGTTAGGATGATTATTGAAGTCATTTTCGGTCTGATCCTGAATCTGTTCTTTCCGTTCCTGTTCGGTCAGAGCTCTCGGGTAAACATAAATCGTATGGTTACCGATGATCTCTTCATGGTTCTTCCATTTGTGGAATGTCCTCAGGTTGTCTTCACCCATAATCAGGGCAAAACGGTGGTTGGGATATTGTTCCTGCAGGTAACTTAGGGTGGTCGATGTGTATGAAGGCTTGGGCAGGTCGAATTCGATGTTGGACACTTTCAGTTTGGGGTTATCCTCAATGGCAATGCGAACCAGGGCTAACCGGTGGTGGTCCGAAAGTAAAGAGGCTTTTTCTTTGAGTGGGTTCTGCGGGCTTACAACGAGCCAGACCTCATCCAGATCGGTATGATCGGCCATGTAATTGGCGATGATCAGATGCCCTACATGGATAGGATTGTATGTGCCGAAATACAGGCCTATTTTCATTTCTGCTTCAAAAAGGATTTCACATAATTGAGTGCTTCCTGCTGGGCTTTTTCAAGGTTTTCATTCACGATAATGGTGTCGAACCATTTGGCGTATTCCAATTCTTTTGAGGCCTTATCCAGGCGTTTACGGATTTTTTCCTCATCCTCGGTTCCCCGGCCTCGCAGCCTTTTTTCCAGGTCTTCCACACTAGGCGGTTTGATGAAAATGGCCAGTGCTTTTTCGCCGAAATAGCGGGTCAGGCTCAATCCGCCTTCCACATCAACATCAAAGATCACAAAATGGCCTTTTCGCCAGATGCGTGCGATTTCACTTTTTAAAGTTCCGTAATAACTTCCGTCATATACTTCTTCCCATTCAACAAACTCGTTGTTGTCGATCTTCTTTTTAAAATCTTCTGTCGTCAGAAAATAGTAATCTACACCATCTGTCTCATTTTGTCTTCTTTCCCGGTTACAGGCAGAAATGGAGAACTCCAGATTTAAGTCCTGCTGCAACAGAAATTTAGTGATGGATGTTTTTCCTGCTCCCGATGGTGCACATAAAATGATACACTTCCCTTCCATAGCTTTATGTTATAAGATATTAAGCGTTTGCTCTTTTATTTTTTCAAGTTCATCTTTCATTTGAACAACGATCTTTTGCAAGTCGGCATTGTTGGCTTTGGCCCCGAGTGTGTTGATCTCCCGGCCGATTTCCTGTGCGATGAATCCCAGTTTTTTTCCTTCGGATTCCTGAGAGGACATGGTCTCCATAAAATAATGGCAGTGCGTGGTTAATCGCGTCTTCTCTTCGGTAATGTCGTATTTTTCAATGTAGTAGATCAGTTCCTGTTCAAAACGATCCCGGTTAATGTTTTCTTCACCGACAGTCTCTTTCAGGTGGCCGTTTATCCGCTCTTTAATGGTTGCGAGCCGGTCTCCTTCAAAATCTTCCACCCCGTTAAGCAGGTTCAGGATGTTATTAATGCGTAAGGATAGTTCTTCCCCCAGGGATTTACCTTCATCCGTACGGAATTCATCCAGGGCGGCAACGGCCTCTTTTACAATGCTGTTAATGTGGTTCCATTCATTTTCATCCAGTTCTTCCCGTTCGGTTTTTAATACGTCGGGCAACTTGGCTACGGTGGCCATGAGCTGGCTTTTATCAGATCCGAGATCGTTGGCGATGGATTCCAGATCACGGTAATACTTTTTATAGACTTCCGGGTTGATTTGGTAGCTGGATTGATCTCCCAGCAACTCGGCATACAGGTTAAACTCAATCTTTCCGCGGTTGAGTTGTTGGTTGATGTAGGAACGGACCTCCAGTTCTTTCTCTTTGTAAAAAGAAGGCATTCTCACCGTAATATCAGCTTGCTTGCTGTTGAGAGACTTGATCTCTACAGTGATTTTTTTCTGATTTATTTCTCCGGTAGCTTTTCCGAAACCGGTCATTGATTTTATCATAAGTCAAAAAAGTAAGCCACAAAGGTAATAATACTAGTTGTTTTTCAATGGTTTTGTTTTACTAACCAAATAAACGCCGCTAAAAATTAAAAGGGCGGCTACCACCTTGATCCAGTCTAAGGTGTCTTTTCCAGCCCAGATAGCAAAGCCCGCGGCCAGGAGAGGCTGGAGGTAAATGTAGGTGGAAACGACGGAAGGGTTCAGTTTTTTCAGGCCATAAATGTTGAGTAAATAGGCCAGAAATGTCGTGCCTATGATCACAAAAGCAAATTCCCACCAGATGGTTGAGGTAAATCCGGACCATTCAATCTCCCGGAATTCCTGCCAGCCGAATGGGAACACGAATAAAATACCGAACGTGAACACCCATTTGATAACGGTTAAAGGCTTGTATTTACGCATCAACGGAACGGCAATTACGAGGTAAATACCATAGGAAAGGGCATTCAGGAAAATGAACAGGTCGCCGGTCATGGTTGACGAACCAAAGGAAAAATCTTTTTTAACCAGCAGGAGCAGGAGGGCGCCTGTAATACCGAGAAGGATGCCTGAAACTTTGGATTTGGTAATCTTATTTTTCAGGATGATGGCCGATGCGATCAGAACCAGAATGGGGTTGGAGGTCATGATGATTCCGGCGTTGATCGGCGTGGTGATGTTTAATCCGTAAAAGAACATGAGCTGGTTCGCACAGACCCCGAACAAACCGCACACGGCTAGCAGAAGCAGGTCTTTCTTGTCCACTCTTTCATATCGAAAGCTATGGATCAGCCAAAATAACACGAAAGCTCCCGCAACCCGGCAGAAGATGAATCCGAAGGGTTGGATATGAGTCGGCATCACATCTTTGGCAACGGTATAGTTGATGCCGTAAATGACGTTGGCACCCAGCAAGGCTATATGGGCTCTGAGGCCTGAATTCATAAGGCTTCCGCTACAGCTGCAATAACGTTTTTAGAATTTCCGACAAAGATTTGTTGATCGATGATGAAGACCGGCCGTTTGAGGAAGGTATATTCCTCCAGTATTAAGTTTTTGTAATCTTCTTCGGATAGCGGCTTGTCGGCAAGCCCCATGGACTTATATTTCATGGCCTTCCGGCTGAAGAGGCTTTCGTAGGAACCACTCAGTTTTGCCATTTCCTCGATTTGCGACCGGGTTATTTTATTAGTTTTGATATCTTGGAATTCGAATGTCTTCTCATCGATCTGCAACTCTTTAATAATTCGGGTGCAGGTGGAGCAAGTCGATAGATAATACAGTTTTTTCATCCTTATTTGGTTTTGTATTGACAAATAACGCGAAAAGTAATAAAGTAAAAGAGTTATTTACCGCAAAAAGAATTGCGATTCCCATTCTGATTGGATTGGGTGTTGCTTTTTATATGCTGTGGAAGAATACCGATTGGAATGAGTTTGCCAAAGTAAGTTGGGGTTGGCAGTCGCTGGGCTGGTTGTTCGTGGCCCTGCTCATGATGGTGATCCGCGATCTGGCCTACATGTACCGGATCAGGATTATTACCGATAAGCAGATCAGCTGGCGAAACAGTTTTGATGTTATTATGCTTTGGGAATTCGCTTCGGCGATTACGCCTTCTATCGTTGGTGGTACCGGAGTAGCCTTGTATATTTTAAATAAGGAAGGGTTGAGTGTTGGAAAGAGTACCGCTATGGTGATGATTACGGCACTTTTCGATGAGCTGTTTTACATTGTAACGGTTCCGGTGGTTATCCTGTTCATCGGTACGGAGTCTCTGTTTCCACTCGACCTGGAGAAGGAAATTTTCGGGATCACATTCACCGTTAAGGGTATCTTTATCCTGGGTTATTGCTTTACCTTGTTGTTAACGATCATCATCATTACGGGTATTTTCATTACTCCAAAAGGAGTGAAAAAATTATTGCTTGCGCTTTTTAAGATGAAAGGGTTGAGGAGGTGGCGACACAAAATGGAACAGGTTGGAGATGATTTGATTCAAACTTCCAAAGAGTTGAAGGGTAAATCGTTTTGGTTCTGGTTTAAGGCTTTTGCTACGACCATGTTTTCCTGGACAGCCCGTTTTTGGGTGGTTAACTTCCTGATCCTGGCATTTACACCAGTGGGCGATCATCTTTTGATCTACGGCAGGCAACTGGTGATGTGGATCATCATGTTAATCAGTCCGACTCCCGGAGGAACCGGAATTGCCGAGTTTGCCTTTGAAGGATTTTTGGCCGAATTCACACCGTTCGGATTGGCCGGATTACTTGCCGTACTTTGGCGTTTGCTGAGCTACTACCCCTATGTGTTTAT
>JAGQZT010000039.1 GCA_020435335.1 Flavobacteriales bacterium | reverse complement strand
CGGTCAGGTGACACGATTTACATTTTCTCGGACGGTTATGCCGATCAGTTCGGAGGAGAGAACGGGAAGAAGATGAAAACAGTGAACTTTAAGAAGTTGCTGTTATCGGTTCAGGGAGAAAGCATGGAGAAACAACGTCAGCTCATCAATGAAGCTTTTGAGAACTGGAAAGGAAGTCTCGACCAGTTGGATGATGTGTGCATTATAGGCGTTAGGCTATGATGCAGCCGGTGGTGAGTGCAGTCGGACCATAATAGAGTCAGTATAAATCCTAATCAGGGTTTAAACCAATCCCCATTGCAACGCATCACTTGTTCAATGATGTCACGCACACAACCTTGTCCGCCATCCTTATCGGAAATATAATCCGCGATGTTTTTAATCTCGATCACGGCATTTTTCGGGCAGGTTTTAACACCGCAGGCCAGCATGGCATGGTAATCCGGGATGTCATCACCCATGTACAGCACATTTTCAGCGGCTACACCTTTGTCAGCGAAATAGGCATTTAATACGGCTATTTTATCCTTAACACCAATAAAAATATCCTGAATACCTAAATACTTCAGCCGATGGATCACCGATTGATCATTACCCCCGGAAATAATAGCCATGTTGTAGCCTTTTTTCAGTGCCATGGTAATGGCCACTCCGTCGCGTGTCGACATGGTTCTGAGTTGCCCGCCATTTTCGGTTACCAATATGCTGCCGTCAGACAGTACACCGTCAATGTCAAATACAAATGTGTTGATCTTAGGAAGGAGTTCTTTAAAATTGCCCATTAATTCTGTTTAAGGATGTTGTCACTAATAATTCTATAAATGTCTTGATATTCTTTCGAATCAGCCAGCATTTGCAGGTGATTTTTCATGATTTCCAGATCTCCGCGTTTGGCAGGCCCTGTTTGAACGGCCTGAGGAGAAGCCGTCGAAATTTTATCGGCAGTTTCCCGGATGAGTGGTTTTAACAGGTCCAGACTCATGCCGTTTTGCGTTAGAATATCTTCGGCGATGGCGTACATGTTGTTACTGAAATTACAGGCAAATACAGCCGCTAAATGAATGGCTTTGCGTTGTTCACTCGAGATTTTTGTTACATGCTCGGATAATAATCCAGCCAGATGCATCAATTTTTCTTCGTTTTCAGGAGAATTGGCTTCAATGCAAAATGGAATGGACAAAAAATCGACTGATTGATCTTTGGTAAAAGTCTGTAAAGGATAAAAGATGCCATAATGCTCATTGTTGCTTAAAACATCCATCGGTATGGATCCGGAAGTGTGAGCAATCAATCGGTCTTTAAATGGAAATTGGCCAGCCAGTTCCCCGATGGAATCATCTTTAATGCAGATCAGATACAAATCCGCACCCGGATCCAGGTCTTGCAGGTTGCTGATCGCCATGGCGCCGATTTGATGTGCCAATTGGGTAGCATTTTCCGGATTTCTGCTGAATACTTGCAGGATGGTGATGCCCTTTTTTTGTAAGGCTTTCCCTAATTGTGTCGCGACATTACCAGACCCAAGGAGTGTTATGTTCTGAATTGCTTTCAAAAAATGCGGATTGTCCTTTAATCTGTGTAAAAATAACTATTTTTGTCGGCACAATTTTATGTTGCAATCCATTAAAAATATTCTCTTTTCCACTCGACTTACGGCCATCCTTTTACTGGTTTTTGCTGTGGCGATCGGTTGGGCAACCATCCTGGAAAACAATTACAAGGCTGTTTACGGAAATAATCTCGGTGTGGCTACGGCCAAGGCAATGATTTTCAATACCCGTTGGTTCGAACTGATCATTTTTTTATTGGGAATTAACCTGATCGGTAACATCTTTCGGTATAAAATGTTCCGAAAAGAGAAGCTCGCCATCCTTACGTTCCACATATCCCTGATCCTGATTGTTGTCGGAGCGGCTGTAACACGCTATGTAAGTTTTGAAGGTTCCATGCACATCAGGGAGGGGGAAACTTCCAGTACGATCGTTTCCGACGATACGTTTTTTCGATTCAAAGTAGATGATAAGAACATTCAGTATACAGCTGAGCAGAAGCTATTTCTGAATCCATTGTACAACAAACCGTTTGAATTCAATTTCGATTTTGAAGGGAAGCCAATTACCGTAAAATACAAAGATTTTATCCCGAATTCGATTGATACCCTCATCGATGATCCTCAAGGTAAAACGATTATTGAGTTGGTTACGGTTGGGCAGGGTGGAAGAGTATCCCGTTTTATTGAGAGCGGACAGACTAAATTTTTCGGTAACCTGCCAATAGCTTTCAATCACAACGCAGTGCCGGAAGCAATTAAGATCATGGCAACCGATACCGGACTATTTGTGAAATCACCTTACGAGCTTCAGTACCTCAGTATGGACGATCAAAGTACCGGAGCATTGAAAGCGGATACCATGCATTTATTGCTGAACAGGAGATTGTATTCCATCGGAAATGTTCAACTGGTGTACAAAAACCTGCACGAGAAAGTACGGATCGAAAAAGTGGAGGCGCCTCAGGAAAACCAGAATGGCGAGGATGCTCTGGTTGTAGATGTTACCTGCGGAAATAGCGCGAAAGAAGTAACCATGTTCGGAGGGAAAGGCTATGTCAGCAATTCGACCTTATTCCAACTCGAAGGGCTCAATTTTTCCATGGTTTACGGAAGTAAAGAATACGTTACACCTTTTCTGGTTCGATTAAACGATTTTAAACTGGAACGCTATCCGGGATCCAACAGCCCTTCTTCCTATGAAAGTGAGGTAACGATGATG
>JAGQZT010000038.1 GCA_020435335.1 Flavobacteriales bacterium | reverse complement strand
CAAGTCTGTATGGATCTCTATCCGAACCTCATAGCCAGTACCCTCGACGATTCGATAACGATCTGTCCGGGTGCCAGCACCAACATCAACATGAGCACGATCGGAGGTTCAGGTGCCGGTTATACCTACACCTGGTATCACAACAACAGTCAGATCGGTACCGGCGGAGTAATCAATGTTACGCCAACTTCATCACCAAGCACTTACATCGGTGTGGCTACAGACAACTGTACTACTCCTGCAGATAGCGTGACCATCTACGTTGACTGGTTTGCTCTGCCGAATCTTGATTTCACCAGAAACAAGCCGGATAGTTGTTACCCGATCACGATCAACCTGGAAAATGCTTCTTCTCCATTCGCTTTGGTGGGCAGCACAAAATGGAACATCAGTGACGGAGCCGTGTTGAACGGTGACACCGTGTCGCACACCTTCGGCACTCCGGTTTGTCACGATGTGACCATGACCGTAACGACCGTTGACGGATGTGTGCTGGATACGACGATCTTTAACTTTGTGTGTCCTCATCCTTATCCGGACGCCAACTTCTACATGACGCCTCCGATTACGGATGTACTGAACACCGAGATCGAGTTCACCAACTTATCGACCGGCGACGGATTGACTTACCTGTGGAACTTCGGAAGCGGATTGTCTCCTGATACTTCTGCCGAACAAAATCCGGTATTTGTGTATCCGAACGATAATCCGGGACAGTACAATGTACTGCTCACCGTAACCAACCAGTACGGATGTGTGGACACCATCAGCGGAACCGTATTCGTGAACGACGTGTATTTATTCTACGTACCGAATGCGTTTACACCTGACGGTGACGGTAAGAACGAAATCTTCAGGCCTTATGGCGACGGTATTGACTTTACGCAATACTCGATGCAGATTTTCGATCGCTGGGGTGAGCTGATCTTCGAAACTACGAATGCCGAACGCGGATGGGATGGAACCTACAAAGGTAATCCGGTGAAAGTTGACACTTACATCTGGAAGATCATCGCCAAAGAGGCTGATACGCCAATTATCCACGATAACTTCGGACATGTGAACCTAATCAGGTAACCACATTCCCGATCATATTAAAAAAGGGCATCGAAATCGATGCCCTTTTTTAATTATCACGTTTTTCAAAGTCCTCGTGCTTTTTATCTTCTATACGTTTTACGATCAGATAAATTAAAGCACCGACGACAAATACCGCTCCTGCGATGTACAGGAACAGAATGAATATTCCGATACCTGCGATAGCCATTATTTCAATTTAACAGCCGTACCATAAGCCAGCATCTCGGCAGCGCCCTGCATCACCTGTGATGTGGTAAAACGAACATTAACGATTGCATCTGCACCCTGTTTGGTCGCATCATCTATCATTCGTTTGATGGCTTGTTCTCTGGCGTCGGCTAAAAGTTGTGTGTATTCGGAAATTTCACCCCCGACTATATTTTTTAATCCAGCAAAAATATCTCTACCGATGTTACGGGCACGGACGGTACTCCCTCTAACGGTACCAAGTACTTCTGCAATTTCTTTTCCCTGAATGGTTTCTGTAGTTACGTAAATCATAATTTTAGTTTTGGTTATTTATTGTGTTTATATATTTCTATCCAAACAATATCCCGATCCTGATATTGATAAATTTGCTCATATCCCCGCTTATCCATCGCATTTGTATGACCATTTTCCGATCGGTCAATAATTAATAAGCGAGTTGAATTCTCGTCGGTTGTATTATTCGTTTCATTAACGTGCAGAAACGGCATATTGCTTAAGTATCCAGCCTCAGGTCTTGTAAGTGCATGTGAAAACAAGAACGGTGCACGGATGCTGGCAGCGTAGTAATTGTTTGATTCCAAGAACCGGATGGCGTCTTGCTTTGCCCATGATATTTCTCTGTAATTCAGGGTATCGTCTCCAAAATTGGTATCCGTATGCATGTAGCTCATGGAAAAAAAGATGCACCCGGCGGCGAACAGTGGCAGCAGATAATTACTTAACGTTTTCAAATTATGCCGGATAAAATAAACCGGCAGGAACACAGCAAAGGGAATGCTGCAAAACAAATAACGAAGGCTATCGAATTGAGAAGATGAGAACAATACGTATATGACGATAAAAACAGAAGTAGCCGCAACAAAGCTTCCTTTTCGTTTATCCTCTTTGTACTGATCGAGAAAGATGATTTTAATGAAGTAAAAGAATAACAGGGGGATCGTTGTCATAACAACCCAATCCGGCATTTTCCAATAATTGAAAAAGATCTTATAGCAGGCAAAAATCAACGCCATAAGAAGCAACCGCTTCCACCAGGTATAATTTTTTAGAAACAGTGTAGTGATGACAAACAAAACCAGAATGACAGGCCTTCTTCCCTGATTAACAAAAATGTAGTGGAATGCCCTTCTTATCCTCCTGTAATAACTATCCCATTCCCAATCAAAAGCCCGGACTCTTTCCGGAACCATAAACCAACCAAAAAAGTATTTTAACAGGAGCATATGGAAAAGCAGAAAAACCAGCGGAAGACTTAACAACAGCCAGTTTTTCAGGTGTTTCCATTGAATTGGATTTTCTTTTTCATACACTATCGTTTTAAGAACATCCCAGATTGTTATTGCGGCTATCAGCAACACACCGGTTTCTTTGACGAGTACCAGACAACTGGCAAAGAGGATATATTTTGCCCGCTGTTGCATCACATAATGATACAGGGTAATAAACATAAGTAATGTGAGCAGGATTTCGGGAAGCACGAGTGTAAACTGGCCCAGAAAAATGCTTTGGGTGGTCACGATAAGGGTTGAATAAAACGCCATCATGCTATTAAACAAGCGTTTTATGATCAGGTAAAATGCGATTATAAACGTGATGGATATGAGCGATGCAAAAACATGGGTAGAAAAAATACCGGTGCCAAATAGTGTTCCCCAAATACCGCCCAGAAAAAAGAACAATAAGGGATGCCCCCAATGGTCCTCTACAGAAAGTGCATTCGGAAGCAAACTTGGAATTTGCTGCCCCATTTTTCTGACAGCCGGGCCATAAGCCCACAATTCGTCTCCAAAATAAGGAACAAAGAGATCCTGATACTTAAAAAGGTATACTGCTATACAAATCACAAGGGTAATCAGGAAGTAGATATCCGTAAATAGCAATTTTAGCTTTGCAGATAGCATATCAGTATTTTATTATTTTGGCATTAAAAATCTGATCGTCCCTGAACGCTTTTAGGAAAAATACACCCGGATTTTTCACCTTAATTTCGATTTGGTTGTTCTCGATCCGAAAAGGAACCTGCTGGCCGCTCACATCGGTAATAACCAGTTCTACTGCGGCATCATCCAACACATTTTCAACTGTAAATGTGCCGTTATTCGGGTTAGGAAAAACAGAAATCCGGCGATCTGACGATAATTCAGGCACTCTGAGCGGTATCACATCCAGATAAGGAGCGGAACTCGTATCCTGACCGGAATAAATCGTATCCAATTTCAGCACCAACACATCCTGAAGCCCTGCACCAAAAGTTTCCGTGACTCCCGCGAAAACCATATCTCCATTAACCCCCATAGTGGCGCTTACAATATAATCGTCTTGATTGGTACCGATCACATTAGAACCTCCTGCCCAGGATCCTGCGGGGGACAAATGGTAGAAAATAACATTCTTACTGCTACCTCCGGTTTTGGAATAACCTGTAACAAGAATTTTAGCGTTCGGCAGTTGCATAACCGTAAAAGCATCTTCGTCGTCGGGTGTAGGAACGGGGCCATTCACAATGACAAAATCCCACAAAAAACCTCCGTTGGGATCAACACATTTAATCAGGTAGTCCTGATCACCAGCTACGCTATGGCTGGTTGTATGAGCCGCGATCACAAAATTTCCGTCTGTCAGTTCAATGATGTCGTTCGTGTATTCGTGGAGACTGTCGCCGTAAATGCTATCCCACAACAGTGTGCCGGTGTTGGAAAATTTAAGCACGTACAGCTGAGTAGAATCTGTGGTTGTATGGGTTATTCCGGCTATAACCAGTGAGGAGTCCTGTGTTTCTATGATGGCATTACCGCGATCTACCAAAGCTCCCCCAACCGTTCTGGTCCACAGTGTGTCTCCATTTACGTTGGTTCTTACCACATACACATCTGAAAAGCCTGAAGTGTTGTTATAGGTTTCACCGCAAAAAGCATAACCACTATCATAAGTCTGAGTAACGTCATACACAAAATCCCAGTCGTTTCCGCCATAGGCTTTAGTCCATTCAAAATTACCCATGCTATCTTTTTTCATTAATACCGCGTTGTAGCCACCATTCCCGTAACTGTTTGATGTTACTGCGATGATAAAACCTTTATCATGGGTCTCCTCTATGGCATATCCCCAATCATTATTTGCACCACCCAGGGCTTTGCTCCATTGGTAGGTACAGTTAGAATCTATTTTAAGCAAATAGGCATCGGTATTTCCCCAGCTGTTGCTGGAAGTTGAGCCAATAACAACGTATCCTCCATCGGTCGTAGCCTTTATTTCTTCGGCGACATCGTTACTTACACCTCCGAAAGAATAGATGTTGACGACGGTATCTATCTGGGCGATTGAGATAGCCGGTAACAGGAGGAGTATTATTTGAAGTAACCGAATCATGAAATGGCCTTCCTGATCTTTACCAGTTTCGTTAATAATTGTTCCAGTTGGTCGAGTTTGAGCATATTGGCTCCGTCACTTTTTGCGTTGGCAGGATCCGGATGGGTTTCGATGAAGATGCCGTCGACACCCACGGCAATTCCTGCTTTGGCAACTGTTTCGATCAATTCGGGTTTGCCACCGGTTACGCCGCTCGACTGGTTGGGTTGCTGCAGGGAATGTGTAATATCCAAAACTGTCGGAGCGAATTGTTTCATAACAGGAATTCCCCGATAATCCACGATCAAATCCTGATACCCGAATGTTGTTCCGCGTTCGGTCAGCCACACATTATCATTTCCGGATTCCCTGACTTTATTTACTGCAAATTGCATGGCATCGGCTGATAAAAACTGACCTTTTTTGATGTTTACCACCTTACCTGTTTTTGCAGCAGCCACCAGCAAATCGGTTTGCCGGCATAGAAAGGCCGGGATTTGCAGTACGTCGACAAAATTGGCAGCCAAGGCACATTCTTCGGCCGTATGTACATCGGTAAGCACCGGCAAATGTAGCCTGTCTTTAACACTTTTAATGATTTCCAGGGCTTTCTCATCGCCGATTCCGGTAAAAGAGTCAAGGCGGGAACGGTTCGCTTTCCGGTAAGAAGCCTTGAAGATATACGGAATTTCCAAGCGTTCGGTTATGGCTTTTACCGTACAGGCTATTTCAAAAACATTCTCTTCGCTTTCTACCACGCAAGGGCCTGCAATTAAAAAAAAGTTACCTGAGTCTGTAAATTTGATGTTGGGTATGTTATTCATATGATATGGTTTCTTATTCAAAAATACTTCTTTATCCCTACAAATCCGCTGTTGGAATGCGCTTTATCGGTTAATATCAAGCCCTCCAGGTTGTTTGTTCCTACATAAATCCGGAAGGAGTTACCGAAAGATTTTGCAATAGCCATACCGGAATGAATGGTTCCGTATCCGCCGTAGGCCATCTGGATTTTAACACTTAGTTTATCATTGACATAATAATAGGCATTCGAATAGATGAGCGGGAAATAATTGGATAAAATCTTGTAATACAGGCCTGCATTTATTTTCCACTTTTCATTCAGCACCTTTGTATATTTGAGTTGGATCGCCGTCGGCAGGGCAATGGAGTAATCATCTTTGATGTTTCGAGTGGCAACAGAGTTTACGATGGAATCCTTCGAGATTTTATCCAGGATCGTATCATTGAGATCAAAAATGTTATCGATGGTAATTCCCGAAAAACTATACAAGCTGTCAGTGGCCATTTCGAGTGATTGTTTATTCCAGAAAATAAAGCCCAGATCTTCCACACCCATATAGATCTTGGCTCCGTTCCTGAGGTAAAACTCGGTGAACAGATCCGTACTGATTCCCCATCCTGTAAAAGCTTTCCATCCTTTATTGGCGGTATCCGTAGCGTTATATACGTAATTGATGTCGAGGGCTATTTCCCTGCCCAGTTCTTCGGTGTACAGGCTTCCTTCGGGAACGGTGATGGCCTGATGTTCCTGTCCTTTGATCAGGTTTACGATCACCCCTTCCCTTGCCATTCGGCCTTCGTCAAAAAATTTGTGGTTAATGAATCCTAAGGACAAGTATTGATAGCGGTATTGGTTGTAATTGGTATTTCCGATGTCGATTGTTTGTCCGGCAAATTGTTTGTTCCCGTCGAAGGTTAACCGAAAAAGCTCTTCCCCGAAAACCGCATCAATATGATCCACACTCTCCACGCCCACAAGGAGGGACAGGTTTGGTTTTCCGAACACGGTATCGAAAGGAATTTCGGCAGTCACTTTAAAATTAAAATCAGCTCCAAGTCTGTTGCTTCCTGACAAACGACCATATTGCCTGTCCTTATCGGCACGATCTATGGTGCCGCCGAACAGGAATTTATTCATGAACTGATTATCCATGACCGACGAACCGTAAGTATAGAAGCCCTGAAAATCGACATGTAATGTTTGTGTTGTATCCGGAAAAAAATCGGCATCGAACTGCCCAACTCCGAATAGCGGGCTGATCACAGCCATGAACATCAACATCAAATGTGCGGAAACATATCTTCTGATCCGGATCATCATCACTATTTCAGGCTTAAATTGTATTGAAAATCCCCCACCAATTGAATGTCTATCGCATATTCCTCATAGATTTTTAAGAACTGGCTCTGAGGTTGTGTGGTAAATGCGATGTTGAGCACTATTTTTTTTGCTTCATACAATTTGTCGACCGTTGCAGCGGAGAGCGGAATAGAAAGAACGGATTCTCTTTTGGAGCTGACCCTGAGCGACGAATTGACCGGAGCAGCCTTGATGTAATCATTTACCGGCAAGGTACCCAGAAAACCATTATTTTCATCATATAAATTCAGGCTGATCGTGGCATCCAGCGGAAATCCGTTGTTTGCGAACAAGAAGAGGGTTCCGTCGATGATCCTACCCGTCTCTGCTTGATCGGGAAGCGAAAAATCGACCGTGTCCTGCAGAGTCAGACTGCTGGCGATTAGCGACAAGGGAAATTCCACTTTCAGGTTAGTTTCCAGCACATGTTTCTTGTAGACGAAATCGTTATATCCCGAAATGTTACCGAGTGGATTAATGGTTAAATCGATGTCGTAAAGCAATTGATTGGGGAAAATTTCGATCAGCTGATCGATGTTGGAATTATTGGTATTCAAGTTGATGCTGTAGGAAGTGTAATTCACTTCCGGGATGTTGCCGGTTAACTGGCTTCGGTTAATATTGATGGGTGTATTCATGATGCTGTGCGACAACATGGCATTTTGGGATGTATTCGTATTTGCTGTACCGAATTGTTTCATCAGCAATTGTGCATCCACACCGATTCCATTTCTAAACTCAAGGTCTACGTTTACCTGTTCCAAATCCAGGCTGCCGGAAGCAATGTGACTGAACGCATTGAATTGGGTGGTATCGGAATAGGAAAATTGTTGTTGGCCGAAATACCCTCTTACAAAGTAGGGCACAATATCGATCAGTTTGTTATTGAAGGTAATTTTTTCGCCAATGGTGAGGGTTACCGATGACGTTGCATTCGTATCGACCACCCCTACAGCACGTGTAACCAGTGTATTGATCTTGGCCTTGGATATTCCGGTCAGGTCGAGCACATAACCGCTCATATCGATCTTTTTGGAATAGTATGCCGGTACACCGGGACTGGCAGCATTGATGATATCTTTCAATACCAGCGTGTCTCCATTTTTTGTGGCACTGGGAATGGTATATGTTACGATCACTTTCTCTTTGATCTCGCTGAAAATTTCCACTTCGATGAAGCCTGATTCTATTTCGGCATAATTGAGTCCGACGCCATTGCTCACGTTCAGGCTGTATTCTTTCGCTTCCGAGTAGAACGAATCGCCCGGTGCTACGGTTGAGGATAGCGGAATCGAATAGATCTCCGTGATTGTTGTATCCGGAATCTTAAAGAGGGAATCGACATTCACGTCGAAGATGTTCTTCTCATAAACGATTTTCAGGGAGGTATCCGGATTGGTTTGAAGTACCGAATCGGGCAATAAATCCTGCAGATTCAGGGAAGTTTTAATCAAAGGTGCCAGTAAGTCCACATCCCAATTGGCCCGTTCAAAATCTTTCCGACAGGAAAACAACACTAAAACGAGCAAAAAAACAACAGATATCTTTGTAAACCTCAACATGTGGTAAAGATAATGAATTTGGGTGTTTAATACGGTAAGATTAAAGGAACGGTTGATTTCAGGTGTTCGCTCTTTAGCGCAGCTAAATTCTCATACCGATCACACAAACATCATCCAGTTGCTCAAGTGTTCCTTTCCATTCCTCAAAATAGGCTTCCAGAATCGCCTTTTGTTCCTCCATGCTCAAGTGGGCATTATCGATGAGCAGCTGTTTAAACACAGCATATTTTAGCTTCTTCCCATTCGGGCCACCGAACTGATCGGCATAACCATCAGAGAATGTGTAGATTACATCTCCTTTTTCCAGTTGAAATTCTTTATCGGTAAACGCGTGTTCGGATTGATACGAGCCGATTGCCTTTTTATCTCCCTTAATCTCATGTAGTTCTTTATTTCGGACGATATAAACCGGATTGTTCGCGCCGGCAAAGTGTAGCTTCATGTTGCTGTAATCTACCGCACACAGGGCGAGATCCATCCCGTCGCGAATAATCTTGTCATCTTCCGAATGCAGATTAACCGTATTAAAAATCTCCCGGTCGAGGTAATCAAGTGCCTGAGCCGGTGTATTTACTTCGGGTTGCTTTACGGATTGATTAAATAATTTCAACCCTATAATACTCATAAACGCTCCCGGAACACCATGACCGGTACAATCGGCCACACTGAAGAGCAGCAGTTTATTACTATCCT
This sequence comes from Flavobacteriales bacterium, assembly GCA_020435335.1. Taxonomy (GTDB): domain Bacteria; phylum Bacteroidota; class Bacteroidia; order Flavobacteriales_E; family Vicingaceae. The sequence goes on along the minus strand of JAGQZT010000038.1, from coordinate 49,427 downwards.
GATCGGTTCCCGTAGTGGTATTGGTAACTGTAGCCCAGTAAAAATCTCCGCTTACGATGTCTTTCGGTTTGAAGATGACAAACGAATCGGGAAGGATCTGCCTGAGTTTTTTCTCCGGCGGAATCAGGGCTTCCTGAATGCGTTTCGCATAGTTGATGCTGTCTACGATCTCATTGTTCTTTTCTTCCACCTCCTGCTTGGATCGCTCCAGGGCATGCCGGGCAACAACTTCTTTTTTAGTTAACCGATAACGCATGCGGATCAGCAAAATGGAGAATACGGCTACAGCTCCGGTAAGAAGCCCTCCGTTCACCAATATTTCATCTGCTGTGAGCGAACTGTTAATCTTCAGAAAAATAATGTTAGCCACGATATTGACAACAACAATGAAGATGGAATAGTACACATGATAGAACATGAACATGCCCGAACCGATAAACAGGGCGATGTAAGCAAAGGCGTGTTGCTGAAATTGCTGCACATCCATCACACTCCACATGTAGGCATTTTGGACCGAAATGAGCAACACCGGAATAACCCCAAGTACTTCCCGGTTGATGCGCAGTTTTTTGTGAAACAAGACCGTGATCAGGCAGATTAAGGAAACGGAAGCCCTGAAGGTTAAAAATTCCTGCCAATAGTCGTAAATATTAAAATAGTCGGTGACAAAGAACAGCAGATCGAACACCACAGCTACCCACAAGGCAATGGTATGGTACTTTAAAATGGTTTTATTCAATTCCGCCTTCCAGGCCGGATGTTTAGTTATGCTTTCTGTCAATTTTATATTTTTCCTCCCAAATTAAGAAAAAAACTACTTGGCTCGGGGATGAAAACTTAAAATTGCATCACGCAGGTATTCCCGGTCGAGGTGGGTATAAATTTCGGTAGTCGTGATCGATTCGTGTCCCAGCATTTCCTGAACAGCCCTCAGGTCGGCACCTCCTTCTACCAGATGAGTCGCGAAGGAATGCCGAAATGTATGCGGACTGACCTGCTTATCCAATCCGGATTTTTCGGCCAATTGTTTAATGATCGTAAACACCATGACGCGGGTAAGCTGCCTGCCCCTCCGGTTGAGAAAAAGTATATCCTCACTTTCTTTCTCGATATCCATGTGATTACGGGTACTTTCGATGTAAATCCGGATGTGCTTGATGGCGACACTACCGATGGGGACAATCCGCTCCTTATCACCTTTCCCGATTACCCGGACAAACCCCTCTTCCAACAACAGGTTCGATTTTTTTAGTCCGACCAGTTCCGAAACCCTCAGCCCGCAACTGTACATGGTTTCCAGCATGGCTTTATTCCGTTCGCCTTCGGGTTTACTTAAATCGATGGCTTCGATCAGCCCGTTAATCTCATCGATACTTAATACCTCCGGGAGCTTCCTTCCGATCTTGGGAGCTTCGATCAGGTCGGTAGGAGCCACATCGATCAGATCTTCCATCAGCAGGTATTTATAGAATGCTTTTAAGCCCGAAAGAATCCTCGCCTGAGTCCGGGCATTCATTCCCAGTTCGCTGATCCATTTCAAAAACTCCTCCACGGTATGCTGCTCCAGCTTGTCGGGATTCACATCCAGCTCATGAATTTCGAGAAATTGCACGAGTTTATCCACATCCCTCAAATAGGCTTCAATGGAATTGGACGACAACGACCGCTCCAGTTGCAGGTAGGATTTAAAGCCTTTTATGGTGGGTGTCCAGTTCAACTTAATTTTCAATTAAACATGCTTCAAACATCAACGATCAAATTTCAATATTGGCATTTGGCAGTTGGCATTTGAATTTTGCATGGGCTTGCTTCAGGCATTTCTATGCAAATATATATCTTTGTGAAAGTCATTCAAGATATGCAGATACTAGTTATTAACGGGCCAAATTTAAACTTGTTGGGAAAACGGGAGACTTCCATTTACGGCAGCATGACCTTTGAGGCCTATTTCGAGCAGCTGAAAACGGATTTTCCGGATGTTACCCTCGACTATTATCAGAGCAACGTGGAAGGCGAACTGATCAACAAATTGCATGAAGCCGGATTCAGCTACGACGGCATCATCATGAATGCCGGCGCCTATACCCACACTTCTGTTGGGATAGGCGATGCCATAGCTGGCATCGAAACACCCGTGATCGAAGTTCACATTTCCAACGTATATGCCCGGGAAGAATACCGCCACGTTTCCCTGATGGCCAAACACTGCCTGGGTGTTATCGCCGGCATGGGATTAAATTCGTACAAACTCGCTCTATTGCAATTCATCGGGCCATCCAAATGATCCGATTCGGGTAACGCCGTATTAACTTCGCATTGTTAATTCTTTCATCATTTCACTTTTCATCTGCTGCTGAAAGCCACTAATTTTACTTGGAATTAAAAGGGCAAAAGTCGCCATGACCAAAAAAATACTTTTAGGTTTATTCATCCTGCTGATGTGTGCAGTAAGTTTTATTGCCTACAACTTTTACAAAAATGTGAAAGAGCCCGTTAGTCAGATTACCTTCGAAGCGATACCGCAGCATGCCGCACTCATCATCAAGGAAAACAACTTCAGTGCTCTTTTCGAAAAAATAAAATCGACCAACATCATCTGGCAGGAACTGGCCGACAGTACTTCTGCCGCAAAAGACATGCACAGGCAGATCAACTATTTTGACTCCCTGCTCAATTCAACCTTCAAGACCAGCATTCCCAATAAAGCCGTACTCGCTTCTTTACACCTCTCCGGCGCAAACAACTACGACTTCGTGTTCTATCTTTCCGTTCCGGAAACCCTTACGGAAGAAGACGTCGTTCAACAACTGAAAAGCGCCGGCAAATCCAACCCGACCTCCCGCGATTATGACGGTGTGAACATTCACGCCTTCCCCGGAAAAACCGGTAAGATCTCTCTGGCCTTATACAAAAACACACTCGCTTTCAGCTACAGCGCCATCTTGATCGAAGATGTAATCCGGCAACTGAACAACGAGAACAGTCTCCTGAACGATAAAGACTTTGCCAAGGTCATGGAAGCCTCCGGACAAGCCGAAGATGGCAATGTTTTCATTCATACTCCGCATTTTACCAAAATCGTCAACCAATACCTGAACAAAGCCTCCAAAGATTATTTTCAAACCTTCGAAAATTATGCGACCTGGACGGAACTGGATTTGGATATCAAACCCAATTCCTTCGCCCTGAGTGGTTTCAGCTTTGCGCGCGACAAAAACAGCATTAATTTACTGAAAGACCAAAAAGCAACAGACCTTGATCTCCTGGAAGTGATCCCCTACAACGCCGCTTTTGTCTACCACTACGGATTTACGAATACCCAAAAATTCTTTGACAACCGGAAGGCCTTACTAAAAGGTAAAAATCAATTTTTCCAATACCAGAAGTACCTCGATGAGGTGACCAAGCAATATGGTGTCGATCTCGAAGTGGAATTGCTGGATCAGATCAGTGAGGAAGCCGCTTTCTTTATCACAGAATCTCAAACGGAAGACTTCGGCAATAACCGGTTCGTGGCATTGAAACTGAAAGATGACAAGTCGAAGGAAAGCCTGATGAATATCGCGCTCAAAACAATCCCTGAACAGGATTCCAGCTCGTTTAACGGCCATCTCATCAAACGGATCGGGCTTAATGATCTCTTCCCGAAATTGCTGGGAAAACCTTTTGTTGCTATACCGTCTCCCTACTTTTGTTTTGTGGATGAATTCGTCGTATTTGCCGCTTCCGAAAATGCATTGAAAGCATATTTATCCGATATCGGCAACAACAAGGTTCTCGCCAACGATCAGAATTTTGAGACTTTTTCGGATAACCTGTCGGGAAGCAGCAATATTTTCATCTACAACAACATTGCCCGCTCGGTGAACCTCTATAAAACCTTCAGCAAAGAGGAGTACCTCCCCGTATTCGACGATAAGCTGGCCACATTCCGGAAGTTTGAAGCCATCGCTTTTCAAATGTCTACCGAAAAGAACAACCTGTACTACAATTCCATTTACCTGAAATACAATCCGGTTTACAAGCAGGAAACCGCCTCTCTCTGGGAGCTGGCGCTGGACACATTCACTTCCAATGCTCCGCAAATCGTTACAAACCATACAACCGGTGGCAAAGAAATCATCGTGCAGGATGACGCGCACAAACTCTACCTGATCAGCAACACCGGCAAAGTACTCTGGACCAAGCAACTTCAGGAAAAAGTGATGGGCGATTTCAAACAGATCGACGCCTATAAAAACAACAAGCTGCAGCTGTTGTTCAATACAAAAAGTAAAATCTACCTGATCGACCGAAACGGAAACAATGTGGAACAGTATCCGGTTAAACTACCTGCCGAAGCCAGTTGCAGCGTAACCCCGATCGACTATGACAAATCCCGAAACTACCGGATTCTGATCGGCTGCACCAACAACATCGTGTACAACTACGACATCACCGGATCAGCGGTTAAGGGCTGGGAATATGACGAAACTCAAAGCTCTGCCAAAAATCCGATCCATCATTTCGCAATCGACGGCAAAGACTACATTGTGATCCCGCTACAAAACGGCCAGGTGAAAGTAGTTGAACGCTCCGGAAAAGACCGGATCAAGCTGGAAAACCTGCTTCCTACCGGTAATCCGGTTTACCTGAAAACAGCCAGTACCCTTGCTAAGTCTTATCTGGTTACCGCCGACTCCAATGCAACTGTTGTGAAGTTGTATCTGAACGACAAGAAAGAAGCATTAAAGGTGGATGATGTTCCGGCTGGCGCTCATTTCAGCACCCTTGATTTTAATGGCGATAAGCTTCCGGATTATGCTTTTTACTGGGATGGAAACATCCTGATCTCCGACAGCGAGAAAAATAAGCTCTTTGAAGCCGAATACCAGCAACCGATCAAATCGGCACCGGTTGGTTACAACATGACCGAACCTGCATTAGGTCTGGTAGCCGGCAATCAGATCTACCTCATCCATAAAGGGGTTTTGGCCGACGGGTTCCCGCTGGCCGGATCAACAGCTTACCGCATTGCAGACATCAACAAAGACAACACCTACAATTTGGTTGTAGCTCACCAGAATATGATCTATACCTACAACCTGAAATAGGAATTATATTTCTTTAACAATTTAGTTGACCCTTCGCAGACGTTAGTCCCAAATAATCCGTTTTTTTGTGACTTGTAAGAACTTTTAATGTGCCATGCTGAGTTTATCGAAGCATTTTTCGAATCATTCCCTCCTTTTTCTGTATACATTCCGACTGGCTCAATGTAACAAAAAAGCAATCCTGGCATTTATACTCATCGGACTGCTCTCCACAGTAAATGCTCAACAAAAAAAGAAAGAGAATAAAATGCTGGTCGGCCGGCTCGAACTCTCCAACAAGGAATACAAAAGCGCCATCGAAAAGTTCAATGAAATCATCAGCAGTGATTCCTTAAACTATGAAGCCTATTATTACAGAGGTTTTGCCAAAGTGGAACTGAGTGATCTGATCGGTGCCGAAGAGGATTTTTCACGTGCCATCTACCTCCGCCCACGTTTTATCGAAACTTACATCATCCGGGCATCCATCCGCGACCGGCTCCAGGATTATCAAGGTGCCTTCGATGATTTCCAACAAGCCATCCGGTTGGACTCAACCAACTCCGACATTTACCTGAACCGGGCCATCACCTACAATTACCTCCAGAACTATGAGGAAGCCGTTGCCGATTGCAACACGGCTCTCTATTTTCACAACAACAAGGAACTGGTCTATACCATCCGCGGCATGTCGTACCTCGGCCTGAAAAAATACCGGGAAGCCATCAAGGACTTTAACCTCATCATTAAAAATGACCCGCGAAAAGCCAACACCTATGTCAGAAGGGCAACCGCGTACTATTACCTCATCAAATACGATTCGGCACTCGTGGATATCAACAAAGCCTTACACCTCGAACCGGACAACAGTTACGCCTTCTTCCAGCGTGCCATGGTCTACAACAAGATCGAACATCAGAATGAAGCGCTGACAGATCTCAACAATGTGATTGAACTGGCACCGAATTCCACTTCGGCATATTACAACCGGGCCGGCATCTACCTCGAACAGGAAGATTTTCAAAAAGCCCTGGAAGACTATAACCAGGTTATCCTACTGAACTCCAAGAACATCCTGGCCTATTACAACCGGGCTCTGGTTTACCAACGCCTCAAAAAACCCAAAGCCGCTTTAAAAGACATCGAAAAAGCGATCGGCTTGTATCCCGATTTTGTGGATGGATACCGGCTAAGAGCCGACCTCAAACAACAGCTGGGAGATTATAAAGGTGCTGATTTTGATCTTCAAACCGCCGACATCATCAACGAAAGTAAACTGAACATTACCGACAGCCTGAAACAACAGGAAGAACTATTCATTGCCAAGGTTACCTCTTTTAGCGGCGGCCAGGTGAATAAAAATGTAGAACAGATCAACAACCATGAAATCGCACTGGTCAATCCATACTACATCAGCTTACTGGCATCTACCAAACATAAACGCATCATCGACAGCTGGAACAAGAAAAATGAATCGTTTACCGCTTATTTCTTATTGAACGATCAGGATGACGACATCTCCGAAACCCTGAAAAAGGAAAAATTAAAAACCCTGAATGACAAAATCAATCTGGACCTCTTTAACGGGGAACTTTACCTGAAAAGAGCCGTAACCAACGCTTCGCTGGGATATTACGATAAGGCCATCCTCGACTTTAATAAATCATTACATCTGGATGCCGATAACTACATGGCCTATTTCGGCAAGGCCAACATCCTGTACCAAATCGCTTCCAAATCGGAAACGAACGACAGCTATGCGCTGGAAGACGTGATTAAAGAGTACAACAAGTGCATCGAACTGAATCCGAACTTCGCTTATGCTTACTTTAACCGGGCCTACCTGAAATTTCAGAATGAAGATTACATCGGAGCCATTAACGATTATAGTGAAGCCATCAAATATTCGCCGAGCTTCGGAGAGGCTTTCCTGAACAGGGCATTGATCTTGCTGATCCTGGAAAGCAACGACCAGGCTTGCAGCGACCTCAGCAAATCCGGAGAGCTTGGTCTGACCCAGGGATACGCCCTGATCTCCAAATATTGCAACAATTAAGTAGTCTTTCTGATGCTGAAGGAATAGGCCGTTCCGTTTTCCCGGATCACGTTCAGTTGGCCGTGCAATTGCAATACCAGAATCTGAACCAGGTTCAATCCCAGAGAATCCAGGTTGTCGAAATCGATGTGGTCAGGCAGTCCGATGCCATCATCTGCATAGTGCACCTCATACCCGGCACCGTCTTTTTTTATGGCAATGGTAATTTTTCCGCCTTCCCGTTTTTTAAAGGCATATTTCATGGAATTGGTGATCAGTTCGTTGAAGATCAACCCCAACGGAATTGCCGTTTCAATGTCCAGTTCCAACTCATCAATCTCAATTTTCTGATCAACATCTTCGTCAAAATTATCCAGCAAATAAACCACCAGATCGCTCACATAATCTTTCAGGTTAATGTTGGAAAGGCTTTTGGATTTATACAATTTTTCATGAACCAGTGACATTGAATTGATCCTGTCTCTGGCTTCATTCAAAGCCATCTGAACCGCTTCATTGTCCGTATTGTTGAGATGCAGATTCAATAAACTGCTGATCAATTGAAAATTGTTCTTCACCCGGTGATGCACCTCCCTGAAAAGCACCTCTTTCTCTTCCAGCGACTGCTCAAGTTCGGTTTCTTTTCTCCTCCTGTATTTCAGGATGACAAAGAAAAAAATGATCAGCCCGATACACACTCCAATGCCTACAATCAAACCAATATTGACAATGCGTTTACTTGTGAGTTCCGCTTTATTTTTCTCAAGCTGTGCCTTATTCAGCTCATCCTTTTTGGAAAGATTCTGAATTTCCAGCTGCTGCTTCTCATTCTCATATTTGGCCTGCAATTTCTGTACATTCTTCAGGCTCTCCTCATTCATAATGCTGTCCTTGGTTTCCTCGAACAATTTGTAGTACTTGTAGGCTGACTGAATGGAGCCCTGTCTTTCATAGGTTTCATACAGACGCTGATAACAATCCCGGAGTTGAGTCGTGGCACCCACTTCCTTAGCTATTTTTTCAGCCCTGAACAGGTACTTATAAGCCCTCGTAAAATCGCCCGTTTCACGGTATACCGTAGCAATGTTAACCAGGTTCATCGCAAGCCCGAACTGATCATTGATCTTTTCGCGAAGATCAATGGACTTCTGGTAATACGATAAGGCGTCTTTATATTTTTTCTGGACTTCATAGGTCAGCCCGATGTTATTCAACGTCATGGCCTCACCATGCAGATCGGCGATCTCTTTTTTGATCTTCAGCGAACGGTTATAATAATCAAGAGCCGTTTCATAATCTCCATGGTCGTGGTTCAGCAAACCGATGTTATTTAAGGTCATCGCCAATCCATGCCGGTCGTTTACCTTTTCTTTCAGCTCCATCGATTTGTTGTAGTACTCCATGGAACGGTCGTACTTGCCCAAATCTTTATACACGTTCCCGATGTTATTGAGGGTCATGGCAATACTGGTCGTATCGTCGGTCTTTTGCTTGATCCGGATGGATTTAATGAAGTATTCCAGGGCGTCGTACAGCTTTCCCTGATCGTAATTGACCACACCGATCCCATTGTAACAGGTAGCCATACCGGATTGATCCTTAAGAAAGGAATAGTACTTCAGCGATTCATTTAAATTCTTCTTGCTGTTGATGAGATCGCCCTGATAATAATATGCGATGGCCAATAGATTATAGGACTTCGCAAGCCAGTATTTATTGTCGATGTTTCTGGAAAACTCAACGGCGAACTCGGCGTATTTAATGGCCGAATCCGGAGTAGAATAATTGGTCTTAATAAACTGGTGAAGCGCGTCTATCCTGGAACTGTCTGTCGCTGCAGACTGATAGACCGTTAAAAGTGAGTCATTATTGCTTTGAGCGATCAGGCAGCTACACGTAAAAACCATTACAAGTATTAGTGCCAGTCCCTTTTTCATCCCATGAATGTACAAAATATTCCTTTACAAAAAAAGCCCCTCCGGATAGTTCCGATAATTATCGGGATCGGGAAGGGCTTTATTTTATGACGATAAGATGAACTTATGCTTCTTCTTTCTTTCTTCTGGTAGTTCTTCGCTTTGGCTTTACTTCTTCTTCCTGTTCCTCGAAATTCGGATCAAAAGCTGAATCTACCAGGATTCTACCACAGTGCTCACAAACCAGGATCTTCTTGTGGTTTTTGATATCCAACTGTCTTTGAGGCGGGATTTTGTTAAAACAACCTCCGCAAGAATCCCGTTGAATGGTAACCACGGCAAGTCCGTTACGGGCATTTTCTCTGATTCTGGTATATGCTGTTAACAATCGGTCATCGATTACTTTGGCCGCTTTTTCAGATTGTTTAACCAGCTTTTCTTCTTCAGCCTGAGTTTCGGATGTAATTTCCTCCAGTTCTTTCTTCTTGTTATCCAAGTCCAGCTTTCTGCCATCCATATACTCCTGAGCTTCAGTCAGTTTTTCCTTTTTGGATTCCAACTGGAATTCGCCTTCCTTAATCTTCTTTTCAGCCAGCTGAATTTCCAGGTTCTGGAATTCAATTTCCTTGGTGATGGCATCAAACTCCCTGTTATTTCTAACCTTATTTTGCTGCTCCTCGTACTTCTTGATCAGGTTGTTTGAATCGGTAATACTGTTTTTACGGTTGGAAATCTCAATTTTAAGATCTTCTATCTCGTTGTTCAGCTTTTCCAATCTTATGCCGAGGCCTTCCACTTCATCTTCCAGGTCCTGAACCTCCAAAGGAAGTTCTCCTCTTACTTTACGGATTTTATCGATCGTAGAATCAATAACTTGCAATTCGTAAAGCGCTTTCAGCCTTTCTTCAATTGTAGCATCTTGTTTAGCCATCTTATAGGTAATTTACAGGGTTTGTATTTTTTTTCGATAAACGAACTGCGAAATTAGGAATTTTTTTGATAAGAATATCATAAATCAGCTCGGTTGTATATTGTTCACTTTCGTAATGGCCGACATCCGCAATCACAATCCTGTCCTCGGCATCAAAAAATTGATGGTATTTAAAATCGCCCGTAATCAGTACATCGGCTCCGGCAGCCATCGCATCCGGCAACAAAAAGCTCCCTGAACCACCACACAGTGCCACCCGTTTTACCGGTTTCTGAAGCAACCCGGTATGCCTGACACAGGCGGTATTGAGCGATGTTTTCAGCGAATTTAAAAACATTAATTCATCTTGTTCTGCAGGCAATTCTCCGATCACGCCGCTTCCAACCGTAGACAGTTTATTCCGGATCGGATACACATCATAGGCCACTTCTTCGTAAGGGTGCACCCGGAGCATTTGTTCAAGAACTCCGGCAAGGAGGTAATTCGGCACAACGGTCTCTACCCGAAGTTCCGGCTCTTCATGTCTTTTTCCGATTTCCCCCACATAGGGACTGGCTTCTTCACCGGCCTTGAATGTGCCGGTTCCTGCAACATGAAAACTGCACTCCGCGTACCGACCGATGTGGCCGGCTCCGGCATCAAACATCGCCTGCCGCACTTTTTCAGCCGCATCTACAGGACAAAAGCAAACCACTTTCGACAACAGGCTTTCTTTAGGCTGGAGCACTTTACAATGCTGCAACCCTATTTTTTCAGCCATCCGGAAACTCACCCCGCCCGGAGCATTATCCAGATTGGTATGAGCCGCATAAATCGCGATATTGTTTTTGACGGCTTTCAAAACCACCCGTTCGATGTAATTTTTCCCATTCAGCTTCTTCAATCCGCTAAAAACGATCGGATGATGAGAAATGATCATGTTACATTGACTGGCCAGAGCTTCATCCACCACTTCTTCGATGCAATCCATACAGATGAGCACGCCGCTCACCTCATCATCCGGATGCCCGACGATCAACCCTGAATTGTCGTAACTCTCCTGAAAAGATAAGGGAGCAAATGCCTCGATGATTGCCGTTATTTCTTTTACCTTCATGGTTCAAATGTAATTAAAGTGAAATAACTATCGACACTTCCGTTCCTGCTACTTTTTTGTTCTGATCGTAAATCTGGTAAGGCCCCTTAATGGCACAGTCTTTCTGAGAAATCTTACTGATCAGGTTGATCCGCCCTTTCGTGAGTTCCATCCCTTTCGAATCATGATGTGCTTTTTTGCCTTGTTTTTGAGCCAGGCTGACATCGATACCGATGCCGTCATCACGAACGGTAATCACCAGCTTATTTTCATCTTTTTTAACATCTACCTGAATGTGCCCTTTGGTATTGGACGGTAAAATCCCATGCCAAATCGAGTTTTCGATAAAGGGTTGAAGCAGCATGGATGGTATTTTAATGGCTTGCGGGTCAATTTCAGGATCGACTGCCACCGTGTATGTAAATTTATCCTGAAAACGCATTTGTTCCAGTTTCAGGTAGAGGTTAATCCTGTCGAGCTCATCTTCTAAAAAGATCTCATTCTCAAGCGAACTATCGAGATTTTTCCTGACCAGCTTTGCAAAACTGGACAGGTACTTGTTTGCGGAAATTTTATCCTGCCGGTTGATGTAAAACTGAATCGAATTCAGGGCGTTGAATATAAAATGCCTGTTCATGCTCGCGTTAAGTGCTTGCTGCTCCAAAGAAAGCATCTTGGATTTATCAACAATCAACTGGGTTTCCCGCCTGGCATCTTCAATTCTTCTCCGGCGCATCACAATCAGGTAAACAAGCCCGGAAGCAACCAGCACGCATAAGGTAAAAAACCACCAGGTAAACCAGAAGGGCGGCCTGACGGTAAACGAAAATTTAACCGGTACGCTCCAGTGTTCCATATCGGTTGTAGCCGACAAGTGGAATGTAAAATCTCCGGAAGGAATGTTGGAGTAGGTCACAAAATTGGATGTCGTTAACGGCTGCCAATGCTCATCAAATCCTTCCAGCTTAAACCGGTATTTAACCTTATCCGGGCTGGTGTGGTAAATCCCGACAAAATCGAAGGTCAGGTGGTTCTTGTTGTACGGCAACACCAACTCATTAGGCAATCCGCTTTTAGGAATCTTTCCTTTCGCATAGTTTGAAAAGTTGAATTTTTCAAAGAAAAGACGCACATCTTTGAGCTGCACCCTGGGCGTAGCTACTTTGCTTTTCTTTTCGGACAGCTGATGCTTCACCAATCCGTAACTGGTGCCGAACCACAGGTTATTCTTACTGTCAATAAAACTGGAATTCTGATTACATTCCAAACTCTTTAACCCATCGAGGTTTGAATAGCGGATAAAATCGGTAGACTTAAATTCGGATTTACCTTTGACACTCAATTGATACAAGCCGAAGTTGGTTCCGATCCACAAACTGTTGTACTGATCCAGTTGAAGGAAATTGATGTTGTTGGAGGCATAATTATCCGGAACCGTTATGGTATAAAATTGATCTCCTTTTAACAACGCCAGGCCGTTCGTTGTTCCGATCCAGTAATTCCCTTCGCGGTCCTTCACAATATTCATCACACTTTCATCCGGCAGGCCATCGCCTTTTTTATAAATCCTGAAATTCTGCGTTTGAACATTGTATTTCACCAAACCGTCGGAAGAACAAAACCAGATATAATCGTTGTCGTCTATATAAATTGCGCGGATGTTACGGGCAATATCGAGGTTAGTGATGCTCCCGGTCTGAGGATCGAGCAGGGAAACCCCTTCTTTTGTTCCGATCCAAATCCGGCCGGTATGATCTTCCTGAAGCGCATATACTTTATTCGCATTCAGCCCGTCATCCGTATCATAGGTGGTAAATGTTTTTCCGTCGAACTCCGAAATACCATTGGATGTTCCCACCCATACACTGGGTTTATTGGACAACATGCTGCACCACACGGTATTGTTTCCTAACCCGTCTCTCGTGGTGAACAAAAAATACCCTTTACTGGTAAACACACCGACTCCATCTCCATAGGTCGACAACCAAATATTACTGTTCTGGTCTTCCATGATCGACATCACCACATTACTCCCGATCACATCGTCCTGAGTGTAGCAAACAAAATCCTCATTCGTAAATTTGGTCAACCCTCCTCCATCCGAACCGAAGAACAGATTCCCCTCTTCATCTTCGATCACACACTTGATATTCGGATCTTTGAGACCATCTTTAGCCGTAAAATTCTTGAACTGTCCGTTCATGTATTTGGAGATCCCGTTTTTAGCCGCAAACCAATATGACCCGTCGTTCCGTTTTACAAAGGCACGGATGTGGTTGCTGATTAATCCGTCCTGAACCTGGAGCTTTATACAGGAATCACCCGTAAGTTGCAACATCCCGTCGCCAAACGTAGAACACCAGATCACCGGCCCGTCAATAAGCAGTTGAGTGGCGTTTACATCCTTCAATTCATCGCTAATGGTCAGGTTCTTATCGATGGATGTAATCCCGTTTCGGGTAGCCAGCCACAGTTTCCCCTGCGCATCGGATACCACATGCCTGATGTAATTATTATCCATCCCACGCGGTAAAACGAGGTAATTGAGTTCCTTTCCGTCATAGTAAACCATCCCGCCACCATCGGTAGCAAACCAGATGTTACCGGCCTGATCTTCGGCAATAGCCATCACTGAGTTTTCGGCCAATTCGGTTTTAAACTGAAGGTTAACAAATTGGTGTCCGTCGTAATAGCTCACACCTCCGTTGGTTCCGAACCACAGGTTCCCCCCGGAGTCATTAAAAATAGAATTGATCTGATTATTGAGGAGGCCATCATTGATGGAAAAATTCTCAAAATGAACGCCGTCAAATTTGGAAAGGCCTCCCAGGGTACCGATCCACAGGTAACCTTTGTTATCCTGACAGATTGCCCGCACCTGCGACTGCGCCAGTCCGTTCTCTATGGAATAATTGATGAAGTTGTATTGCTGGGCAGCTCCATGAAGAACAAGGATGCAGCCCAGAAAAAGCCCGAGAATTTTACGCATGAACCCCTCTAGAATGTTTTAATTTTACTAATAAATCCGGATAATTTTCTTCTGGCTACAGGAATGGCTTCGCCATTGTCCATAATGGCTACGTTACCCTCTTGCCGGTTAAATTCTTTGAGGTGATGACGGGTATTGATGATGTGGGATTTGTGCACCCGGTAAAAAATATTATCATCCAGTACTTTCTCATATTTGGCAATGGTCATGCTGCTTGTGCATTTCTTCCCATTCGCGAGAAAAATACGGGTATAACTTTCATCCGCTTCCAGGTGGACAATATCCTCCACTTTAATGATCTCATAACCGCTCAATGTAGGAATGGCTATGATATCCGACTTGCTGTCGTTCCTGTAATCGTGCAGTAATTTTTTGATCATGCTATAGTCCACACCGGAGGCATCACCTTCCTTTTTGGCAATCTTGGAAACTGCTGTTTGCAAATCCTCAATATCGATCGGTTTTTCGAGATAATCAATGGCGCCAACCTTCAGCGCCTTTAATGCAAACTGGTTATGAGCAGTAATAAAGATCACCGAAAAATTCTTTTCTTCAATGGAATCCAGCAATTCAAAACCATCTTCATTGGGCATATTAATATCCAGAAAAAGGAGGTCAGGTTGATTTTCCGCGATCAGTTCCCGGGCTTCATCGGCCGAACCGGCTTCTCCCAGAACATTGACTTCAGGACAAAATTCTTCTAATAAAATACTCAGGTTCTGACGCGCATTTTCTTCGTCGTCAATAATGATTGCGTTGATGGATTTCATGATCTAAAATTTTAATTCGTGCGTATGAGTTAATCGGAATAGTTAGTATTCGTGCTTTCTAAATGTACGGAAAGTCGTGCAGTTGGTTATCGTCTTATATCAAAAGGTAGTGCTCAGCAATTATCCGGTAGTAATTATCGATTATAGCGATTTGATGGTTTGGATAAATTCCGTAACCCTTGCTCTTGCCACGGGCAACAAAACACCTGTTTGCAGCTTGGCCGAATACCCATCTTCATTCAGATAATCGGTCAGGTGCGTCAGGTTAATGATGTATTTCTTATGGATTCGAAAGAATTTTTTACCATTGAGGATTTCGTCATACACTTTCAGTGTGCGGGTATCGAAAAAGGTGGTTCCGTCGGTAAAATGCAGGTTGGTGCAGTTCCCGTCTCCTTCAAGGTATAAGATCGTATTGTCATCAATGATCTTGATCCCTTTACTGTGAGACACTGTAATCTTACTGGATTCTTGTTGATAATGAATGCTCTCTGAAAAATTCCGGATGGATTGAAGGTAGGTGTCGAGGTTCTGTGAGTCCTGGTTAAAGAGTGTTTTATAGCTGATCAGTTTCTCAACTGCAGCTTTTAAATCGTCGATATCGATCGGTTTTAAAATGTAATGGATCGAATTGATGTTAAATGCTTTGATGGCGTGTTCCTTGAAAGCCGTTACAAACACGATCTGAAAATTGTAGTTGAACACATCATCGAGCAATTCCAACCCTTCTTCACCACTTGGCATTCTGATGTCCAAAAAGACAGCTTCGGGTTTTTTCTCCCGGATCAATTGGCGGGCCTGATCCACATTCTCCCCCATACCGAGAATCTCCACTTCGGGACAGAACTCTTCCAGAAGCAAATGCAGGTTCTCCCTGGCCAGCGCTTCATCATCAACTATAATTGCCGTTATTTTAGGTATCAATACGTTTTGCTGTTATTGATTCGATTTAATTAGTGCCCTCGTCACCAAAATAACAAAACACAAACTACATATCCCAAAAATTTGTGACCTGAAATTTGATGCTTTACGTTTCAGGGTTATTTCCCTCCGAAGATTCTGGCAAAAAAGGACTTTTTCTCACCGCTGCGTTTACGATTTACAGCCTTCGATTTTTTCATGTTCTGCTTCATCCTTTTCTTCGTACTCTTGGACTGGATGTTCATGTGGCGTTTTTTTCCTTCCTCCAGCGCTTCTTCCTGTGCTTTCTTTTTCTGCTCCTCCTGCTTTTCCAACATCTTTTTCCGGTTTTTTACCATTTTGGTCTCCTGACCGAATGCTGTTAATGCCACCGTGATCATTACCAGTGAGAAAATATACTTTAATGCCTTCATAACCGTTAGTCCAATTAATAATCCGAATTTACTAATTTTACAGGAATGCAAAAAAAATGCCTCTACATATTATTTATCTTGTTTACGTTATCTGCCTGTAAAAAAGATGACAACTCCAACATCCCGTTGGTGAGTGTGAATTACACCATCAACGCCAATAACCCGGCATACAATGAAGTTTCCGTTCCGGGAGGATGGATGTATCTGAACGGAGGATCGAGAGGCATTATTCTTTACCGGTACAGCAACGATGAGTTCCGGGCATTTGACCGCCATTGCCCTTACAATTCGAGCAACAGTTGCGCCCTGGTATCTGTTCAATCCAATAACATCTCCGGCAAAGACGATTGCTGCGGCTCCGAATTCCTGATCACCGACGGTTCGGTAACCAAAGGACCGGCCAACCTGCCACTCAAGCAATACAACACGAGCTTTGACGGCAGTGTATTGCGGATTTACAACTAAAAAAGCCCCAACTTTCGTCAGGGCTTCACAGCTATAAGGCTATTTTTTAATATCGGTAATGCTCCGGTTTAAACGGACCTTCCACATCCACACCGATATAAGCTGCCTGATCCGGACGCAACGTGGTCAGCTCCACCCCGATTTTCTCCAGGTGTAAACGCGCCACCTTCTCATCCAGGTGTTTCGGCAACATGTATACTTCGTTTTTATAATCGGCGGAATTGTTCCACAATTCGATTTGAGCCAGTGTTTGGTTGGTAAAGGAGTTACTCATTACAAAGCTCGGGTGACCTGTGGCACAACCCAAATTCACCAGACGGCCTTCAGCCAAAAGAATGATGTCGTTACCATTCACATTATAAATATCTACCTGAGGTTTGATGGTATCTTTGGTATGACCGTGATTCTTGTTCAACCAGGCCACATCGATCTCGTTATCGAAGTGTCCGATGTTACATACGATGGTCTTGTCTTTCATGGCTTCGAAGTGATGCCCCTGAACGATGTCTTTGTTTCCGGTAGTGGTAACCACGATATCGGCTTCACCGATGGCATTTTCCAGTCGTCTCACAGCAAAACCGTCCATAGCGGCCTGAAGTGCACAGATCGGATCAATTTCGGTAACAATCACACGGGCACCGGCACCTCTCAATGAAGCGGCAGAACCTTTACCCACATCACCATAACCACAAACTACGGCAACTTTTCCGGCCATCATCACATCGGTAGCTCTTCTGATCGCATCTACCAGGGACTCTTTACAACCGTATTTGTTATCGAATTTGGATTTGGTAACCGAATCGTTCACATTAATGGCAGGCATAACCAGTGTTCCGTTCAGCATTCTTTCGTACAAACGGTGAACACCTGTTGTGGTTTCCTCGGATAACCCACGGATATCTTCACACAATTCCGGGTAACGATCGAAAACCATATTGGTCAAATCGCCTCCGTCATCCAGGATCATATTTAAAGGCTGGCCATCTTTAAATGCAAACAGAGTTTGCTCAATACACCAGTCAAACTCTTCTTCATTCATACCTTTCCAGGCATAAACAGGAACTCCGGTTGCAGCAATGGCAGCTGCAGCGTGATCTTGAGTTGAGAAGATGTTACAAGAAGACCAGGTTACTTCAGCACCCAACTCAACCAACGTTTCAATTAATACCGCTGTTTGGATGGTCATGTGAAGGCATCCCGCGATACGGGCTCCCGCCAATGGCTGTTTGCCTTTATATTCTTCTCTTAAGGTCATTAAACCAGGCATTTCCGCCTCGGCCAATTTAATTTCTTTTCTTCCCCAATCGGCTAAAGATATATCTTTAACTTTGTATGGTAATCTTTCCACTTGTGTACTCATTTAGTAAAATTTATTATTCAAAAGGATAACAAAGTTACGGAATAACCTTATACCATTCAAGTAATGCCTTTTTATCATCAAAAAAATATTTCTGACCGGCACCGGCTGGCCCTGTGGAAAATTACGGAAAGTAAGGATATACTGCTCGAATTAGCCAACCAACTCCCATACAACCTGAACCTTCCCGAGGTGAATAGTGAGAGCCGGATCAAACAATGGCTGGCAACCCGTCTTCTTCTTCAGCAACTACTCCCCGGAGAACAAATCACCTACACTGAAAAAGGAAAACCGCTCTTGAGTAATGGCAAACACATTTCCATTTCTCACACAACTGAGTTTGCGGCTGTACTGGTCAGTGATCATGCCTGCGGCATCGATATCGAAAAACAGGACCAGAAGATTGAACGGGTGAAACATAAATTTCTCAGTACGGAAGACATTGAAAAACTGCAAACCACAGAAGAATTAACCGTTTATTGGAGTGCCAAAGAAGCCCTGTACAAGTACTATGGTGAAAAGGAAGTGTTATTTATCGAGCATTTGTTTGTTGATCAATTCTCAACAGAATCCCCTTCCTTTAAAGGAAAAATAAACCTGGCCGGTTTTACAGCAGAAATAGCCATGAAGTGGGAAAGAATTGATGACAGTATTTTGGTCTACACACTTTAAATGATAAATTTGACCCGTGCAAAAAAGCGTTTATCATCATATTGCTACTACAGCTGCTTCCGGTCAAAAAATGTTCGGGGTACTCGTTGATCCCGATAAACAAACCGTTGCCGAACTGCTTCAACTTGTTAAGCGGTGTAATGAAAGCGCTGTGGATTTTTTCTTTGTCGGCGGGAGCATCATTACCAAGGGCGATTTCAATCAGACCTGCCGCCTGATCAAAGAGAATACCAGTAAACCCGTCATCATCTTTCCGGGTAGTCCGGATCAGTTATCCAAATATGCCGATGCGATCCTTTTTCTTTCATTAATCTCCGGCAGGAACCCGGAATTTCTGATCGGACATCATGTTGCTGCCACGCCTAAATTGCAAAAACTCGACCTGGAAATCATCCCTACGGGTTATTTGCTGGTCGACTGCGGCACCACCACCACAGCCATTTATGTTAGCGAAACCAACCCCATCCCCCACGGCAATGCAGACATCGCTGCAACAACCGCTTTGGCTGGTGAGTATTTGGGACTCCGGCTGACCTACATTGACGGAGGCAGTGGGGCAAAAAAATGTATTTCCACAGAAATGATCCGAAGAACCCGAGAAGCCATTTCCGGACCGCTGATCATTGGAGGAGGAATCAGAACACCGGAAGCTGCCATGGAAATCTACAAAGCCGGAGCAGACATCATCATCGTGGGGAATGCCATTGAAAAAAACAAAGGGCTCATTACTCAAATAGCCGAAATGAAAGAAAAATTCAATACCCTCTTCCAGGCGAAGGCCTGATCTTGTTAAATTTCGGAAAAAACTTATCAAAGCTGTTAACAAAAACAACGGCTTTTATAGTTCGCTTTTATTACATTTGTTAGCCTTTATTTTTAACATACATAAACTTATTATTATGGCATCAGAAAAATTTTCGAGCAGACATATCGGTCCAAGAGCGCATGATGTTACTGAAATGCTGGCAGCCTGTGGCGCAGCATCTATAGATGAATTGATAGAACAAACCATCCCCAATAAAATTCGACTAAAGAATGAATTGATGTTAGCCAAGCCCATGAGTGAATTTGAATACCTGAACCACTCCCGGGAATTGGCCAAGAAAAACAAACTCTTCAGATCTTACATCGGATTGGGATACAACAACACCATCCTTCCTTCGGTTATTAAACGGAACATCTTTGAGAACCCTGGATGGTATACGGCTTATACCCCTTATCAGGCCGAGATCTCTCAGGGCAGGCTGGAAGCTTTATTGAATTACCAAACCATGGTACTGGAACTAACCGGCATGGAATTGGCCAACTCTTCATTACTGGATGAGGGTACAGCCGCTTCTGAGGCCATGATCCTGGCATTCAACAGCAGAAGCAGGGAAGCGAAAAAAGCGGGAGCCAACCAATTTTTCGTCTCCGAAAAATGTTTCCCGCAAACCATCGACGTATTAAAAACCCGATCCAATCCACTCGGAATTGAGTTGATTATCGGAGATCACAATTCCTTCGAATTCAATGAGAACGTATTTGGCGGTATTGTGCAATATCCTGATGCCACAGGACAGATTAACGATTACAAATCCTTTACGGAAAAGGCGCACGCTCAGGGAAGCCTGGTTGTTGTTGCTGCCGACATCTTAAGCTTAACCTTACTAACCCCTCCGGGCGAATGGGGAGCCGACGTCGTAATAGGATCTACACAACGCTTTGGTGTTCCGATGGGATACGGCGGGCCTCATGCTGCCTACTTTGCGACCAAAGATGAATACAAAAGAAGCGTGCCGGGACGAATCATCGGCGTGACCATTGATGCTCAGGGAAACCGGGCACTCCGTATGGCACTGCAAACCCGCGAGCAACACATTAAACGCGATAAAGCCACCTCCAATATTTGTACCGCACAGGTATTGTTGGCTGTTATGGCCGGTATGTATGCCGTGTATCACGGTGCCGACGGCCTGACCGACATCGCAAAACAGATCAACAGTCTGAGCGGCCAGTTAGCCAACCACTTAAACAGCCTGGGATACGAGAGAGTAAACGATACTTTTTTCGATACGCTGACCTACCGTGTTTCAGATGATCTGAAAAACAAGATCAATACCCTGGCACTGGAAAAAGAAATCAACTTCTATTATGGTAACGGCATCATTTCCATCAGCATCGGCGAGACCGAGACCCTGGATGACATCGAAACCATCGTTGATATTTTTGCTGCAGCTGCCGGTCAGCAAAAAGCAACGACCAGCAGCCCTGTGAATGGAATTCCGCAAAACTTATCAAGGACTTCCTCGTTTTTAAACGAGATGGTTTTCAAAGCCTATCATTCCGAATCGGAAATGATGCGTTACATCAAACGCCTTGAAAATAAAGACTTATCATTAACCCACTCCATGATCTCATTGGGGTCATGCACCATGAAACTGAATGCCGCTACGGAACTGATTCCGTTGGGCTGGGGCGAATGGGCATACCTGCACCCTTTTGCTCCTGTTGATCAGGCTCAAGGGTATCAGGAGATGCTTAAAAACCTCGAAAATGACCTGGCTGAGATCACTGGTTTTGATGCCGTTTCCCTGCAACCGAACTCGGGAGCTCAGGGAGAATATGCCGGATTATTAGTAATTAAAGCCTATCATGAGAGCAGAGGAGACCATCATCGAAACATTGCCCTGATCCCGTCTTCGGCTCACGGAACCAACCCTGCGAGTGCGGTTATGGCCGGCATGGAAGTGGTTGTAACCAAGTGTGATGAAAAAGGAAACATTGATGTAGACGATTTGCGGGCCAAAGCCGAACAACATGCTGCAAACCTATCCTGCCTGATGGTAACCTATCCATCTACGCACGGCGTATTTGAGGAGAGCATCATGGAAATCACAGAAATCATCCACCAGAACGGTGGACAGGTTTATATGGATGGTGCCAACATGAATGCTCAGGTTGGACTTACTAACCCGGCCAACATCGGAGCGGATGTATGCCACCTGAATTTACATAAAACCTTTGCCATTCCGCACGGAGGCGGAGGCCCTGGAGTTGGACCAATCGGCGTAGCGAAACAGCTGACCCCATTCTTGCCGGGCAACCCACTGGTAAAAACGGGAGGTGATCAGGCTATTACCGCCGTATCATCTGCCCCGTGGGGAAGTGCTTATGTTTGTTTGATCTCATATGCCTACATCAAAATGCTGGGTACGGAAGGGTTAAAACAATCCACCAAAACAGCCATCCTGAATGCTAACTACCTGAAATCGAGACTAGAAGATAGCTACAGCATCCTCTACACTAATCATAACGGACGAGTAGCTCACGAGATGATCCTGGAATGCCGCGATTTTAAAGCCGAATCGGGAGTTGAAGTAGGCGATATTGCCAAACGATTAATGGATTACGGCTTCCATGCACCGACTGTTTCCTTCCCGGTTGCAGGAACACTGATGGTTGAACCGACCGAAAGTGAAAGCAAGGAAGAGTTGGATCGTTTCATCGACGTCATGAAATCCATCCGCCGTGAAGTTCAGGATATCATTGATAACAAACTGGATAAGGAGAACAACCTCTTAAAAAATGCGCCGCACACAGCTAAAGTGGTGATTGCTGATCAGTGGAACTATCCGTACTCCAGAGAAAAGGCTGCTTTTCCATTGACCTGGATCAGAGATCAAAAGTACTGGCCAACCGTTGGAAGAGCTGATGATGCTTATGGTGACAGAAATTTAATATGTACCTGCGCTCCAATTGAAGCCTTCATGGAAGAAACGGTTTAGTCCTTTAATTGGTTAAAATAACCGTTAAATAAATGTTGTGTTAATTTTATATTGTATTTAAATCAATTTTCGTATTTTCGTACCCTAAACAAGTTTTAACTTTAACTAAATAAACAATTATGAAAAAAATTTACTTTTTAGCTGTTGCAGCTATTTTTTCAACAGCGTCTTTCGCGCAAGTTTCTGAGCAAGGAAATGCAATTGCTCGTGATTCTAAAACAATCAACTTAAGTAAAGCAAGCACTAAAACTCCAACTGACACAGTTAGCTGGACTCCAGGTGGTTCTGCAAAATGGTTACCAGGTGAGTTCGCTGTAGGTGGACAAGTTTGGAACTACGGATACACCGGTGGTGGATACGTTTATGGTGTTAACATCAGTACAAACGAAATCAACCAGTGTGCTCAAGGTTACTTGAACCTGAATGCTGCCAGCTTCGGTGTTGAAGGTATCTTAGCTTGGTTTACAGGTAAAACTGACAACTCAGGAGGTAACTCTAACATTACTTTCTCTTTGTGGACTATGGCTGCTAACGCTGCTTTCTCTCACGATGGAACTAACTGGAACCAGGATTACAATGGTCCTTCTACTCAAGTTGCTTCTACTTCTTTAAACATTACTGCTATCGATACGGTGTGGCCAAACTTTACTTGGGCTCCTTTCTCTTCAGTAGCTACTATCAGCGGTTCTGATTTCGCTGCTTCAGTTGACGGTACTGCTGCTAAAGCTGCTAACGATACTATCGGATTAATTTCTGATGCTGACGGTGAAGGTTACAGATATGCATTCCACAGAGTTGCTGTTGCTAGCAACAACTGGTATGTAACTGACGATTTATTCGGTGGTTTAGATAACAACATCGCTATCTGGCCAGTTATCGATGAGAACTTCGTTGGTGTAGAAGATGTTGAATTCTTCAACGGAATGCAATTAAGCGCTTTCCCTAACCCAGTAGTAGATCAAACAACTATCTCTTACAACTTAGAGCACAACATGACTGCTGTTAAATTGGTAGTTTATGACATGACTGGTAAAGAAGTATTTACTCAAAACTTCGGTGGTCAAGCTCAAGGTTCTTACAACGTAGCTATCGACGCTTCTGAGTTTACAGCTGGAAACTATTTCTATTCTTTAATTGCTGATAACAACAGATTAACGAAAAGAATGGTTGTAACTAAATAATAGTTACTCCAACACATAAAAAAAGCCTCTCCTATGGAGAGGCTTTTTTATTACCCGATGTTTTAATAGCCCTTTACAAGTTTTTGAACTTCTTCATGATGCGGGAAGCATAAACGAAATCACACAACTCCTGATTGTCTGTTTTTAAGATCTCTTTCCTGTTCCCTTCCCACCATTTCTTTCCTTTATGAATAAAGGTAATGTGATCGCCCGTTTCCATCACGGAGTTCATGTCGTGCGTAATCACAATGGTCGTCATGTTGTACTCTTCAGTGATTTCACGGATCAGGTTATCAATCACAATACCCGTTTGAGGATCCAGTCCGGAATTGGGCTCATCACAGAATAAATATTTCGGATTTAAAGCCATAGCACGGGCTATCCCCACCCGTTTCTGCATCCCTCCACTCAATTCGGCCGGATACAAGTGGTTGACGTTGATCAATTCCACACGGTTCAGGCAAAAGTTAACCCGGTCCAATATTTCTTCTTCCGTCATTTTGGTGTACATCTGCAAGGGAAACTTAACATTTTCCTCCACAGAGAGCGAATCAAAGAGCGCAGAGCCCTGAAACAGCATACCAATCTCTTTCCGAATGGATTTACGTTGATTAAAATTCATGTGCGTAAAATCCCGGCCATCGTACTCTATGTTACCCGAATCAACTTCATGCAATCCGACAATGCATTTGGTTAGCACCGATTTCCCGGATCCGCTCGCCCCGATGATCAAATTGATCTTTCGTCGATGAAAGGTAATGGAAACATCATGCAAAACTTGCTTTTCGCCAAACGACTTGTTGATATTTTTAATTTCGATCATATCAACAATAACTGAGTCAGGATGTAGTTCACAATTAAAATGGTAATACTGCTGTAAACCACTGATTTTGTACTGGATTTACCGATTTCCAGGGCACCTCCACGCACATAATAACCATGGTAGGAAGGAATACTGGTAATCACAAAGGCAAAGAACAGGGTCTTGATTAAAGCATAAATGACATCAAACGTTTTGAAATCCCAGCGAATGCCATATAAATAATCTTCGATCGTAAGCATATCCGAATAAGCCCCCACGATATAACCGCCGATAATCCCCAGGAACATGCTGTAGATCACAATAATCGGAATGGTAAATAACGAAGCTATAATCTTCGGGAAAATCAAATAAGAAGCCGAATTCACACCCATGATCTCCAGAGCATCAATCTGTTCGGTGATTCGCATGGTGCCGATCTCCGAAGAAATGTTGGATCCCACCTTCCCAGCCAGAATCAGGCACATAATGGTTGGTGCCAGCTCCAGGATAAAAGACTGGCGGGTAGCGTAACCAACCGTATACAAAGGAATAAGCGGACTGTCGATCGCCGATACCGTTTGAAGGGTAACAACAGCACCCATGAAAACGGAAATGATGGAAATGAGTCCCAATGATCCGAGCCCCAAACTAACCATCTCATGAACAATCTGACGCCAATACATCTTAAAATTGTCAGGCTTCTTAAATACTTTGCCTAACAATAAAAAGTAGTTTCCTATGTTATAAAATGTAGTCAGCATTACTTAACAATTGATAAAGGTAAATATTTATTACTGAATTCATCAAGCTTATTTCACAGTCATTTTTTATCTTTACTTCATGAAAAAGAACTTGAAATATTTCATTTTTCTGGCGTTTTCCGCCATACTGCTTTCCTCCTGTTTTCTCAGAAGTAAAAATAAATGCAATTCCTGCCCGCACTGGGGCCAGCATCAGAAAGAAGCTTCCGAATTATCCGCCCGGCGATAGTGATAATGAGCATTATCATTGTTCAGGTCTAAAATAAATTCTAAATTTGTCCACTATTTAGAATTATTCTAAATAAAGATGACTTTAGATCAATTAAAAGAAAACGAACGTGCTATTATCAAGCACATCAACGACGAAAGCCTTGCCTTGCAACTGCTTACGATGGGTTTTATTTTAGGCGAAGAAGTGAAAGTAGAACGCATAGCCCCCCTAAAAGATCCCATATTGATCACATCCGGAAGTAACCACATCAGCATCCGTAAAGCCGATGCCAAAAGCATTGAAGTTCAAAAAACTCAGGATTGAAACCGGTGGATACAGCACATAGCACTCAACAAGTTGTCCTGATTGGCAACCCCAACACCGGCAAAACTACCGTATTCAATGCATTAACCGGTATGAACCAAAAGGTTGGAAATTTCCCCGGGGTTACGGTTGAACGGAAATCAGGAAGTTTCTCGATCAACCACATCCGGTTTAAAGTAGTAGACCTACCCGGCAGCTACAGCCTCCAGCCCAACTCGGAAGATGAACAGGTGGCCCGTGACTACATTGAAAAAACCGGTGAGGAAGACATCGTGGTAGTTGTTGCCGATGCCACGAACCTGAAGCGAAATTTACTGCTATGCAGCCAGATTATCGACAAAGGTAAACAAGTGATCCTGGTGCTCAACATGATGGATCTCCTTCAGCGAAACAACCAGGAGATCGACATTGCCAAGCTCCAAAACCTGCTGAACTGCCCGGTTATTCCGCTTAATGCCAGAATAGGCAAAGGGATCGATGATCTGAAATATGCCATCAGCAATTATACCTACCGGAAGAACAGCTTCACCGAATCACGCATCTCCTCGAATGTGATCGATGAAACCATGCTACGATTCAATAAGATCAACCAGATCGTGAATGAGTGTACCACCAAAGTGGGGGAAGACAAATCCTTTCTGTTCACCAAAAAACTGGACAACATCCTAACCCATAAAGTTTACGGGTATCTCATCTTCTTCAGCATGCTTTTCCTGATTTTTCAGGCCATTTTTTCCTGGTCGTCGTATCCGATGGACCTGATCGAAAACGGATTCCTGATGTTCAGTGATTTTGTTGCCGGATTATTACCGAAGGGTATTCTGAGCGACTTGATTGTAAACGGAATCATCGCCGGATTAAGCGGTATCATTGTGTTTGTTCCTCAAATTGCCATTTTATTCGGCTTCATCACCATCATGGAAGACACCGGCTACATGGCCCGGGTTAGCTTTTTGATGGATCGTATCCTTCGTCAGTTCGGCCTGAACGGCAAATCCATTATCCCGCTGCTTAGTAGCTCCGCCTGTGCCGTCCCGGCCATTATGAGTGCCCGGACGATCGGAAACTACAAAGAACGCCTGATTACCATATTAGTTGCCCCATTGATGAGTTGTTCGGCCAGAATACCGGTATACACCTTATTGATTGCCTTGGTGGTTCCCGAAGACAGTACGTTTGGCATTTTCAACCTCCAAGGTTTATTGGTGATGTGTCTTTACCTGCTGGGATTCCTAACTGCTTTGGCCTCTGCCTGGGTTATGAGCCTGATCATCCGGTCGAAAGGCAAGAGCACTTTTACCCTCGAAATGCCCATCTATCGCTCACCACGCTGGAAGAATGTGGGACTGGAGATCTTCAATAAGGTTCGTGTGTTCGTTGTCGACGCCGGAAAGATCATCATTGCCATTTCCATCGTACTATGGGCTCTGTCATCGTACGCTCCGGGAAATGCCTTTGAAGAGATCGAGGCGAAATATGCTCAGGCCAATCCGGCAGACGAATCGATAGCTGCAACAATGGCTGCCGAAAAACTGGAAGTTTCATATGCCGGAATCATTGGAAAATCGATAGAACCGGCCATCAAACCATTAGGCTTCGACTGGAAAATCGGTATCTCGCTGATCACCTCCTTTGCCGCCCGGGAAGTATTTGTCGGTACCATGGCTACTTTATACAGTGTAGGCAGCGAGGATAATACCCGGTCCATTCGTGAAAAAATGCTGGCTGCCAAAAACCCTCAAACCGGTGAACGGCTTTATACCAGAGCCACAACCTTTTCATTATTGATCTTTTACGTATTTGCCATGCAGTGTATGGCCACACTGGCTATTGTTTACCGGGAAACCAATTCCATCAAGTGGCCGATCATTCAATTGATTTATATGGGAATTTTGGCTTATTTGGGTAGTTTTATCGTTTACCAACTTTTCTCGTGACCCGTTCTCCCATCAACATAATAAAAAACTACGTTCCGGAATCCAGCCTCCCCATTCTACAAAAGTGGTTTGAACAACGCCCCTTCGAGTTGAGAATTCCAAAAAAAAGGGCAAGTAAATTCGGTGACTTCCGGGCTTCAACAGGCATGGAGCTTCCGAAGATCAGCGTGAACGGCAACCTCAACGAATATGCCTTTCTGATTACCCTGACCCATGAATTTGCCCATCTGCTGGTTTGGCACCAACACAAACACCATGTAAAAGCGCATGGGACAGAATGGAAAAACGAATTCAGGAGGCTCATGCAGGTTTTGTTGAATCGCGCCATTTTTCCTGATAGATTAACCGAAATCCTCAGAAAACACATGATCAACCCGGCAGCATCTTCTGCCAGAGACGAACAACTGATCAAAGAACTCAAGCGTTACGATGCTTCGAATACGGCATTGCATTTATCCGATCTTCCCGAAGGTGCTCAATTCCGGTTGAACAATAACCGCATATTCATCAAGGGAAAAAAAAGGAGGACCCGCTACCTGTGTACCGAACTTTCAAGCAAAAGGGAATACCTGGTTCATGGGATCGCGGAAGTAACACCAGTCGGGTAAGCTGTCAATCTTTTGTTAATAACTAATCCCCGCCTACTACCCCCGTTCCCGAACTGATTTGGTTAACTTCGCGAGAAGTCAAAACATTACGATTAAAATGGATACAACACTCATGGAACCCCTTGTCAATCAACGTGTGTCAGAAATGGCCGAAAACCTTGTTGGTTCGGAGATCATTAAACTGGCCGGCGAAGTCAAAGAAAAGATTAAAAACGGCGAGAAAATCTACAACCTGACCATCGGTGATTTTAACCCTAAACTTTTCCCTATTCCTGCCGAATTAAAGCAAGAGATCATCAAGGCCTATCAGGCTGATGAGACCAATTATCCGGCTGCAAACGGCATCGAGGAATTACGTGAAGCCGTATCCCACTTTTTACATGTTAATGAAAGATTGGAATACAAACCCAGCCAGATTTTAATCTCAGGTGGTGCACGGCCACTGATCTATGCAACGTTTCAAACTATTTTGGATTCGGGTGATACGGTAGTTTTTCCGGTACCTTCCTGGAACAACAACCACTATTCACACCTCACACACTGTAAGCAAGTGCTGATTGAAACGACGGCCGAAACCAATTTTATGCCAACGGCCGAATCAATTCAACCTCACATTTCGGAAGCTAATCTGGTTGCATTGTGTTCTCCGCTGAACCCTACAGGAACTGTTTTCACTGAAGACGGATTACGCAAAATCTGTGACCTGATCATCGAAGAAAATCGTAAACGTGGTGATGACCGCAAACCGGTTTACCTGATGTTCGATCAGATTTACTGGACCCTGACACATGGTGAAACCCGTCATTTCGATCCGGTTACCATCAACCCTGAAATGAAAAAGTACACCATCTTCATCGACGGAATGTCAAAAGCATTCGCGGCCACCGGTGTTCGCGTCGGCTGGGCATTCGGCCCACAAAAGCTGATCGATAAAATGCGTGCCATTCTGAGTCATATCGGAGCCTGGTCGCCCAAAGCCGAACAAGTCGCTTCTGCTCATTATCTGAACAACAACGAGCAGATCGAGAATTACCTTTTCTCATTCAAAAATGAGATCAACAAACGTTTGGTGGCTTTCTACGAAGGCATGATCGCCTTAAAAGAAAAAGGGTATCAGGTTGATGCCATTGCCCCTCAGGCTGCCATTTATCTGACGGTGAAGTTCGACCTGACCAAACACGTAACTGCCGATGGAAAAGAACTTTCCACAACCGAAGATGTGACACAATACTTGCTGAATGAAGCCGGATTGGCCATTGTTCCATTCTACGCTTTCGGAGCTCCAAGGAAATCACCCTGGTACCGGCTTTCCGTTGGAACGGCCGTATATGAGGAAATTGACGAATTATTTACTAAATTAGAGACTGCTTTAAGTCAACTAAAAGCAGTATAGCGATGAACAAGAACAATTTCTGCGTAATCATGGCCGGCGGCATCGGAAGCCGTTTCTGGCCCATGAGCCGTACCGACCATCCCAAACAGTTCCTGGATATTCTGGGCACAGGAGAAACCCTCATCCAACAGACTTACAACAGGCTTAAGAGAATCTGCCCGGAAGAACACATCTACATCGTTACCAACGAGATCTACAAAAATTTAACACTTGAGCAATTACCCGGCATCAAGGAAGATCAGGTTGTTTGTGAACCCAGCATGCGCAACACAGCCCCATGTGTAGCCTACGCCAGCCATAAAATTGCTGCCATAAACCCGAATGCCAACATTGTTGTGGCACCTGCCGACCACCTGATCCTGAAAGAAGACGAATTTGTCCGGGTCATCAATTTGGCCCTGAATTATACCGCCGAAAACGATGCTTTATTTACACTGGGGATTACACCTACCCGGCCTGATACCGGCTATGGCTACATCCAGTTTGATCACGAATCGGAGAATGGATCGGGCATCAAAAAAGTAAAAACCTTTACCGAAAAGCCTAATCTGGAACTCGCCAAGCAGTTTATCGAAAGTGGTGACTTCTGCTGGAATTCGGGCATGTTCGTCTGGAGCGTAAAAAGCATACTGGCAGCATATGAAAACCTGCTGCCATCCATGAGTCAGATTTTTGCTGCCGGAACCGGCAAGTACAACACGCAGGAAGAAGAAGCCTTTATCCGTGAGGCTTACGGCACCTGCAAAAGCATTTCAATCGATTACGGCATCATGGAAAAATCCAAGAACGTTTACGTCATCAGTGCCGATATCGGCTGGAGCGACCTCGGAACCTGGGGATCCATTTACACGCACCTGCCACTCGATGAACACAAAAATGCCGTGGTCGGAAAAAATGTGATGCTTTACGAATCCAAAGGAAACATCGTTAACGTTCCGAAAAACAAACTGGTTGTGCTTCAGGGATTGAAAGATTACATCATTGTGGAATCGGACAACATCCTGTTGGTATGCAAGAAACAGGACGAGCAGCAGATCAAGGAGTTCGTGAAGGATATCAAACTAAGTAAAGATAAGCGATACTACTAGGTTCATCTTATTTTTAGCCCTATTGTTTATTTATTTAAATTTGTCTCCTTTATGAGCGAAGAACAAAGCAATAAAGGTGACATGTCTTTCCTCGATCACATCGAGGTTTTGCGCTGGCATTTGGTACGATCAACCATTGTGATCCTTGTTTTCGCCATTGCAGCATTTATTTTCAAGGAGTTCATCTTCGATGATGTGATCCTGGCTCAAAAAAACGCCGATTTCTGGACCTATCGCTTGTTCTGCGACATCTCCCACCTGCTTGGCCGTGGTGATGCTTTGTGCATGGACGACATCAAATTCAGCATCATTAACATTACGATGAGCGGACAGTTCTCCACTCACATCGTCACATCTCTAGTAGCCGGACTTATTCTCGCTTTTCCCTACATTTTGTTCGAGGTTTGGCGATTTATCAGCCCTGCGCTGGAGAAAAAAGAAAAGAAATATGCCCGTTACCTGGTCTTTTCCGGAAGCTTGTTGTTTACAATGGGAATTTTATTCGGCTATTATTTTGTTTCTCCACTATCCGTTCAATTCCTGGGGAATTATCAGATCAGTGAAAGTGTGACCAATCAAATCGACCTCAAATCATTCATCAGCACCGTCACAACGGTAACGCTGGTCTGCGGATTGGTATTCGAGCTGCCCTTATTGGTTTATTTCCTGTCCAAGATCGGAATCATGACCCCGGAATTTATGCGAAAATACCGCAAACATGCCGTGGTCATCACGTTGGTAGTTTCTGCCATCCTCACACCACCGGATGTTTCCAGTCAGGTCTTGTTAAGTATTCCTTTGCTGATCCTTTACGAATTCAGCATCTACATTTCGAAGATCGTAAATAAAAAAGCTGCTCATTAAGTTGCTTAAGTGCTGTATAGAACTGTTCTCGATACAATTTTTGTTTCTGTCCCTTCGAGTGTTGTCCGCCCTAAGCCGGCAAAGTATCGAGAAGCAAGAAACAGAAATCACTCGAAATCACAGAACCTGGTAATAAGCTTTGCGAATGATCGTTAATACTATCTGATCGATTAAAAAATACTATCTTTAGCCCATGATACTCCGAGCCGAAAACATCATCAAAAAATACGGGAAACGATTCGTCGTAAAAGGTGTTTCCATTGATGTAAAGCAAGGTGAAATTGTGGGATTACTCGGTCCGAATGGCGCCGGTAAAACCACATCGTTCTACATGATCGTGGGCTTGATCCAGCCCACCGAAGGTCAGGTATTCCTCGACAACCAGGAGATCACCAAACTCCCCATGTTCAAGCGGGCCCAAATGGGGATCGGCTACCTGCCTCAGGAGGTTTCCGTGTTCCGGAAGTTGAGTGTGGAAGATAATATTTCTGCCATTCTGGAGATGATGCCTTACGGCAAGGAAGAACAAAAACGACGGCTGGAAGAACTGCTCGAAGAATTCAGTTTGAATCATGTGCGCAAGAATTTAGGACACAACCTGAGCGGTGGTGAGAAACGTCGTACGGAGATTGCCCGGGCGTTGGCTTCCGACCCGAAATTCATTCTGCTGGATGAACCTTTTGCCGGTGTGGATCCGATTGCCGTGGAAGACATTCAGAGCATCGTAGCCAAGCTCAAGGACAAGAACATCGGCATTCTCATTACCGACCACAATGTACAGGAAACACTCAGTATTACTGATCGCGCTTATTTACTCTTTGAAGGAAGCATCCTGAAACAAGGCACTGCCGAGGAGCTCGCTGCCGACGAACAGGTACGCCGGGTATATCTGGGCCAGAATTTCGAGTTGAGGAGGAAGGTGTAACCCAAAAGTATTTTAATAAATAATATGAAATATTTAATTCTAACCACAACATTACTATCCTATACCTTTTTAACTGCCCAAAGAGATGCTGCTGAAAAAAGGGTAAATGTATTAAAAGAGAGAATGGAGGCAACAAAGAAGATTGCAAAAGAAAGGCCACTTACTGAAAAGGAACGGAAAACATATATCAAGGATAGTACTAAGGTCGATATGTACATAGAAATGTACAATTTAAACGAACCGGTAGCTACTACGAATGAGGGCACAATACTTTTTTGGGATGGCTCAAAACGTAAAGTAATAAGTGGTGCTACTACTCATACAGAAGTATATCATACAACATCATTCTCTTATTTTGATGAGAGTGGTAAAAGCAAAACCGAACACTTAAAAACTGTTGATGTAAAAGCTATTATAGCACCTAATGAAATACGATATACTGTGGGTATAAGTAAAAAGACAGGACTATACCTTAAGTACGGATTTAAAGAAATCGAATTTAAGGATTACCGTGAAGGAGCACATGTTATCGCATATACGAAAGATTATATCTTAATACTAACATCAGTAATGACGCTGGAGCATGGTGCATTTATGGAATACTACGTCTTTGATCGTAAATTGGGTTTACAATTCATTGAGGGTAAAAACCCTATTGCAAATTCTAAGTCGTTTTCAAATAAAAGTTACGTTACGGGGAACACTAAAGGCAACAAAGAATTATTGATCTTGGTAGATACATACTTTAAAGAATATCCCGATTTTGTAAAAGGGGTTAATGCCAATATAGCTGCAGGGTTTCCGGGTAATCATAAATTTTATAATAGAAACCTCGACAACTCTGAAGATCTCTATAAGTCACTAACAAAAACTCTTGAGTAATCAAACCTTCAAATCCTTCACGTTCAGCTGCAGGGTAGTCTGCCCGTTCCAGAAGTTTTCTTCAAGGTTGTATACGATGCTGAAAGGCACGCCGGGAGCGAGTTCATCTGCATATTTCCCGAGATTGAATCCGATGCAACTGAACTTGTTATTCGGATCATCCTCCTGGAAAACGGTCATTTTGAGGTGATTATCACCAACCGTCCCGACATAATCCACCAGCACATTTTCGGTTTTGAAAACCGGACGCATGTTGGCCGGACCGAAAGGCGCGAACTGTTTTAATACACGATAGAATTTGTCGTTGATCTGGCTGAATTCCAGTTCGGCATCGATCTCGATCAGGGGCATCAGTAATTCATCATCGATTTGCTCATTCACCACTTCTTCAAATTTATGGATGAAGGCTTCCACATTTTCCTTTTTAAGGGTTAATCCGGCCGCAGCGGTATGTCCGCCAAACTGCTCCAGCAAATCACTGCAAGCATCAATGGCGGCATACACATCAAACCCTTCCACCGTTCGGGCGGAACCGGTCACTTTGCCATTCGATTCCGTTAAGATGATGGTCGGCTTGTAATGCGTTTCGATGAGGCGTGAAGCCACGATCCCGATCACGCCCTTGTGCCAGTCCTCTTTGTAGAGTACGGTCGATTTGCGGCCTTGCAACACCTCGTCATCATCAATAAAAGAAAGCGCCTCAGCCGTAATGCTCTTATCCAGCCCTTTCCGTTCGTCGTTGTACTGATTGATCTTTTTTCCAACCTCTTCGATCACCTTTCGATCCTCAGCAACGAGCATTTCAACCGCTTTCCTACCGGAACTGATCCGTCCGGCAGCATTGATGCGCGGAGCAAAAGTAAACACCACATCCATCACCGTCATTTCCGGTTTTCGCAGGTCGGCCAGTTCTTTCATCACCTGGATGCTCAGACGGGGGTTGTCGTTGATCTTTTTCAGTCCGTGGTAAACGAAGATCCTGTTCTCGCCGGTAATGGGCACGATGTCGGCACAGGTGCTGATGGCCAGCAAATCGATCAGTTCGTAGAGCGGTGCCTCATCCAATTCGTTTTTCAACGTCCAGGCGTGAAGCAATTTGAACCCGACTCCACAGCCGGAAAGGCCGTCGTAATGATATGGGCAATCTTCCCGTTTCGGATCAAGAACAGCGGCGGCGGCAGGCAACACATCTCCCGGACGGTGATGGTCGCAGATGATGAAATCGACCCCTTTGGATTTCGCATAGTCGACCTTTTCAACGGCCTTGATCCCGCAATCCAGGGCAATAATGAGTGTAAATCCGTTCTCAGCAGCAAAATCGATCCCCTGATATGAAACCCCGTACCCTTCCGAATAACGATCGGGGATGTAGTAATCCAGTTCCGAATAATAATGCTTCAGGTAGGAATAAACCATGGCAACCGAAGTGGTACCATCCACATCGTAATCGCCGTAGATCAGGATCTTCTCCTGATTATCCATGGCGCTTTGCAGTCGTTCAACGGCTTTATCCATATCCTTCATCAGAAAAGGATCATGGATATCGTTCAGATCAGGGCGAAAATAATGCTTTGCCGCATCGAAACCGGTGATTCCCCGCTGCAATAAAATGGTGGTTAATGTGAGATCAAGTTGATTGAGTTCAGCAGAAAGGCGTGTGACCTCAGATGGTTCGGGGGCGGTTTTTATTTTCCATCGTTTTTCCATTACTTATTCATCACTTCGGTTTGAATGCGAATGGATTCCTGATGGATCAGCTCCAGTAATTTTTTAATGAATTCGTTACTCAGTCCAGATTCACCGGCGAGCATAGTGCGATTCTTCACAATCTGCTCCCAGCGTTCAATCTGCAGGATGGTCACATCATTCTGTTTTTTATAATCCCCTATCTTTCCGATCACCCCCATTCGCAAAGCTAATTTACGAATGAGTTCCTCATCGATCTCATCGATAACTGTTCTTAGCTGCTCCAAATTGGCTTTAAACTCCTGATTGGAGCTGGCCGTGGTTCTGAAGTGAAGGTTATTGATCATTTCTTCGAAAGCAGACGGATCAATCTGTTGTTCGGCATCGCTCATTGCTACCGACGGATCGATGTGACTTTCCACCATCAAACCGTCCATTTCCATATCCATGGCCTTTTGCATCACACCAAACAGCAGATCAATGTTCCCCGCGATGTGACTCGGATCGCAAAGGATCGGCAGATTCGGGCACATGAGTTTCAATTCAATCGGTAATTCCCACATCGGCGCATTCCGGTAGGACGTTTTATCGAAAGAAGAAAAACCCCGGTGAATTGCTCCAAGTTGTTGGATCCCGGCCGCATTGATCCGCTCGAGCGCACCGAGCCACAAATTCAGGTCGGGCGTAATCGGATTTTTGACAAAAACAGGCATGTCAACGCCTTTCAACGCATCGGCGATTTCCTGAACGGAAAAAGGATTAACCGTTGTTCGGGCTCCGATCCACAAGATATCAATATCGTTTTTCAGGCACGCTTCCACGTGCTCGGCTTTAGCCACTTCGGTAGCCACCGGCAGACCGACTGCTTTTCCGGCTTCCTTTAACCACGGCAAGGCCTCCTCACCCATTCCTTCAAACGAGTTTGGGCGTGTCCGCGGTTTCCAGATGCCTCCGCGAAGGGCTGAAATTTTAGCATTTACAGCTAAGGCTTTGGCCGTAGCCAGCACTTGTTCCGGAGATTCCACACTGCAAGGGCCGGCAATGATAAAAGGTTTTTCTTTTGATAGCCAGGTCGCCTTATCTTTTATGTTTAATTCCAATTTCAAGGCTAGGCCAGCGCTTTATTTTCGGTGGTATTCAAAAGAGAGCGTACCGTCGTTACAATAGCTTCTTCGTTGAAGAAACATTCGGCATAAAGTTCATCCTGTGTACCGTGTTCGATGAATTGATCGGGAATACCCAATCGCTTCACTTCGGCCCGGTAGTTATGATCGGCCATAAACTCCAGCACGGCACTTCCCATTCCTCCCTGGATGCAGCCATTCTCTATGGTGATCACTTTACGGAACTTGGAGAATACCTCATGCAGGAGAATCTCATCGATGGGCTTCACAAAACGCATGTCGTAGTGAGCCACTTCAATGCCTTCCTTCGACAAGGTTTCGGTGGCTTGAACGGCATAGTTTCCGATGTGTCCGATCGACAGAATGGCCACATCTTCACCGTTCTTCACCCGGCGTCCGGTTCCGACTTTAATTTTCTTAAACGGTGTTTTCCACGCCGTCATCACCCCATTTCCTCTTGGGTAACGGATGGAGAACGGACCGTGGTTATCCGCCTGAGCGGTATACATTAAATTTCTTAACTCCTCTTCGTTCATCGGTGCCGAAACGATCATGTTCGGAATGCATCGGAAGTATGCGAGATCATAAGCTCCATGGTGTGTCGGACCATCTGCTCCAACCAATCCGCCGCGATCCAGGCAGAACACGACCTGCAGCTTCTGTAAAGCCACATCGTGGATCACCTGATCGTAAGCACGCTGCATAAAAGAAGAATAGATGTTGCAATAAGGAATCAATCCCTGAGCGGCCATACCTGCTGAAAAGGTAACCGCATGTTGTTCGGCTATACCTACATCAAACGCCCGGTCGGGCATGGCTTTCATCATGATGTTCAACGAACAACCTGATGGCATGGCCGGTGTAACCCCAACAATTTTTTCATTCTTTTCGGCCAATTCCACGATCGTATGACCAAAAACATCCTGATATTTAGGTGGCTGTGGACTTTTCGGCGTTACTTTAATGATCTCTCCGGTATCTTTATTGAAGAGTCCGGGAGCGTGCCATTGCGTAGTATCTCCTTCTTCTGCAGGTTGGTAACCTTTCCCTTTCTCGGTGATGCAATGCAAAATTTTCGGCCCGGGAATATCTTTCAGGTCGCGCAACACTTTAGCCATGTAGTTTACATCGTGCCCGTCTATCGGCCCGAAATAACGGAAATTCAGGGATTCGAACAGGTTACTTTGCTTCAACAGCGTCGACTTGATTCCATTTTCGATCTTCTGAACAATGGCTTGTGCGTTGGGACCGAACTTACTGATCTTTCCGAGCAAATGCCATACTTCATCTTTCACCTTGTTGTAGGTGTGTGAGGTTGTGATATCGGTTAAATATTCCTTAAGTGCACCCACGTTCGGATCGATGGCCATGCAGTTGTCGTTGAGAACAACCAGCAGGTTGGTATCTTCCACTCCACCGTGATTCAGTCCTTCGAAAGCCAGTCCGGCCGTCATGGACCCATCACCGATAATGGCAACGTGTTGACGATCTTTTTCTTGTTTCAAACGGGAAGCAACAGCCATTCCAAGGGCTGCGGAAATGGAGGTAGACGAATGGCCTACCGCAAAGGTATCATACTCACTTTCCGTCGGCTTCGGAAATCCGCTGATGCCTTTGTAAATTCTGTTGGTATGGAATCGTTCTCTTCTCCCTGTCAGAATCTTATGCCCATAAGCCTGATGACCTACATCCCAAACCAGTTTGTCGTATGGGGTATTAAATACATAATGAAGCGCTACGGTCATTTCAACCACACCCAGGCTGGCACCGAAGTGTCCGCCTTTCTGAGAAACCACATCTACAATAAATTCACGAAGCTCATCACAAAGCTGAGGCAATTCATCCTCTGAAATCTTCTCTCTTAAATCCTGTGGGAAATTAATTTGTTTTAACAGCGCGCCTGTGCTATATTCACTCATTACGGTTAAATTACGGTACAAAGGTACTCAATTTTCAATGAGTAAAACTTTACCTGTGGCCTATTTATTGCGATCACGATGTTAGTAAACCCGATTTTAAGAACTATTAACAAGAATCGCCTATCTTTACGTAAAATTTATGCCATGAAAACCTACCGCATCATCCTCCTGTCTAGCTTAGTATCAGTTGCCACCCTTTGTAGTGCCCAGAAGAAGAAACCCAAGAAAACCCTGGAGCAAAAGAGTGTTGAAATGACAACCAAGCTGAGTAAAGAAGTGAAACTCACCAAGGAGCAACAGGTTCAGATCAAAGCGATCTACCTGAATTTCCTCACCGAAAAAGAGGCATTGGACAACCGTATGAAGGAGTTGAAGAAGGCTAAAAAGAAGAAAGTGGATGAAATTCTCACCGACGAACAACGGAAAAAACGGGAAGAATTAAAAAAGAAAAAGAAGAAGTAATATCCAGTTTCTTTACCGGAAAGAACATCACTAAAAAAGCCTCCCGGTGGGAGGCTTTTCTTATTTGAACAAGTTGATCGCCTGCTTGATGTTTTTGGTATGACCATCTTTATCGACCACAATTCCGGCCATGTAATAGATGCCCGGCATCAAGTCGAATCCGGCCTGATCTTTACCGTTCCATTCATCTTCCAGGGAAGTGATGCGATAAACCGGTTTTCCGGTTTTATCCATGATCACCACTTCGATCTTCTGCAGGTTGGTTCCGGTTATTTTGATCACATCATTCTGGTTGTCACCATTCGGTGAGAACACATTCGGAATGACATCAACCTGAGCCTCTTGCGGCTCAACTTTTCGTTCTGGTTGAACCGGGGGTGTTACAACCAGGTCATCTTCAGGAGTCACGTCACTTTGTGGTAATTTCTTGTATTCCGGCTGTTCTTCTTCCTCGTTTGAAGTTGACAGGCGATTTGAATCCGTTTCCGGTGCATTCTGCTTTGGGTTGTTGGCAGACTGATCGTTGGGTGCATGATTTGTTGCTGATGGTTGTTCCGGTTGATTGACCTCAGGTTGTTGAACCGGTCGATCAGCTTCAACAACAGGTTCCGGCTGGTTTTCATGCATTTCGATTGAAGTCGTTTCAACTTCAACATCCTGCCCTTGTGTTTCCACAACATCCTCCGCCACATTCATTTCAGGAGCAGTTACAGGCTCTCTCTGTTCTACGATCACCGTTGGTTGAGTTTCATCCTGCATCGCATCAACAGCAAAATAACCTGCCGTAGCAATGGTTCCGATGGCGATAACTGCCGAAGCTATTTTTAACACGACTGCTTT
Organism: Flavobacteriales bacterium; assembly: GCA_020435335.1. GTDB lineage: Bacteria > Bacteroidota > Bacteroidia > Flavobacteriales_E > Vicingaceae. Next base: position 10,037 of record JAGQZT010000038.1, on the reverse strand, counting down.
AGTCGCTGCAGATCCGGCAGCAGATGAGGCCGGATTGGCCTGAGGAGCAACTCCGCCGCCAATAGCCTGCTGAACATTCGTCCACACGCTGGGATCCACATTCGCTTCAAACCCGTCAAAGGCTTGTTTGAATACTTCGTCGATATTTTCTAATCCGTCTTTCAATTTATAGTACTTTTTCTTCTGTAATTATTTTCTGCAAATAGGCTCTGGCCCTTGAATACTGTGATTTGGAAGTGTTCACCGAAATGTTCAGTTCGTCGGCAATTTCCTTGTGGGAATAACCCTCAATGGCGAACATGTTGAACACCGTTCTAAACCCCGGCGGCATCTCCTGAATGATCTTTAACAAATCCTGAGCCGACAAGGAGTCAACGGCATTTTCGGTTGGATTGTGAATCTGATAATCCACCTTATCCATCTCGACATCATTCATGAATTTCTTATTCTTCCGGATGATGTCCAGTGACGTATTGACGATGATCTTCCTGATCCAGCCTTCCAATGAACCCTGAGCATTAAACATGTCCAATTTTTCGAACACTTTAATAAAACCCATTTGCAACACATCCTGAGCTTCTTCGGCGTCTTTGGCGTACCTCAGACACACACCCATCATGCGTTTCGAATAATAGTCGAACAACTCCTTCTGAGCAAGCGTATCCTTTTCCAGACACTTTTTAACCAGTTGCTCTTCTGTCATTTTCATTTATCCGTGCTTTTTAGATGCAATTATGCGCTCAAAGGTTGCATAACTATTTATAAAGTTAAGCAATTAGTTTTTGGGCTTATTCTTACTTTTGAAACTTCATGTCAAAGTTATACCTCATACCCACTCCTATCGGCAACCTCGGCGACATTACATTGAGAGCCGTTGAAACCTTAAAGGAAGTGGATTACATTCTGGCTGAGGACACCCGCCAAACGGCTAAGCTTTTGCATCACTTAGGCATTGAAAAGAAACTGGTATCGCATCATCAGCACAACGAACATAAAACACTTGAGCGCATCATTGACTCCTTAAAAAACGGAGAAACGGCCGCTTTAGTTTCAGATGCCGGAACTCCGGCCATCTCCGACCCCGGTTTTTTGCTGGTTCGGGAATGCCTGAAACACGACATTGCCATTGAAACACTTCCGGGAGCAACCGCTTTTGTCCCGGCACTGGTCAATTCCGGATTTCCTTGCGATAAATTTGTATTTGAAGGGTTTCTGCCGCATAAAAAAGGCCGTCAGACCCGATTAAATTTCTTAAAAGAAGAGACCCGGACGATCATCTTCTACGAGTCGACCCACCGCCTGCTCAAGACCCTCGAACAGTTTGCCGAATGTTATGGCGAAGACCGGCAGGTATCCGTATCCCGTGAGTTGACCAAAATCCATGAAGAAACCGTAAGGGGTACTTTAAAAGAAGTGATCGGATATTACCAAACCAACGTCACCAAAGGTGAGATCGTAATCATTTTACATGGAGCGGACAAATGAAGTGGATCGCCTTCATACTGACTCTAACTGCTTTCTCCACCGCCTTCTCCCAGGATTTAACCCCAATTGATGATTTCGGGGATAATCCGGGAAACCTGAAACTATATACCTACATCCCTAAAAACCTGAACACCGCTGAGCCGGTTCCTCTGGTACTCGTTCTCCACGGCTGTACGCAGTCTGCCGACATGATTTCCCGGGAAACCGGCTGGAATAAACTGGCCGACAGCCTGAATTTCATCGTGATCTATCCGGAACAAAAACAGATTAACAACGGTGCAAAATGCTTCAACTTCTTCATGGGGTTCGAAGCCAAAAAAGACAAAGGTGAAGTAGCCTCCATCCGAACCATGATCGACTACTGTTTTATGAATTTCAAGATCGACAGCTCGAAGGTCTTCATTACGGGTATGTCGGCCGGAGGGGCCATGAGTAACGCGATGCTGAATGCTTATCCGGAACTGTTCAACGCCGGCGCCCTGCTTGCCGCTCCGTCAAAGATCTACCAGCCGGACATGGAACCCATACAACCCCGGGTAGCCATTCTGCAAGGTGACAAGGATCTGGTAGTGATTCCGAGACATGCCCGCAAGATTACGGAACAATGGACCATCAAACACCACATCGACATCACGAAAACCGAAACCAAAAAGGAATACCTCAACAATCCGCTACTTACGGCCACATTTTACTACAACAAAGAGAATCAGCTGAAGCTGGTCAGCATCTTTGCCGAAGGTCTGAAACACAAATTACCGATCAAACCCGGAACTAAAATTACGCAGGGAGGAGAAATGGATTTTCACACGGTTGACATCAACTTCCATTCTACTTATTGGGTAGCCGGGTTCTTTGGCCTTGTCGAATAAACTTAAATATTGCTTTCCGGATACTATTTTGATTTTTAGTAAGTTAGTAGGATAAAAAACCAAAAAAAATGAAGCTTCCATCCATTCACTACCTCTATACACAGGCTAAAAATTCTGCCATGCGTTTTCCCGTTACGCTGCTTGCGTCGCTCCTTGGCGTGATCATCAGCATCTACCTGGTGGAAAACGAGGGGGAGAATGAGCAGTTATTGCCGCTCATCAACTTAACGCTCTGCGCCGGCCTGGGGATTCCGCTTTTCTTTTGCCTGAAAGTGTTTTCGGAAAAAGTTAAACTGCCTCCGGCCAAAAGCATCGCACTTACTATTTTCGGTGCTGTTTTACTGGTTCTACTTTACTTCACGTTTCCCAGCTCTGAGGAAACCGCCAACACATCGGTTCCCTACATCCGCTACACCATATACAACATTGCCCTGCATTTGCTGGTCTCTTTTGCTCCTTTCATCAAAGGCCGGCAACTGAACGGCTTCTGGCAGTATAACCGTCATTTGTTTACCCGCATCATCCTTTCCGTGATCTACTCCGGCGTGTTGTATGTCGGCATTGTATTGGCTATGGGATCACTCGATCTGCTTTTTGATGTAAAGATTCGCGGAGAACGATACTTTGAAGTATTCATCATCATTTCCGGTTTTTTCAACACCTGGTTCTTCATTTCCGGGATGCCCGATAATTTCGATGAGCTGGACGAGCTGGACTATTACCCGTTCGGACTGAAAGTATTCAGCCAGTATATCCTGTTGCCCTTACTGTTGTTGTACCTGTTTATTCTCTATGCCTACGGCGCCAAGATCGTGATGCTCTGGGACTGGCCGAAGGGCATTGTATCGTGGCTGATCGTAGCCGTTTCGGTATTGGGTATTTTAACCTTTCTGCTGATCCACCCTTACGGCCAGAAAGAGGAGAACTCCTGGATCCGGAAATTTACAAAAGCCTATTATTTTATCGTTGTACCTCTGGTTGGCATGTTGTTTATGGCCATCAGCATGCGGGTGGCCGATTACGGGATCACCATCAACCGCTACATCATTATCCTGCTTGGCGTTTGGCTCACCCTGCTGTGCGCTTACTTCATCATCGGAAAGAATAACATCAAGTTCATTCCCATTTCACTTTGTGTGATGATCCTGCTGATGTCGTTCGGTCCCTGGAGCATGTTCAGTGTGAGTGAGCGCAGCCAGGCTGCCCGACTGGAATCTTTGTTAACGGACTATGGCTTGTTGAAAGACGGTAAGATCGTAAATGAACAAATCCTGGTGATCGATTCCAATTTTTACAGCCAGCAGGTAGAATATCCGAATCAGATGCTCATGAACGACAGTTTGTGCAACGAAGTGAAGTCCATACTCGACTACATGGACGATTTTCATGGATTTAACAGCATTAAGAGCTGGTATTCCGAAGATTATGCTGCACAACTGGAAGCCTACAACCTCAGCACCAAACGCTGGAACCGCATCAATGAAGCCGAAGTATACATGAAAGCCCTGGGATTGGAATACCGCTACTATTACACCAACTATGAGAACACTTATTTTTCCTATTCCACGTCCTACCACCAGCAAGTATCAGAGATTAAGGGGTACGATTACCTGGTAGATATCAATTACTACTATTATTACGAAAGCAACACCAACAACAATGCAATCCAATTCACCATTGACAGTATTCCATATACGCTCATGAGAACCGATAAGGATCATTATTATTTTAATGTGTATCAGGATAAAGAGTCCATCCTTTCCATGGATATTGATCAACTGAAAGATAAGCTGATTCAAAAGTACGGCAGCAATTACCAGAACGAATTGCCTCATACCGAAATGCGTATTACCGGAGAACAAAACGGCATCCATTACAGGCTGGAACTGCAGAACATGAATTTCCGGACCGAAAATGGGAAAACCAGCATCGAATCCATTAATGGGAAGTTGTTATTGAGGTTTGAACCGGGCTCCCCCATTGAAAAATCAATGGAGGAGCATTAGTTTATCCTTTAACCTGAATGGGAATTCTGAGGCCGACTACCACATTCCTACCCATGTCGTAAATACCTTGTTGTTTCAGGCGCGACAAATGGTTGAAGTATTTCCGATCCAGCAGGTTGGTTACACCGATATTCAACTCCAGCGGTTGCTTGCCGATCATCAGTTCGGCACCCACCGATGCATTCAGCAACACATACGTTAAGGTCGGGGTTTCGTACACATCGATCTGATTTTGCTCGAACAGCGTGTTCAGCGCCACACTCAGGTAGGGCTTTTTGATCATCTTGAAATCTTCCAGTTCGGCTTTCAGGGTATTCAATAAATTGTTGGCCGGAATACGAGGCAGGTAGCTTCCATCGCTCTTTTTACCGATCACCATGGCGTATTGGGTTTCAAAATGCAGCCAGTGCATCACATGCGGGTGAATATCGAGGGTCGCTTCAAACCCATACAAATTGGCATCGGTTTGCTCGTAGGTGAAGAGCTGCACACCATCCACAACACTATCCTGCGGATTCAGGTAGATGAAGTGATTGATGTGATTGTAAAAGGGTGACACCACCAATGAAACGTGTTCACTGCTCATCTCAATGCCCAGATCCAGTTCAATGTTGTTCTCTGTCGTTAAATTCGGATCACCCAACTCGTAGCGCAAAGCACCGTGATGAACACCGTTGGAAGTGAGTTCCGCCAGATTCGGAGCCCGAAAACCGGTAGCGATGTTTGTGCGCAATAACCAGGTGGAGTCCAGTTGGTAGGTCACCCCAAACGAACCGTTTACGGCTCCGAACGACCTGTCGACCGGCACCGTTTCTTCATGCACATGATCTACCGCTCCATGATCCGGAGCATCGGTATCGTACGTTAAAATGGATTTTACATCGTAACGGATTCCGGACAAAATGTTGACCTTTTTCAGGTTGTATTTAAACAAACTGAACACTCCCGCCTGCATCACATCCGCATCCGGAATGAGGATTTCCTCCCCTTTGTTTCGATTAATCTGATGCTTGCCCTGGGCTCCCAGCACCACATCCAGCTTCTTGAAAGACGGCAAAAACCATTTCACATCATAGTTGTAGGTTTTCAGGTTCAGGTCTAAAGCTCCCGTATCCTGCATGCTGTAAACAAGTTGCTGTTTCAGGTATTCGGGACCTTCGTCTGCATGTGTGCCATGAACGGCTGCCGATTCGTGGGCATGTTCATCTTCAAACTCCTTGCGGTCGTTGTTCTGAAATCCGACATTCAAGGTAATTTTCGAATCGCCGAAAAAGAAGGAATTCTCCATGGAGATCACATTCGAAGTTGTGAGCTGATACGGCAGCATCACATCCTTATCCAGATTTTGAAAGGAAGGCTCTTCAGGAATTCCAATAGCTGCCTGATTGAAGGAGTAAGTGATATCGGTAACCCAGGGCCTGGTAATGAATCCCAGATTAGCCCGAAGAGCGCGTTCGTTGAAACGGGTATTGGTTACGCGGAGATGATCTTTATCGAAAATATCGGCCGATTGTTTATAGTCGGAATGCATCACATGGCCGGCATACAACCCCACCCGGACATGTTCCCGGGTAGCTTTGATTCCGAAAGTATTGGCATAACCATCCGTATTCGAAAAGTATTTGGAACCGACAGCTGCCCGGATCGTTTTTACGGGAGCCGGTTTCTCAGCCACAAAGTGCAATACGCCCCCCATGGCATCGGCGCCATACAATAAGGAAGAGGGGCCTTTGATGACCTCTACCTTATCGATGCCCAAGCCATTCAATCCCAGGCTATGGTCGTCGCCCCACTGCTGATTATCGAATGGCATACCCTGACTGTACACCAGTACCCGGTTGTTGCTCAACCCTCTGATTACCGGTTTACTGTTCCCAACCCCTGAGCTGATCACACTTACCCCCGCAATGGAGCTGAGTGATTGCATCAATGTCGGTTCGGGAGATTGGTTCAATTGGGCAGCATCGAATTGGATAACTTCCACGGGATGTTCCGGCTGACTGCTTTGGTATACCGACGAGATCACGAATTCTTTGGTTTCAATCACCGATGGATGAAGTTGCACATCGAAGGTTACCGGCTGATCAGCCACCTCAACGGTCCGTAAAACGATGTCGTAACCGACAAAAGAAAACTGCACTTTATAGCTTCCCTTCCGGGGAAAATTCAGTTCATAATAGCCATCTACCTGGCTGATTACTCCTTTTTTGATTTCAGGCAGGTAGATGTTCACTCCGGGAATGGATTCTCCGGTGAGGGCATCGGTAACCTTACCCGTTAGTTGTTGCGCCCTGAGGGCGTTTGTGACCACCAGCAAGGTGATCAGGAATATGATTTGTTTCATGGTTAGTTTGTTAAATAGTTAAACCCTTGTCACACTGAGTTTATCGAAGTGTGATTTGAATGGTTAATCGCTTTTTGATTGCCTACCCTTGGACTACGCTCAGGGTGACAATTCCAGATTAACACAAAAACTAGTTAACGAAAGGTGGCCCCCGGAGCAGAAACTGATCGAGGTATATATTGCCGGTTAACCACTGGTAGGCAATATTGACTTGTTGCTGAAAGTAGCTGATCCGGTTATTCAGCTCCAGCTTGCTTTTGATTAAAAAACTGGAAGTGAATTGAAAACTACAGATCACATCGTGGTGCTGGAATTCAAACTGATGGAAGTGAGTTTGATCCTTCACATCGCAAGTGTGCTCCATATGGTCGTGCTCCAGAAATTCATGCAATGATTTGCTTATCGTCACATTTAAGAATGCGATCGTCAGCAGAACGACGAGTGTATTTCTAAGCAGGATCATACTGCAAAGTTACGATTTTTTCAGGATGGCATCCCAGCCCTGGGCCGAAATGGCATGCACTTGTTCCGATTTATCGACCAACTGGTAAATTCCTTTATCGGAAGTAATGTGTCCGATTACGGAAACACGTCGCTGATCCTTGATCTTATCGTAATCGTCGAGTGAAACGGTAAAAAGCAATTCATAATCTTCACCTCCGTTAAGCGCACAAACGGTCGGATCGAGATTCATGCCCTCGGCAGCCGTTATGGTCTGGATATCAATCGGCAATTTATCTTCATAAATGGTGCATCCCACTTTGGATTGCTGACAGATGTGGATCAGTTCGGACGACAAACCGTCGGAAACATCGATCATGGAGGTGGGTTTTACACCGATCTCCCTAAACATATCGATCACATCCTTACGTGGCTCAGGTTTCAACTGGCGTTCCAACACATAATCATATCCCGAAAAATCGGGCTGAACTGTTGGGTTCTCGTTAAAAATCTGCTTTTCGCGTTCCAGCAACTGCAAGCCCATAAAAGCTCCCCCCAGATCACCGGAAACACAGATCAGGTCATTTTCTGCCGCCCCGCTCCGGTAAACCAGTTCCTTTTCCTCCGCTTCACCAATTGCCGTGATGCTGATGATGAGCCCGGAAGTGGAAGAAGTCGTATCACCCCCAACGAGGTCTACCCCATAAATCTCACATGCCAGTAGGATTCCGTCGTAAAGCTCATCCAGGGCTTCAATGGAAATGCGGTTGGATACTGCAATGGAAACTGTAATTTGTTTAGGAGTGGCATTCATGGCATACACATCCGAAAAATTGGAGGTAGCGGCTTTGTATCCCAAATGCTTCAAGGGTGTGTAGAGCAGGTCGAAATGGATACCTTCCACCATCATGTCGGTGGTAACCACGGCCTTCTTTTCCTTATAATCAAGCACGGCGGCATCATCACCAACGCCTTTTACCGACGATTTATTCTTCAATTCGATGTTCTGGGTCAGGTGTCTGATCAGGCCAAACTCTCCCAACTCCTCCAGCTCGTTGAGCGGTTTTTGATTTTTATCTTCTAACATGCTGCAAATTTACGAAACCTTTAAGTGAATTTACTTGCTTTCTTTTTCAGTTTTTATTTGGTTGGCTAACCCTTTTTAGGTACTTTTGCTCTAATTTAGAATTAATCTAAATAAGAAAATGATAACAGTTTCAGAAAATGCAAAAAACCAGGCCATTAAACTGATGGCGGAAGACCATGCCCCCGACGGAAGTTTTATTCGTGTCGGTGTGAAAGGCGGAGGATGTTCCGGATTGGTCTATGACCTGAGTTTCGACCATGAAATCCATGAGGATGACAAAGTTTTTGAAGACAATGGCATTCAAGTCGTTTGTGATAAGAAAAGCATTTTATACCTCGCCGGTACGGAGCTTGATTTTTCAGGTGGACTGAACGGCAAAGGATTCATTTTTAAGAATCCAAATGCAAACCGAACGTGTGGTTGCGGAGAAAGTTTTTCATTGTGAATAGAAAGTATGTCGTATTAAGATTTTTCTTTTCACTTTAAACTTTCAACTTTTTAACTGAGATATGGCGTATACGGAAGAAGACTTAGAGAAAGAATTACAGAACCAGGAATACAAATATGGTTTTACCTCCAACATTGATGCGGATAAGATCCCGCCGGGGTTGAATGAGGGTGTGATCCGTTTGATCTCCAAGAAAAAGAAAGAACCTGCCTGGCTTCTGGAATACCGGTTGAATGCCTTCAAGGCCTGGCAAAAAATGGCCGAGCCCGATTGGGCACATGTAACGTATCCGAAAGTTGATTTTCAAAAGCTTTCCTATTATTCCGCCCCTAAAAAGAAAGGTGAAACCAAGTGGGAAGACATCGACCCGGAGATGAAGGCCACCATGGACAAGCTCGGCATCTCCCTCGACGAACAAAAAGCCCTGAGCGGTGTTGCCGTTGATTTTGTATTTGACTCCGTTTCCGTAAAAACCTCCTTCCAGGAAAAACTGAAAGAATTGGGCATTATCTTCTGCTCCTTCAGCGAAGCGGTACAAAATCACCCGGAACTGGTAAAAAAATACATGGGAACTGTGGTTCCGACAACCGACAACTACTATGCTGCATTGAATTCAGCCGTATTCTCGGATGGTTCTTTCTGCTACATCCCGAAAGGTGTTCGTTGCCCGATGGAACTTTCCACTTATTTCCGGATCAACGAGGCCAATACCGGACAGTTTGAACGAACCCTGGTGATTGCCGACGAAGACAGTTATGTAAGCTACCTCGAAGGCTGTACCGCACCTCAACGCGATGAGAACCAGCTCCACGCTGCCATCGTTGAACTGATCGCACTCGACCGGGCAGAGATCAAATATTCGACCGTTCAAAACTGGTATCCCGGTGATCATGAAGGAAAAGGAGGCATCTACAATTTCGTAACAAAACGGGGCATTTGCCACGACCACGCCAAGATCAGCTGGACACAGGTTGAAACCGGTTCCGCCGTAACCTGGAAATATCCATCCTGCATCTTAAAGGGCGATCATGCCATCGGAGAATTCTATTCCGTGGCGGTAACGAACAACTACCAGCAGGCGGATACGGGAACCAAGATGATCCACCTGGGAAAACACACCAAAAGCACCATCATCTCGAAAGGAATCTCTGCCGGACACAGCAACAACTCGTATCGCGGGTTGGTACAGGTACATAAAAATGCCAGCCAGGCCCGGAACTTTACTCAATGTGATTCCCTGCTGATGGGCCATCAATGTGGTGCTCATACTTTTCCGTATATCGAAGCGAAGAACAGTACCGCTAAAATCGAACACGAAGCCACGACCTCCAAGATCGGCGAGGATCAGATCTTCTAT
>JAGQZT010000037.1 GCA_020435335.1 Flavobacteriales bacterium | reverse complement strand
GGGTGTTCGTGAACTCCACTTTGTTCCGTTTGTAATTTGTGCCAATAAATCAAGCCCAACGCCATGCGTTGAGCTTTGTCATTCGAGTGGGCCCTGCTGGATGACTCCGTGATCCAGAACGGGACCCTGGGTCAAAATGAAAAGTCCAGGCTTTTCAAACCTGCTTCCTTTTTTTATTTCCATAAAGTAATGAGCAAGCTCAACTTTATTCCATAAAAAAAGTCCCGCACTAAGTGCGAGACTTTTCATTTTCGAGTGGGCCCTGCTGGATTCGAACCAGCGACCCCCTGCTTGTAAGGCAGGTGCTCTGAACCAACTGAGCTAAGAGCCCGAAAACGGATGCAAATATAGATTAAATTGATTGTTTGACAAGTTTTTTTGAAAAAATATTTTCATGCCTTTGCACAAACAAACCCACACAATATTCCGGCAAAACAGTAGTTTTGTACTACACCATGGGAAAGAAATTTATACTGTACTTTTTACTGTGCTTAGCGTCAGTTCATTACCTCCATGCTCAGGAACGGGTAACCACCTTTGGTCTCCAGGTCAAACCCATTATTCCTATCCAGTTTTTTGATGCCGGAAAACAGGAACAGTCCGTTAACAACATCGATTATATCGTTAATCCCAAACTCGGCATGAGCTTCGGTATGGTCATCCGTAAAGGATTTACCAACTCCCTCTCCCTCGAAACCGGGATCAACTTCCTGCGCCGGAACTACGACCTCACCATCAACGATGCCGATTCGTCCTTTTCGGGAACCTCTCAGTTCAGACTGCTTACCTACGAAATACCCGTTCTCGGACTGGTCTATGTCCGCATCAATCGCCAGCTCTATATGAATGCCGCCGGAGGAATCTCCTTCGATATTTACCCGACACCACTCTTTACGGCCGACACCTATTTTACCAATTCCATCGCCCGAACCAGCTGGTTGCAACCCAGTCTGCTGGCCAATGTCGGTTGGGAATACCGTACCGAGAGCAGCGGCTACTTTTATTTCGGAGCCTCCCTGCATCGCCCCTTCCAAAAAATCTACACCGAGTACATCAAGTACGAAGGCGAAAGCGGATTCCGTAACGAAAAAGCGATCTTCGAACTGACCGGAAATTACATTACCATCGATTTCCGCTATTTTTTCCACGAAGACCCGGAAAAGCGAAAGAAAAAGACCAAGAAAGAACCCAAAGTGAAGGGTGCATCCCGATAAAAAAAATTATTTTTGCTGCTTAAATGTTGCAAAAATGAAGATTTCCTACAGTTGGCTCAAAGACTATATCCATGTTGATCTGAAACCCGAAAAAGCAGCACAACTCCTCACGGATTGTGGACTCGAAGTGGAAGGGGTGGAAGAGATCCAAAGTGTGAAAGGCGGACTGGAAGGCCTGGTGATCGGTGAAGTGCTCACCAAAGAGAAACACCCCGATGCCGATCGCCTCAACCTCACGACCGTCAATGTAGGCAACGGAGAACCCCTGCACATTGTTTGTGGTGCTCCGAATGTGGATGTTGGCCAAAAAGTAGTGGTCGCTACCGTCGGTACTACGCTGTACAGCGGCGACGATAGCTTCAAGATCAAGAAATCCAAGATCAGAGGCGCCCTCTCCGAAGGCATGATCTGCGCCGAAGATGAAATCGGTCTGGGAACTTCCCACGACGGGATCATGATCCTCGATGCCGACGCTCAGGTAGGAACTCCGGCCAAAGATTATTTTAAAATAGAGAACGATGCCGTGTTCGAGATCGGCCTCACCCCGAACAGAGCCGATGCAACCGGACACATCGGTGTGGCCCGCGACCTGGCAGCCGTACTAAGTATGGATAATCCGACATCGATCTGTCAGCCATCCGTAAGCGATTTTAAAGTTGATAATACCGGTTTATCCATCTCCGTTGAGGTGGAGGATCCGGCCCTTTGCCCACGCTATTCGGCGGTAACCATCAGCAACATCCGGGTGGGAGAATCTCCCGATTGGCTGAAAAACCGATTAAAAAGCATCGGCCTGAACCCGATCAACAACGTGGTGGATGTTACCAATTATGTTCTGCACGAAACCGGCCACCCGCTGCACGCTTTCGATGCAGCCAAAATCAAAGGAAATAAAGTGGTGGTCCGTACGGCAAAAAACGGAACCAAATTCACAACCCTCGATGAGGTGGAACGCGAACTGGATGGGCAGGATCTCATGATCTGTGACGCCGAGAAGGAAATGTGTATCGCCGGTGTGTTCGGTGGACAAGATTCCGGCGTAAGCGATTCAACGACCAGTATCTTTCTGGAAAGTGCTTATTTTAACCCGGTTTCCATCCGTAAATCAGCGAAAAGACATGGGCTCAATACCGATGCGTCGTTCCGTTTCGAACGGGGTGCCGATCCGAATAACACCATTTATGCCCTGAAACGTGCAGCTCTGCTGATCCGGGAAGTGGCAGGAGGAGAGATTTCTTCCGAGATCGTGGATGTTTACCCGAATCCGATCACGGATTTTCAGGTTGAACTGACCTATGCCAACTGCGACCGGTTAATCGGAAAACAGCTGGATCGGGGATTGATCAAACAGATTTTGCAGGCACTGGGAATTACCATCGTTAAAGAATCGGATGCCGGATTACAATTGGCAGTGCCTCCGTTTAAAGTGGATGTGCAGCGGGAAGTGGATGTGATTGAAGAAATTCTGCGGGTTTATGGTTATAACCAGGTGGAATTGCCTTCGAGGTTAACATCATCACTTTCCTACCGTCAGAAACCGGACAAGGAAAAGGTGGTCAACCTGATTGCCGATCTGCTTGTAGCGAACGGTTACAACGAAATGTTGTCGAATTCCCTCACGAAAGCGAGTTATTATAATAACAACGATAACCTGGTTAAGATTCAGAACCCCTTGAGCAATGATCTGGCCGTGATGCGTCAGAGCATGTTGTTTAACGGACTGGAAACCATCGTTTACAATCAGAATAGAAAATCGGATAACCTGAAATTATTCGAATTCGGAAGTACCTACCTGGTGAAAGAGGATCGATTCAGTGAGCAAAACACATTGAGCATGTTTGCAACCGGTAGTTTGCAGCCTGAAAACTGGAATGCCGGAAGTGCGGCAGTCGATTACTACTACCTGAAAGGCGTGGTGGAAGCCATTATGGAGAAGTTCGGGTTCAACAAATTCAATGTTGCTGCAAACGAATGGGAAGATGCTCAGGTGCAATACGGATTGAGCATGGCGGTAAACAACCTGCATGTGGTGAATTACGGGAAAGTGAGCCCGGAATTACAACAACAATTCGACATCGATAAAGAGGTGTTCTACGCCGAATGGAATGTGGATCACCTGCTGCGCTTGGTGGCACAGCATAAAACGGTTTATAAAGAGATTCCGAAATTCCCGACCGTACGACGGGATCTGGCCTTGTTGCTGGATGCCGATGTAACCTATCAGTCTGTGAAAGACCTGGCATCCAAACAGGAGCGTGCGCTGTTGAAAAATGTGAATTTGTTCGACGTCTACCAGGGTAAGAACCTTCCTGCAGGGAAGAAATCCTATGGCGTAAGCTTTAGTTTTCAGGATAGCCAGAAAACGCTGACCGACAAACAAATCGATCAGGTGATGCAGAAGATCATTACGGCACTGGAAAAAGAGCTGGGAGCTCAATTAAGATAAGCTAATAAAAATATCAGTCAATAAAAAAGCCCCGTTCCGATACCGGAACGGGGCTTTTTGTATGTTGAGTCTTAACGGATTATTTTGTTAAGATCACTTTTCTGGCGATAGAACCTTTAGCTGTGTTGATGTTCACAAAGTAAACACCTTTAGCGTTAGCAGAAAGATCAACCATGGTGTTGTCACCGTTCACTACATTGGTAGCGATTACGTTTCCAACCAAATCAACTACAGTATAGTTGAATCCTTCAACACCGGCAACATGGATCAGGATAGAACCGGTAGTCGGGTTAGGATAAACTGAAAGGTCACTGGTGTTGATTTCTTCTTCTGCAATACCAATAGTCAGGTTACAAGCGTCAAGAGTAGCTTTTGTAAAGTCACCTGAATCAAATCCAACCCCTCTCAGGTATGACCATTGAGCGGCAGATAAACCATCGGTTAAAGCACCACCTCCAACGGCAGTACCGTAAACGATAGGCAACTCGAAGTTTTTCTCTGTACCACCTGAGATCACGTCAACAGCCATAGTCGCGTAAGCCGATACATAATCAGCAGAAGTACCTGCACTCAAGTTGGTGATCGGAGTCCATAAATCAGAAGCGATGTCGTGTCCTACAGCATTAACTACAGGGAACTCTCTTTCAATATTCAAAAGTGGATCGGAGTGTAACCAGGTGTAGAATACTTTAGTACCATCAGCGCTTCTTGATGCCTGAGGTCTTAAGAAGTGGCTCAATGCATTGGTAGCATCCCACTCATGGTCATCTACATAAATAGAGTCGATGAATTTAAGATCCCATCCGTTAGAAGAGTTGGTAGAAACTTCCCACAGGTGGCCGAATTGGTGAGCGGAGAATGTGAACAACAATGAATCCGGGTGAGAAGAATAACCTGAAGCAATCTCAGTAAAGATTTTCAAATCACCGTTGTTATCAACTACACAGTCGAAAGAACCTCCGAAGAACGGACGTACTTCCTGAGCAGCTAATGTAGGTCTGATTGCACATTGTAATTGAGAATCGGCGGAGAAATCGTAATCAGGATACTGAGCCCAGTTAGCACCGGCATCAGTAGTTTTCATTACGTAAGGTCTCATCATGGTGTTGGTTCCGCCCCATGCGCCCATCATAACCAAATAACCGGTATTTCCGTCAGGAGACCAGGCCATGTTCATTAATGTAGCACAGTTGAATTGAGTACCACCATTGTCGGTAGTCGTCCATCCCGGAGTGATTGTTTGAACAACTGTCCAGTCGAAATTGTTGTTGGTAGAGTTATAATCACCTCTGATGATGTTGTACTCAGAATAGTAATCGGCAACGTCGTTAGTACCTACAGTTTCGTTGTTTACGTTAGTTGTAGCATACCATACAACACCGTTAGCGTTTACGTACAATCCGGAAGCACCCCAGTCGTTGTAATCGTTGTTAACAGCCGTAGTGTTGTAGTCATAAGTCTCATCTAAATTAGATCCGTCTAATTTGTGAGAAGCACGGAACGTTTTAGCCCATCCGTTAGCACCACTGGTAATTCCTGTTTCAAGAGCAGGACCTACTTCGATAGCATAAGCATCGGAAGCAGTAGTGGTTGGAGCATATAATGCGATGTTTGGGTATCTGTTCCCGTTCCAAGCTGCCCCACTTCCTGTTGGAGTAGTTTGGTAAGGGTTTACAGTCCAGTTAGCACCACCATCAGTAGAATAATCGATAGAAATGATACCTGAACCTCCGGGTCCGCCGCTGTTTTGACGGTGAACGAAAGCTACTGTGTTAATGTCAGGGTTATAAACCACCTGATTTTGACGGTCACCCAAAATGGTGAACACGTTGTAAGATGTACCGATATCGATTGTAGAAGCAGCTTTAGTCGTAGGAATCGAAACCGGCTTGCCTGGAACGGCTGCCTGATTCGCATCGATCTTCGCCATGTTCTTTACCCCGATATGGGCGGCATTGTTTTGTGCGTTAGCAAAACCAAGCACGGACAATGCAGAAACAAGTAAAAATGACTTTTTCATAATTGAAGGTTTAGTTATTAAATGTTTAGTTAGTTATAAGAAACTCAAATGTAGCTAATAATATGAAAACATTAAAATAATAGGATGATAATTTAATGTGCGGTATCAAAATGCTCAAAAAAGGAAAATGCAGTTCACGGGATTCATTAAATTTGGAGAAATCTGAATAACATGATAGAATATGATACACGAGATAGTTGCAAAAATGATGGAAACCGATGCATTTAGCCAATGGTTGGGAATTGAAATTGTCAGGGCCGAAAAAGGAACTTGTCAGCTTCAAATGACTGTTCGGGAGGAAATGTGTAATGGTTTCGGGATTATTCATGGAGGAATCACCTTTTCCCTGGCTGATAGTGCGCTGGCTTTTGCTTCCAATGCTCATGGCCGGTTGAGCGTAGCGCTCGAATGTTCCATATCTTATCCGGTTGCCGTTCAGGTCGGCGATGTGCTCACTGCCACAGCGACAGAAGTAAGTCTCACCAACCGGATCGGCATTTACTCCATACCGGTTACCAATCAGCATGGTGAGCTGGTAGGGGTTTTTAAGGGCTCGGTGTATCGAACCTCAAAAGAATGGGAAGTATAAAAGCTGCAACTTTCCTTGTTTTTTTTACCTTTACACGATCTTATTCAACATACAAAATTCATGAAAGAAGCCTATATCATTGATGCAATCAGAACGCCGGTCGGAAATTTCGGCGGTACTTTAGCAGCTGTTCGTACCGACGACCTCGCAGCACTCGTAATCAGAGAATTGATGAAACGTAATCCCGGTGTGGTTCAGGAAGAAATTGAAGATGTGATCTTCGGTTGTGCGAACCAGGCCGGTGAAGATAACAGGAACGTGGCCAGAATGGCCGGTCTGCTGGCCGGCTTACCCTGGCAGGTTGGCGGTGAAACCGTGAACCGTCTGTGTTCTTCGGGTATGGCTTCTGCCATTAATGCCTCCAGGGCGATTATGCTCGGCGATGGAGAACTCTACGTGACCGGTGGTGTTGAAAACATGTCGCGCGGGCCTTATGTCATTTCCAAATCGGCGAAGCCGTTCGGTACGGATGCTAAAATGTACGACTCCAGCTTCGGATGGCGATTCATCAATCCCAGGATGCAGGAAATGTACGGTACCGACGGCATGGGACAAACGGCTGAAAACCTGGTAGACCTGTACGGCATCAGCCGGGAGGATCAGGATCAGTTTGCTTACTGGAGTCAGATGAAAGCTACCCAAGCACAGCAAAATGGCCGATTGGCCGAAGAGATCGTGGCTGTGGAAATCCCGCAACGTAAAAAAGATCCGATCATCTTCAATCAGGATGAATTCATCAAGTCCACCACCTCCATGGAAATTCTTTCGAAACTTCGTCCGGCTTTCCGTGCAGAAGGCGGTACGGTTACTGCCGGTAATGCTTCCGGACTGAACGACGGCGCTGCTGCTATGCTCATCGCATCAGGTGAAGCGGCTTCGAAATACAATTTGACACCTAAAGCTCGCATCGTCTCCAGCGCTATCGCCGGTGTTGAACCGCGCATCATGGGGATCGGACCCGTTTATGCGTCTGAAAAAGCGCTCAAACGTGCCGGACTTACGATAGATGATATGGATATCCTGGAGTTAAATGAAGCTTTTGCTGCCCAGGTTCTGGCCTGTACCCGTAAAATGGGACTGGCCGACAATGATCCGCGCATCAATCCGAATGGTGGCGCCATCGCGATCGGCCATCCGCTGGGAATGACCGGTTCCCGCATCCTGCAAACCGCCGCGATCGAATTGCACAAGCAAAACAAAAAATACGCCCTCGTTACCATGTGCATCGGTGTGGGGCAGGGATATGCTACCATCATCGAAAAAGTGTAACCCGAAAACGTATAAGCTGTAATAAAGCATTGATCTGATGGCCGAAATTGACCTGGAACAAGAAAAGAAAGAGATTCTGGCAGCCTACCGCGGACTGCTCAGATCGGCTGTTCATGCTAAAAAAGACCCTGAAACCAAACGCCGGATCAGGAAGGCCTTCGACGTGGCCATGGACGCGCATAAAAACGACCGCCGAAAATCGGGTGAGCCCTATATTTTTCACCCCTTGGCCGTCGCCCGGATTTGTGCCGAAGAGATCGGCCTGGGAGCTACTTCCATCGTTTGCGCCTTACTGCATGATACGGTTGAGGATACCGATCTGAGTATTAGCGACATCGAAAAGATGTTCGGTAAAAAAGAAGCCCAGATCATTGACGGGCTCACAAAAATTTCGGGGGTGGTAGATTACTCCGTTTCACTTCAGGCCGAGAATTTCAGGAAGATCTTACTCACCCTGTCGGACGATGTTCGGGTTATTCTGATTAAACTGGCCGATCGTCTGCATAATATGCGGACCATTGATTCCATGCGTCGCGATAAGCAACTCAAGATAGCCTCTGAAACATTGTATCTGTACGCTCCTTTGGCACACCGCTTGGGATTGCATGCCATCAAATCGGAGTTGGAAGACCTTTCCCTGAAATGCAAGGAGCCGGAAACCTTCGAGGAGATCAGGAGTAAGCTCAAAAAGAATGAAGAAGTCCGGAAACGATTCATCCGGAAGTTTTCTTCCCCCATTAAAAAAGCACTCGAAGAGAAAGGGATCAAGTTTGAGATCAAAGGCCGCCCGAAATCCATTTTTTCCATCTGGAACAAAATGATCAAAAAAGAGGTGCCGTTTGAAGAGGTCTACGATTTGTTTGCCATCCGCATCATCATCGAAGCGGATGATCAGGATGAAAAGGCTCTCTGCTGGCAGGTGTATTCCGTTGTAACGGATTTCTATTCACCCAACATCGACCGGCTACGGGATTGGGTGTCGGTTCCGAAAGCCAATGGCTATGAGTCGCTGCATACCACCGTCATGAGTCCGACCGGAAAATGGGTGGAAGTTCAGATTCGAACCCGAAGAATGGATGAAATTGCCGAAAAAGGATTCGCTGCTCACTGGAAATACAAGGAAGGAGGAGAAAAAAGCCAGTTCGATATCTGGATTAACCAGATCCGTGAATTGCTCGAAAATCATGAAGACAATGCCGTTGATTTTCTGGATGATTTTAAACTGAATTTGTATGCCGAAGAAATCTTCGTGTTTACGCCTGAAGGTGATATGAAAAGCCTGCCCAACGGATCGAGTGCACTCGATTTTGCGTTTGCGGTGCATACGCAGATCGGTGAAAAATGCCTCGGTGCAAAAGTCAACAGCAAGCTGGTTCCGCTCAGCTATAAGTTGAAAAGTGGCGATCAGGTAGAGATCCTCACTTCCCAGAAACAGCGCCCGAAAGAGGATTGGATGAACTATGTGATTACTCACCGTGCGAAATCCAAGATCAAAAACCTGCTGAACAACGAGAAACGTGAAATCGCTAACGAAGGGAAGACCATTCTGGAAAAAGAATTCAAGCGGTTGAAGATCGCCTACGAAAACATCAGCCTGAGAGAACTTCAGAAATACTACAAGGTTCGTTCCTTGCTTGACCTGTACTTCAAGGTCGCCAAAGGGGAAATTAATTTATCACACCTGAAAGGCTTTGAGGTCAGAAAGGGAATCCTCCGGCCAAAGCAAACCATCAGGAAACGGGTTACCAGTTACATCGTTCCCCGGAAAACAGCGGCTAAAGAAGCGAATGACCCGAACCATGCTTTGCTGATCGGCGATAACATGGAAAAACTGGATTACACCCTGTCTAAATGCTGCAACCCCATTCCGGGAGATGAGGTGTTCGGTTTCGTAACCATCAACGACGGCATTAAGATCCATAAAACCAATTGCTCCAATGCTACTCAGCTTATGAGTAACTATGCCTACCGCATCATTAAAGCCCGGTGGATCGACGATCAGAATATCGCCTTCCTGGCCGGAATTAAGATTCACGGAATCGATGATATGGGCATCGTGAATAACATCACCCAAATCATTTCCAATGAGCTGAACGTAAACATGCGCTCCATCAGCTTCGAATCCGACGACGGAATTTTCGAAGGGAAAGTCAAATTGTACGTGCACGATACCGACCACCTGAACGACCTGATCGACAAATTGAAAAATGTAGACGGCGTTACCAAAGTAGAGCGTGTAGACGAATAACGGCGGCTGTTTTCTCCGGATTACTAGTTATTAACAAAGCATTAACATTTGCTTCATGTAAGCGATTAATTTTTAATTTTACCTTTTAACAACCTGAAATGACTACAGGAGAAGAACTTCAGCAAAAAGTAAAGAAGATTTTTACTGATTATTTGGAAGAAAAAGGGCATCGTAAAACTCCCGAACGCTACGCTATACTCCAGGAAATTTATTCGAACGATGAGCATTTTTTCATTGAAGAGCTGTATGTCTCCATGAAAAACAAGAAATACCGCGTAAGCCGTGCCACCCTGTACAATACCATTGACCTGCTCATGGAAGCCAATCTGGTACGTAAACATCAGTTCGGCAACAACATGGCACAATACGAACGTTCATTCGGGTCGAAACAACACGATCACATCATTCTGAGTAACGGCGAAGTGATCGAATTCTGTGATCCCAGAATCCAGAACATCAAAAAAACACTCGAAGAAATGTTCGATATCGACATCATGCACCATTCCCTTAATTTTTACGGGGTTAAAAAAGAAAAATCCAAAGCATGAGTTTCTCCTACACCATATCCAAAGAAAAAGGGTATGTTCACCTGTGCCTGAAAGGTAACCTGATGAACAAACAGCAGATCGAAGGGATGCTTGCTGAACTCGATTTTTTCTACAATGAAGGCGTGAACAAGATCATCATCGATTTGTCCGACATGCTGTACATGAACAGTACCGGACTGAGTATCCTGATCAACATCTTCACCAAAACCAGAAGCAGAGGCGGAGAAGTAGTCATCACAAACATTCCTGAGAAAATAAATAAATTATTGGTAATCACTAAATTAAATAGCATCTTCAACATTGAAAATTCCGTTGAGGACGCCAAAAAAATATTGGTATAACAGATGAAAGTAGATGTATTATTGGGGCTCCAGTGGGGAGACGAGGGTAAAGGAAAAATTGTTGACGTGCTGACGCCGAAATACGACGTGATCGGCCGTTTTCAGGGTGGACCGAATGCCGGACATACGCTGGAGTTCGACGGGATCAAACACGTTTTGCATACCATTCCTTCCGGAATCTTTCACGACGGGGTGAAGAATGTGGTTGGAAACGGTGTGGTGATCGACCCGGTGATCCTGAAAAAAGAGATCGATGCCCTCATCAACATGGGAGTAAAGGTGAACGATAAGCTGGCCATCTCCAAAAAAGCACACATCATCCTGCCGACTCACCGGTTGATTGATGCCGCTTCCGAAAAAGCCAAAGGAAAAGAAAAAATCGGTTCTACCCTGAAAGGGATCGGACCAACCTACATGGATAAGACCGGAAGAAACGGGATCCGCGTTGGTGATCTCTTCTTGCCCGACTTCGAAGAACGTTACCAAAAACTCGTTGAAAAACATAAACAAATCCTGAAATTCCACGAATTCGAATACGATCTGACCGAATTGGAGCCTGCTTTTTATGCCGGCGTGGAAATGATCAAGGGACTTACCGTGATCGATAGCGAGCATTACATCAATCAGGCCATCAACAGCGGAAAAGCTGTCCTGGCCGAAGGTGCTCAGGGAACCTTGCTGGATGTGGATTTCGGATCCTATCCTTTCGTGACTTCCTCCAACACCACGGCTGCCGGAACCTGTACCGGATTGGGCGTCGCTCCGAATAAGGTTGGTGATGTGATCGGGATTTTTAAAGCCTATTGTACCCGTGTGGGTAGCGGACCTTTCCCGACCGAACTGGAAAATGAAGTGGGTGAGGAACTACGCAGAGCCGGACATGAATTCGGTGCCACCACCGGCCGGCCACGGCGATGCGGCTGGATCGACCTGCCTGCCCTCAAATATGCCATCATGATCAACGGGGTAACCCAACTCTGCATGATGAAGGCCGATGTGCTTGATAACTTCGATACCATTAAAGTGTGTACCCACTACGATGTGGATGGTGAACGTATCGATTACATGCCTTATGATATCGTATCCACCGAAGTTAAACCGGTCTATAAAGAAGTGAAAGGCTGGAAGACCGATCTGACCAAATTAGCGTCGATCGAAGACATTCCGGCAGAATTAAATGCCTACGTCGAATACTTGGAACGGGAATTGCACGTTCCTATTACCATTGTTTCGGTTGGGCCCGACAGAAAACAAACCCTGTTGCGAGACAGCGTGCTGGTTTAATGCATGATTCAGATCATCATCCATAAAATGTTTAAAGTCCCCGTACCTGTTACGGGGTCTTTTGCTATGGCCTTTTTCCTCCTGATGTCCGCATCTCTGATTGCCCAAAAAGCCACCAAGATCGAAATCCTGAATGCGAACACCCTCGAATACGAAGAACGCGACGGGGAGAACGTAAAGCGGCTCATCGGCGATGTGCAATTGAAACACGACGATGCCCTCATGTTCTGCGATAGTGCCTACATCTATTCCGCCAACAACACCATGGATGCCTACGGCCATGTGCGTATCAATCAGGGTGATTCGTTGCACCTCTATGGCGATTCCCTGAAATACAACGGCAACACCAAAATTGCCGTACTGCGCGGTAACATCAGGCTCATCAACAACGATGTAACCCTCACCACCCGATTCCTCGACTACAACCGGACCGATAATGTAGCCTATTACTACGGTGGAGGCCGGATGGTCAACCAAAAAGAAAACAATACCCTCACCAGCGAACAGGGATACTACCATGCCGATTCCGAATCGTTCTACTTTAAGGAAAATGTGGTACTCATTAATCCCGAGTACAAGATCGAAGCGGATACCCTCAACTACCATTCGGCATCGGAAGTGGTTCACTTTTTAGGTCCGACCACCATCAAAAGCGATGCGAATTTCATTTACACCGAAGACGGTTGGTACAACACCGTAACCGATAAATCCAAATTCTACAAGAATGCTTACCTGTACAGTGACGATCGCATCATTGAAGGCGATACCTTGTACTACGACCGCAACCTCGGTTTTGGAGAGATCATCTGCAACGGCGTGATCACCGACACCCTCGAAGATGTAATCATTCAGGGCGATGTGGCTCACCTCTACGAGAAGAACGATAGCGCCATGATCACCCAGGAAGCCCTGATGATGCAACTTTTTGACGATGATACGCTCTTTATGCATGCGGATACGTTTAAGATTTCTTCACGGGTAGTGCAACGGGGAGGGGTAGATTCGGTTGGTGGTCAAGTTGTATACATCGATACGATATGGCACGATACCGTTCGGACTTTGTATGCTTACAATCACGCTAAGTTTTTTAAGAAAGATATGCAGGGCAAGGCCGATTCCATCATTTACAATTTTTCCGATTCTACCGTGAATTTCTACCACGAACCGGTCATCTGGTCGGAAGAAAATCAGATCACGGCTAAGTTCATCTACCTGCAAATGGCTAATCAGGAAGTAGATCGGATGTACATGAATGATCAGGCGTTTATCATCTCACAGGTCGATTCCCTGGCGGAGAAATTCAATCAGATCAAAGGAAAGAACATGATCGGATACTTCAACGACAACGAATTGAAGAAGATCGACGTGATGCAAAATTCCGAAACGGTGTATTATCCGCTAGACGACGACGGGAAATACATAGGCGTGAATAAGCTGAGCGGCAGCAACATGCTGGTTCGGCTAAAAGAGAGTGATATTGAAACCATTACGTTCATGAAATCACCCGAAGGGGAACTGATGCCTTTGCATCAGGTTAATCCCAAAGATGTAGTTTTGAAAGGGTTTAACTGGAGGATTGAGGAACAGCCGGCCGACCGTTGGGATATATTTCTTCATGATTGAAAGCATAACTTAAATGGGTTTGTTTTGGTAACAGGCATTCCCTATATTTACAGGAAATCAAATTCAGATGGCGATATACGAATTTAACGGGTTTAAACCCATCATTCACGAAACAGCCTTTATTCATCCACAGGCAGCGGTAACCGGAAACGTGATCATCGGGAAAGATGTTTATGTCGGTCCCGGAGCAGCCATTCGGGGCGACTGGGGTGAGATCATCATCGAAGACGGATGCAACGTGCAGGAGAATTGCACCATTCACATGTTTCCCGGAACAACAACGCTGCTCAAGGAGTCGGCACACATCGGTCATGGAGCCATCATCCACGGCGGAACGATAGGACGGAACTGCCTCATTGGAATGAATAGTGTGATCATGGATGAGGTGATTATGGGCGATGAATGTATTGTCGGGGCACTGAGCTTTGTTCAGGCTAAAATGGAAATTCCAAGCCGTAGTTTACTGGTCGGAAATCCTGCTCAGATCATCAAGCAGGTCAGTGATGAAATGATCGACTGGAAAACCAAAGGCACTCAACTTTATCAGGCTTTGCCTAAAGAGTGTTATGAAACCCTTCGCGTTTGTGAACCCTTACGGGAAGCAGAACCCGATCGTCCCAGACAGGAAGCGATGTACTCTACCTGGAACCAGATTAAAGATGAAAAATAAACTTCCATATTCATCCCTTCTCGAGAGGGGAAGATTTTGTTCACGCCTGGTGCGTGATTACAAAATCAGGGGTGTGTTCATGTTGGCTTCGATTCTTTTCAGTTTACATTTATCTGCCCAAATCGGAAACGATGTGGTTGGTGCCAATGCTACCGGAATGGGTGGATTCAATGTGACCCAAAACGATGTGTGGTCGGCCAATAACAACCAAGCCGGACTTGGGTTTTTAAAAGACATTTCAGGTGGTATTTATTACGAAAATCGCTTTCTGCTCCAGGAAACCAGTTACCGGGCCGGAGCCTTTGCCTTACCTGTAAAACACGGAGCCTTTGGGGTAAGTGTGGCTTCCTTCGGCTATCAGCTATACAGCGAATCGAAAGCAGGTCTGTCATACGGACAACGCCTCGGTGAAAACATCTCGGTAGGTGTACAGCTGAATTACCTGAACACCAAACTCACACAGGAATACGGCAGTAAAAACACGCTCACCGGAGCCATCGGGCTGATCGCGAAACTCAATGAGGAGCTATCGGCCGGGGTTCATGTTTACAACCCGACCCGCAGCCAGCTCGCCGCATACGATCATGAAAAAGTGCCGACCATCATGAAGCTGGGTGTCGCCTACAAATTCTCCGATAAGGTCATGCTTGGTGTGGAAACCGAAAAAGACATGAATTACGATGCCATGCTCAAAGCCGGACTGGAGTATCACGTAACGGAGATTTTCTACCTGCGCGGTGGGATTTCCACCAATCCGAGCCTGAGTGCCTTCGGCTTCGGCTTGCAAATGAAGAGCTTCAAAATGGATGTGTCTTCATCCTTCCACCAAACCCTGGGAATGACACCGGCTATTTCACTGGTTTACCAGAAGAAGAAATCTGTGAAACATGATGTAATCCCGGACCACAAGTGATGCTCGATAATCTAAATAAACGGATTGTCATCCTTGGTCGCGCCATCCGGAGCTTGTCGAAGGATTTCGAAAATAAAAATCCCGAAGGGAATGTCACCCTGAGCACGTTTTGCGAGAGCAAAAGCCTCGAAGGGAATGTCACCCTGAGCGGAGTCGAAGGGTTAAAATACCTGCTCCTGCTGTTTGCACTCCTTCCTTTAAGTCTTCTGGCACAGGTCAAGGAAGATGAAAAGAATGCCATCATCGAAAAACGGGTCGAATACCTGATTGACGATGCTGAAGAGTCGGATGCGGATTATACCACACTGTTCGATCAGTTATCCTTTTATTACGATCA
The DNA here is from genome assembly GCA_020435335.1 of Flavobacteriales bacterium. GTDB lineage: Bacteria > Bacteroidota > Bacteroidia > Flavobacteriales_E > Vicingaceae. The sequence continues at coordinate 9,493 of JAGQZT010000037.1, read as the reverse complement.
TCCGCTTAACCTCAATCGGGCCGACCTGAATGATCTGGAACAACTGGGGCTCTTAACCAGCATCCAGATCAATAACCTGCTTACGCACATCGAAAGAAATGGCAAACTCATGACCCTCGAGGAACTCCAAACCATCGATGGGTTCGACCTGGAAATGATCCGCATGCTGCTTCCTTTTGTGAAGCTTACGACTGACGTCGATAACGCGCAACTCACCCTGAAAGAATTACTCAAGAACGGTGAAAATGAACTCTACCTTCGCTATCAACAGGTACTCGAAGAACAGGTCGGATATAGTCCGGCAACTGATTCCGCCCTGGCTGCCAGCCCCAATTCGCGTTACAAAGGTGATGCGGCAAAGCTCTACACACGCTATCGATTCAAATACGGCAACCACCTGAGTATCGGTTTTACCGCAGAGAAAGATCCGGGCGAGGAATTCTTTTCCGGGGGTCAGTCCAACGGTTTCGACTTCTATTCCGCTCACATCTTCCTGCGCAATCAGGGGAAGATCAAACAACTCGCATTGGGTGATTTTCAGGCGCAGTTCGGGCAGGGCTTAACGTATTGGTCGGGTGCTGCCTTCGGAAAATCGGCCGACATCATGAATGTGAAACGCAGTGCGGTTGGATTGAAACCTTATACTTCCGTAGATGAAAGCCGATTTCTGCGCGGAGGTGGATTAACCCTCGGGTTTGGAAACGTGGAAATCACCTCGTTCTATTCATACAATAACATCGATGGAAACATCAGCGTGGCAGACTCTTCATCTCAGGATTACGATGCGTTGGCGATTACGTCCATTCAGCAAACCGGTCTGCACCGGACAGAGAACGAACTGGAAGATAAGGATGCGGTGACCCAGCAGCAGTTCGGTGGACATGTCGCGTACAAAACCCGGCGACTGAATGTCGGCCTGACCGGTATTCACAGTCAAATCGATGCGCAGTTTACGCCGAACCTTCAAACCTACAGCCAGTTCCGGAATGCCGATCAGCAGCAAACGAATGTCGGACTGGATTACAACTGGATCTACCGGAATTTTAACTTCTTCGGCGAATATGCTCAAAGTGTGGATGCCGGCTCCGGATTCGTATCCGGTGCTTTGATTACCCTCGATCCCCGCGTGTCTATGGTGGCGCTGTACCGCGATTATGACCGCGATTTTCATCCGATCTCCAGTGCTGGGATCGGTGAAGCCTCTACCAACGAAAATGAAAAAGGAACCTTGTTGGGAGTGGTGGCTAAGCCGGTGAAAAAATTCACCGTATCGGCCTACTATGATCAATTCGTGTTTCCCTGGTTAAAATACCAGATCGATGCACCGAGCCGGGGGTATCAGTACCTGGCTCAGCTAACCTATACACCATCCAAAAAACTGGAAATGTATGTGCGGGTCCGGGAACGCGATAAGCTGGAAAACACGAGTACCGACCTGAGCGAAGGACTGGATTACCTCGTGCACGAGAAACAAATCAACTACCGGTTCCAGTACAATTATAAAGTTTCCGAGTCGGTGCGACTCAAAGGTAGGGCGGAACTGGTGAACTACGACAAAGAAGAGAGTCCGTTCGAAACCGGTTTCCTGATTTATCAGGATGTGGTGTATCAACCGCTGAGCAGCCCTTTCTCGTTCTCCTTCCGTTACGGCATCTTCGATACCGATTCGTACAACAGCCGCATTTATGCGTATGAGAACGACATCCTCTATGTGTTCTCCATTCCGGCGTACTACAACCGGGGTACACGAACGTATTTAATGTGCCGGTATAAAATTAAGCGGGGCATCGACCTGTGGGTGCGCTATGGCGCCACGTTCTACGATAACATCGATGTGATCAGCTCAGGGCTCGAAGAAATTCAGGGAAGCACCAAATCCGAGATCAAGGCCCAGTTGAGGATTAAGTTTTGAAGATTATGTCACCCCGAGCTTAGCTGAAGGGAATGTCACCCTGAGCGGAGTCGAAGGGTAGCAGTTATGGTTTATTGGTTCGTCGTATTAATTACCGGAATAGATTTTCATTGTATGGATTCTTAATAGGTTCCGGGTTTTGTATAAAGAAGTCAACAACTCTGTCACAAAGCCTATCATAAATATCATCTTCAACATAAGGATGATCATAATCCATTAGTCTGTTTATGTCGCTTTCTATTTCTTCATTTTTCCTGAGGTCAAAACATCCTGAGTTAGTTAAGGTATCTTTAATGTAATTGGCTAAAATTAAATGTCCATGATCCCAATTGATATTCCCATTCCTTTGAGCTTCGTCCCGGAGTTTCTCAACGGCTCTTAATAATTCACCCTGTACAAATTCAGATTGCCCTTGTTTTGGGACGTAATTCTTCCAGATAAATTTGGCTTTTTCAAAATATTGTTCCGTTGTCATGTTGTGTAAGGTTGGTAATCTATATTAAAGTTGCTTAAGTTTATTCGTAACCAATTATTTTACCCTAAACCACTTCTTATCCGCATAAAAAGTCCCGAAGGGAATCCAGGCGGCGGCAAAAGCGCCGAGGGTTTTACCCATTTCCCATTTCAGTTTCAGGTGTACCAGCAGGAGGTTAATCACATACAGGATGAACAACACGCCGTGTGCCATACCAACGATCTTGACGGCACTGGGCATTTCCCAGTAATACTTCAGGGGCATGGCAACAAAAACCAGGGCAATTAAAGATAATCCTTCCAGGAGAGCAACTAAACGTAAAACGCTTAAGGATGATTTCATTCAAATGGTGTTTAAGTGTTTTAAAGATAGGAAAAATATAAAACAACTACAGTCGGTTCCCGTAGTTTTTGATTTTGTCGGTTTGAGTGTCACACTGTCATCCTGAGTAATGTCATTCTGAGCGCGTTTTGCGATAGCAAAAGCCTCGAAGAGAATGTCACCCTGAGCGGAGTCGAAGGGTTATCGAAGGAAGTGTGATGCATCGAGAACAAAAAATCAAAAACAGGTTTCAGACTCCCGAACCCGAACAGGTTTAGTATAAGTCACGATGTCACTTCTTCCTCGCTACCATCAATCCGTCCCGTACCGGGAAGAGTACATCCTGAACCCGGTCATCCTGATGGATCTTGGTGCAATAGGCTTTCAGTGCCGCCGTATCTGGATCATTATTTTCGGCTTCATCCACCACTTTGCCGCTCCAGAGTACGTTGTCGGCAATGATGTAGCCACCCGGTCTCACCTTGTCGATCACCAGATCGAAATAGTTTGAGTAATTCGTTTTATCCGCATCGATGAACACCAAATCGAAGGTCTCCGTCAGCTTCGGAATGATCTCCATGGCGTCACCCACATGGTTCATGATTGTATCCTTTAATCCGGCTTTGTCGATGTAGCGGCTCACCATGGGTTCCAGCTCTTCGTTGATGTCGATCGTGTGGATCTTTCCGCCGGCTTGCAATCCTTCCGCAAAACACAGGGCCGAATAACCGGTATAAGTTCCGATCTCCAGGATGTTTTTCGGGTTGATCATGTGACTGAACATGCTGAGGATGCGTCCCTGGATGTGTCCGGATAACATGCGGGGAATCAATACCTTTTCCCAGGTTTCGTGATTCAGTTCGGCTAATAAGGCCGGTTCTTTTTCGGTATGCTGAGCCACGTAGGCTTCGATTGCTTCAGGTAAAAAATCCATGGAATGAAACTATGAGTTTGGAGTGAATATTAAGCTGCTTAATTCGTTCTCATCGAAAACCTCATTGGCCACATCCTGCAGTTGCTCGGCCGTTATGGCGTCGATCTTTTTAAATGTAGCGTTCAGGTCGTCGATGTGTTTATAAATCAGAATCCCTTTACCCATGCCCAACATCACGTTGCAATTGTTTTCTTCCGATAAAGTGATCTGGCCGATCAACTGGCGTTTCGCTTTTTCAAGTTGGGAAGCGGATATCTTTTTATCGCGAAGCAATTTCAGTTCCCGTTTCACCAGTTTGATGCTTTTGTCAATAAATTTTTGGTCGGTGCCCAAATACACGTAAAATAAGCCGGTATCGGAGTATACCGAATACGACGATTCAATGTTGTAGGTGAAGCCGTATTTCTCCCGGATCCCCATATTCAGCCGACTGTTCATGGCCGGTCCACCGAGAATGTTGTTCAGCAGAATGAAAGCCTTCTTGTTTTTTTCATGCGCACCGTAAGCGATGTTGCCGAGGATGCAATGCGTTTGAGCCACATCTTTACTAAGCACGATGTCGGACGCTTTGTACGATTTGAATTGAATGCGTTTACTCTTGGTTTTCTTGGCCGGAATGGTTTTCAGGTATTTGTCGGCCAGTCGCTGAATGGTCTTGAGCGGAATGTCGCCCACAATGCTGAATACGATCTCGTCGGTATGGTAGTTGTTGCGGATAAATTCCAGGATCTTCTTCCGGTCGATCTTTTTCACCGTATCGATAGTTCCGAGGATGTTCATGCCCAGCGGATGGTTTTTAAACACCTGCTCTTCAAAATCGTCATAAATCTGTTCGTACGGACTGTCAATATAGGAATAGATCTCATCAATGATCACATCTTTTTCTTTTCGGATCTCATTATCAGGATATACAGAATAGAATAAGATGTCGGTTAGGAGCTCCAGCGCCCGTTCAAAGTAATTTTTCGTGAAGGAGGCGTAGATGGATGTGTTCTCCTTGGTAGTAAATGCATTGATCTCGCCCCCCACATTATCGATCCGGTTCAGGATGTGATAAGCCTTCCGTTTGCTGGTCCCTTTAAAGATGGCATGCTCGATAAAATGAGTGATACCGTTCTCCTCCGTATGTTCATCGCGGGAGCCGGTGTTAATAATAAAACCGCAGTGTGCCACCTGACTTGAGGCCGGCTTATGAATGATCCGGATTCCGTTGTCCAGTTCGATTAAATTGTATTCCAAATGTGGAAGCATTAGATAATAATTCGGCAAATATAAATCCAGAAAAATTAATTGGATGTTAATAACTACGTTAATAACTGTAAAAAATGTTAATAAGATTGAGGGGTAATTTGATATATTTTAGCCACATCAACAGCTACAAACCTGATTATAAAATGATTATTAAAAAATATTCAGTTCTTGCATTGTTAATAATAACAGTTGTTGGTTCTGTATTTTCCCAGGAGAAGCTTTCTGGGAAAGACGAAAAGCAAATCCTTGAAAAGGCGGAATTCTATTACGAAGATGAGGATGGGAAGAATATTCCCAAAGCGCTGGAATTATTCGAGCAACTTCAAAAAAACAAACCCGAAGACCCTTATTACAAATTAATGGTGGGTATTTGTTATACCTACTTTAAGAATAGAAAGGAAGATGCACTGCTTAAATTGAAAGAAGTGAAAACCATTAACCCGGAATTCAATGAAGTGAATTTTTACCTCGGCCGGGCTTATGCGGTTAATTCGATGTTTGATGAAGCCGTTGCTGCCTACGAAGAATATATGAGTAAAGATGACGTTCCGGAAGAACAAAAAGGAATGGCGCGTCAGAATATCATCTATTGCCAGAATGCTAAAGAATACATGAAAGACACCGTTGAGGTGCAGATCAAAAACATCGGTTCTCCGATTAATACGGATTACTCGGAGTATGTGCCGGTTATTACACCGGATGAGTCCATGCTGGTTTATACGTATCGTGGAAACCGAAGTAAAGGAGGGTTGATGGATCAGTCCGGTAAAAAAGACCTGAACGGACATTATTATGAAGATGTAATGGTTTCCTATAAGTTAGGTGATAGCTGGCTGGAGCCGGAAAGTATCGGTGAAAATATCAATACCGAAGGCCATGATGCCAGTATCGCACTTTCTGTTGATGGGCAGACCTTGTTTATTTATGAGCAGGATAAGAAAAATCATGGCGACATCTATATGAGTAAGTTGAATGGTGAGGTATGGAGTAAACCTGAAAAATTATTGGGCGACGTTAATAAAGATGATTCCTGGGAAGGGAGTGCTACCCTGACTTCAGATGGAAAGACACTTTATTTTGCTTCGAACCGGGAAGGCGGTTTCGGAGGAAGAGACTTGTATTCGGCTAAATTGCAGGCCGACGGCACCTGGGGAGATGTTCAAAACCTCGGGCCGGTAATCAATACCCGTCTGGATGACGATGCACCGTTCATTCACCCGGACATGAGAACGATGTACTACAGCTCGAAAGGAAAGAACAGTATGGGTGATTACGATATCTTCTATACCTATTTGGATAAAGACGGTTGGGATGAGCCTGAAAATATCGGCTATCCGGTAAATACCATCGACGACGACCGTTACTATGTCCTTTCTGCAGATGCTAAAACGGGCTATTATTCTACGGCCGGTAGAAGTAACCGCGGAACGCACGATATTTTTACGGTTTCTCCCGGACACTTCGGGAAGCGACCTATTCTGGCTTTAATCGTTGGGGTTACTAAAGCGGATGGCGAAGCAGTGGAAGCAGACATCACGGTATCTAACGAAAAAAGCGGAGAGGAAGTGGCCAAGTATAAGTCCAATGCCAATACCGGGAACTACATGCTTGCCTTAACTCCGGGTAATAAGTATAAGATCGCGATCGAAGTGGAAGGTTATGAAACCAAGATCGATTACATCGATATCGAATCGTTACAGACTTACGTGCAGGTGGAGCATGATTTTAACGTGTATTCCAAAGAAAATGTGGAAGGGGTGGCTGTAGCGGATGAATTGGATCCTCTGCAGGGTAAGATCGATAAGCAGATCGAACAATACAGAAAGGAAAACACCAAAGAAGGGTATGAGGAAATGATCCACCAAAAAATCCTCAACGAAAAAGGCGAAGAGAAAATGGCCGGTGTGGAATACTTCATCGATGCCGGATGCCTGGAAGAGGAAACCGTTAACCCTGAAATTGCTCAAAAGATCAAGACGGTTAGCTACCCGGATGGTACCAGCAAGAAAATTGTAGGTCCGTTCGAGACGCTGCTGGCTTCCGAGATTGCGAAACAGCGCATGATCGAACAGGATTCGGCCTGTAAAAAAGTGGAAGTGAAGGTGAATGATAACGGTACGGAAAAATCATTTAAAGAATTTTATGCTCAGGAATATACCAAAACCCAGTTTTCGGATGTTACTATTCATGATAAGCTAACCAGTCAGGATACCACAACCAAAGTGACGCCGGAAGTTCACGATAAAGACAAGGCCATCAATCTTCAGGAAGTGAAGGGTGTGGATTTGTCTCAAAATAACCTGGCGGATGCTGCCGAGAAAACCATTACGGGGCTTTCCTTTAAAGTGGAAATTGGCGCGGTAACCGATACCAATGATTTCAAGATGCAACACTTATCCAAATACGGTAAGATCACGAAGAAGACCTATCCCGACGGACTTACACGCTACACCTTCGGGCCATTCGAAACCCTGGTGGAAGCGGAGAAATTCCGGGAGATGCTGATCGAAAAAGAGAAAGATTCCAAAGATGCTTTCGTTACGGTGTTTGTGTTCGGTCAGCGTAAAACCATGGAAGAGTACAGTAAAGGTCCTTGTGAGACCGATACCGTGATCGATTTCTCCTGGTTCATTGGGAAAGACCTGAATGATAAGTCGGTATACGACAAACTGATCAAGATGGGAGGAAATTCATGCGCCGAAGGGCTCGAGTTTAAGGTGCAGATCGCTGCCTACCGTTTCCCGAAAAACTATAAATGGAATCACCTGAAGCAATATGGTCAGCCCCTGGTGATCGATTATCCGGACGGAATTACACGGTTTACGCAGGGTACTTACAGAACATTGGCCGAAGCCGAAGTGCTTCGTCAGAAAATAATTAAAGCAGGTCAAACGGATGCTTGGATAACGCCATTCTATAATGGCAAAAGAATGCTCTTGGAAGAACTGTTTAAGGTTAACTTTTACGGTAAGAGTGTGAACTAAGAAAAGGGTCGCCTTCGGGCGGCCTTTTTTGATTACTTTCTTTCTTCCTGATTATCCTTTTTAGATTTCGGTATAAAATTTGTAAACTTGTCGTATAAAACCAAGATTATGAGACAGACACTATTCATTCTATTATCGTTTATGATAACAGCGGTTTATGCCCAAACCAACCTGGTCGAAAATCCCACTTTCAAGCAAACGGAGAAAAAAGCGGTAAAAGAAACGAAGCAAATCGCTTATGCCGCTCCCTGGACGTCTCCCACATTGGAATCGGCCGACCTTTACGTGACCAAAACAAAATCGGGAATGGTAGGTGTGCCGGAAAACCAATACGGAGAGGAAAAGCCGATGGTTGGCGATAGTTATGCCGGAATTGTGGCTTACAGCTATAAAAGTAAAATCCCCCGGACTTACCTGCAGGGAAAGCTTACCGAAAAGCTCGAAGCAGGAAAAGAATATTGTGTTACTTTCCATGTAAGTCTCGCCGATCTGTCGAAATATGCAGTGAACCATCTGGGCATTGCTTTAACAGATAAAGAGCTGAAAGAAAATAATTCCGATGTGCTCCAGTTCGATAACGCGATTGAGAGTAAACGATTAACTGTTTATGAGCAGCAGTTCTACTGGGTGCCTGTTTGTGGTAAATACAAAGCCAAAGGTGGTGAGGAATATGTGGTTATAGGAAACTTTACGCCGGAAGAGAAATTAACCTTAAATAAGATTAAGCGGCCCAGAGGATTTACGAAGCCTCAGACCTACGATGCTTATTATTATATTGATAATGTATCCGTTGTGCCTTCGGAGGAAGTGGATAAGTGTGATTGTGATGTGATTCCAGGTATGGAAAACGCACAAACCGTTGAACGTGATTTTACAAGTGATAAGGATGTGAATACCAAAACGCTTAAGATCATCAATACGGATGGTACCGAAGCCGGTATGGATGGTCAGGATGGTGGAACAAAGGCTGCATTCTCAGATAAAAACATCGATGGGATGACCATCAGTTTTAATCCGAAAAGCTTTGACCTGAGTGCGGATGAAGTGAAAAAGCTGGATATGGTTGTAGCTTACATGAAAGAGAATATTGATGAGAAGGTGGTTGCTACCGGATTCATCGATCCATCGGAATCGGATGTGGATAAGCTGGATGGTAAAAGGGTTAGCTCCGTGTACAAATACATCTTGTCCAAAGGCATTGAGAAAGAACGTGTGGAACGCGAAATGGGAGGTAAAGAAGGTGCGGATGCGAAAGACAAGTTGAAAAACATGCGGGTACTGATCAAAACACAGTCCGCCGAATAAATCGAAATGAACCATAAAAAAGCCTCCATTTATGAATGGGGGCTTTTTTTTATGGGGTTAAATGAATGTTTATTTGATTTTTAAGTTATTCTTGGGGTTAAAATTAGGGGTGTTGATAAATATTTATTGTTTTTTTGAATAACACCCCCCTGAAAAAATATATTTTTGCTTCGAAAATCAAAATTTATTTATCAAACCCATTAAAAATGTCAACGTTCAGATTTAAAGCCCTCGAAGATGTGTTGGAAAGAAAACCCAAGCAGGTTGAGCTTCCTTCGCACAAAGCATCGGATTATTATGCGACTAATGTG
>JAGQZT010000036.1 GCA_020435335.1 Flavobacteriales bacterium | reverse complement strand
TGTGGCTGAGCTTTGCCGTGAGCGAAAAAATGGAGAAGTTCAAATTCTCTGCGAGTGAAGAACTGCGCCTGGATGAAAATTTCAGCCACATTAACAAGGTATTTACCGAACTGGGCGCCGACTACGAGATCGTAAAAGGGCTGTCTGCCGGATTCAGCTACCGCTTCAGCAGGGATAACGACTACCCGGAACGAGCCTACGACATCCGCCACCGGATTGACCTCGGTATTGAATACCAGCATGAGATCAATGACCTGGAATTAAGCATTAAAAATAAATTCCAGACCAAAACGGGCAATTCCGACGACAACAACCCGACTTATAACCGGACAAAATTAGGAGCAGAATATAAATTCAGTGATCTGGTCAAACCCTTCGTAACTTACGAGTTCTTTTACCAGATGAATGACGAACGGATCATTAACAGAACAAGAACGTCCATCGGTAACAAACTGAAACTAAGCGGAAACAGCGACCTGAAAATCTTTTACATTTTTGAAAATCGTTTCAACACCAAGAATTTAGCACACAACCACATCTGGGGAGTAAGTTATAGTTTAGACTTAAATTAATGTCAGTTTAGACTTATAATTGATATATTTGTTTTCTACTTTAACCACTATGTTTAAGTTCTTTTTAAGCAAAAAATTCCTCATCAATTTAGCGGCTGCAATCGTCTTTATTGTCATTGTTATTTGGTCCATTTTCAAGTATATTGACAGTTACACGCTCCATGGCCAATCCACCAGCGTACCGTCGCTGGAAGGACTGACTGTTGCCGAGGTCGAAAAAATCCTGGAAGAGAAAAAACTGCGTTACACGATTCTGGATTCCATTTATCTGGAGAAAGCCGACAAGGGAGTTGTCCTGGATCAGAATCCGTTACCCGACGAATTGGTTAAAGAAGGTCGCAATATCTACATCACCGTATCGCGGGTTATTCCACCAAGCATTGCCATGCCGGATGTGGTCGAAATGTCGCAGCGTTTGGCCATAGCAAAACTCGAAAGCTACGGATTGAAAGTAAAAACAGAATATATTCCTTCCGAGTTCGTTAATAGTGTCATCATGCAGAAAGTAAACGGCAAAGAAGTGAAACCGAACCAAAAGGTGAAGCTGGGAACAACGGTCCTGTTGAGCATCGGTAGTGCCAGCGACGAAAAAGTGCTGGTTCCGTACCTGATTGACCTCACCAAGGAAGAAGCTCGCCATCGCATTTTTGAATCCTCGCTGAATGTCGGGATCGAAGATTACACCGACTGCAAGTGCGTAACCCCCGAAGACACGCTCAACGCCCGGATTTACAGACAATCTCCTGTACGAAGCAGTTCCGTTCCGGTAACCATGGGAACCTCGATAGATCTTTATTTCACGTGTGACACATCGCTTATTCATGCGAACGAACCTGACAGCACAGCAAACACTCCGAACGAATGAAGCTCAAAAATTCCATAGCCCTCCTCTTTTTCCTGTGCACTTTGTTTGTTCAGGCACAGGACACCTTGCTGGAACTTGGATCCAATATGAAGCTGCGGGCCTATTACAACGAGCATACCGCGGAACTTAAAAAGAATAAACCGCAGCAAAAAGCCCTGCTTACCCTACCCTTTTTCGAGGATTTTTCTCAACAATACCCTTACCCGGATTATAGCCGCTGGCAGGACATCAACGTACACATCAATTCCAATTTTGCAGATGATCCCATTTCGTACGGTGTAGCCACATTTGACGGACTGGACTCCACCGGATATCCTTATAATTTTTCCAATCCGACCGCCTGGGGACCTGCCGATACCTTAACCTCGCACCCCATTGACCTGACCTCTCCGGTCGACAGCGTTTTCTTTAGTTTTTATTACCAGCCTCAGGGGATGGGAAACAAGCCCGAAACAAAAGACAGCATCCGCCTTGAATTTTTCAGAAAGTCGGACAGTACCTGGGTACGGATGTGGGGAACTCCGGGAACGCCTAACCACCCTTTTAAACGGGTGATGATTCCGGTAGACACTTCCTTTCAGAACAATGAGTTTCAATTCAGGTTCATGAACTGGGCCACCTTATCCGGCAATGTGGATCACTGGAATGTGGATTACATTTTCCTGGATGAGAACAGAAGTTATGATGATACCGTTTTGGTCGATGTTACGTTTGTGACTGACTTCCACAACATGCTCGCCGAATTTACCGCCATGCCCTGGAGGCATTACGTTACGGATTCGCTGAACTTCATGGCGAAATCGATGGATGTTACATACAAAAATAATGACACCGTTAACCATGCCGTGTATTACAAGTATCGGGTGATCGAAAACAACGGAGCGGGGCCGGTCATTGAAACCTATCCCTTAACCACTTCGAATCAGAACGTGCCACCGGATACCTTCAAAACCATCGCACAGGCTGTTTATGACGTCACACCGACCTTCGTGAATGATTTCTATTTCCCACCCGACGCATCGGCTAACCGGGTTTTCCAGATCAAGAATTATTTCGACCTGAACTCCTTTACCGATGAACACCCCGAAAATGACACTGTCAATTCGTATCAGGCATTTGGCTCCTACTATGCCTACGACGATGGTAGCGCAGAAGTAGGTTATGGTGTTCAGGGAATAGGCTCGAAACTGGCTCATCAGTTTAACATCAAAAAAAGTGATACCCTGACGGCATTTCAAATCTACTTTACTCCGATCAGCAACAACCTGAGCGGAGAGACCTTCCGGTTAAAAGTGTGGAGCAGCCTCAATCCTGAAGTTGAAGTTTATTCGCAGTCCGCTACACAATTTACCAGCCCGATATACTCCAATACCGACGAGTTTTTGAATTATTACCTGGATGCACCCGTGTACCTGACCGCAGGCACCTATTATTTCGGATGGGAGAAAATTTCTTCCGAATTTCTCAATGTCGGCTGGGATCTAAATACCAACAACAAGACCAAAGTACACTTCAATTCCGTTGGAATCTGGCAAACGGCCTCATTCGACGGCACCTTGATGCTTCGCCCGGTGTTCGGAAGCATTGCCGATCCACAGGTCGGTGTTGACGAACTCGTTCCCGGAGAAGATGATATCCGGGTTTATCCAAATCCCGCCAGTACACAACTGCAGTTTACCTTACCAGCAGATCACCATTATCAAATCGACCTCCTGAATCTGAACGGACAGATTGTAACAACATCCGGTTCTTCACAAAGCACCCGGATGGATGTATCTTCCATTGCGAATGGAGTTTATATTGTCCGATTCACGGATACTGATTCTCAGCAGTCCGTATTCAAAAAAGTTGTTATCTCCAGGTAAGTGTCGTTCGAAGAAGAAGAAATAGACGATCAGGAACTCTTTGAACATTATAAGTTCACGGCCGATAAGGGACAGGAATTACTCCGCATCGACAAGTTTTTAATGGATCGTATCGCCAATACGACCCGAAACAAACTCCAGCAGGCCATTACCGACGGAAACATCCTGGTGAACAAGAAGCCCGTAAAATCAAACTACAAAGTAAAGCCTCTCGACGAGATTACGGTGGAACTCAGTTATCCTCCGCAAGAAATCGAGTTAATTCCCGAAGATCTCCCTTTGGACATCCTGTATGAAGATGATGATGTAATCGTCCTGAACAAAGCCGCAGGCATGGTTGTGCATCCGGGTTATGGCAATTACACCGGCACACTCGTAAACGGATTGATCCATCACTTCAAACACCTGCCGGATTCATCCATGGCCGGGCGACCGGGTTTGGTTCATCGTCTCGACAAAAACACGACTGGTATCATGGTTGTAGCCAAAACGGAACATGCATTAACTCACCTGGCTAAACAGTTTTTCGACCGAACGACCGAACGAAGATACCATGCTCTGGTTTGGGGTGATTTTGAGGAAGAAGAAGGCCGGATAGAAGGAAATGTCGGAAGGAGCCTGAAAAACAGGAAAGTAATGCACGTATTTCCCGAAGGTGACTTCGGAAAATACGCAGTTACCAACTACAAAGTGCTTAAACGCTTCGGCTACGTGAGCCTGGTGGAGTGCAAACTTGAAACCGGGAGAACGCATCAGATCCGGGTACACATGAAATACATCGGTCACCCTTTATTTAATGATGAAGAATATGGTGGTGATAAAATCTTAAAAGGAACAACCTTCACTAAATACAAGCAATTCATCAGCAATTGCTTTCAATTATTACCTCGTCAGGCACTACACGCCAAGTCTTTAGGCTTTGAACACCCTACTACCGGTGAGTGGATGCAGTTCGAATCCGAACTCCCCGATGACATGCAGGCCATACTCGCCAAATGGGATACTTATCTGCTAAACCGCGAGCTTGATTCTTAATCATCACACGTTAATAGTTCAATACTACCGATTCGTCTAAAACCTTTTAGTTTTAAGCAACTTCTGTTACTGTAAATACGTATTATCTGTTAATGACTAAGTATTTTTACATATCTTAGCATATTATACGTAGTAAGACATTGATAATAAGTAGGTTCTTCATAACGTTCAGGTGGTTGTTTTTAGCTGTTCTGCTATTGACATCTGCTTTCTCGATTGGGCAAATTCAGCCTCCGGCAGGAATTGGCAACAACATGATCCTTTGGCTAAGCCCTGACACTCTCGTTTATCGCACCGGTTCCAGTTTGGCCAACATCAACGATCGGGTGACCCAATGGCACGATATCAGCGGCAACGGTCACATCTTTACCAACGCCGGAGGAGCGGTAAGGCCCCGATACGTGACCTATCAGGGCAAGAACATGCTGGATTTCACTGGCGGTGATCTGCTCGAAAACAACGCCATCGCTTCCGCCATCAACGGATTAACGGAATTCTCCATCTATGTGATCATCAAATCGGACGACGTTACAAACAATGATAAAGGATTTCTGGATTCCGAAAACCCCGACGGAGCCGATGATGTAATTTGTATGCGATACGATGCTTCGGGAGCAAATACCGGACGAACCAACCTCATTAAATGCGGGATGCAGGGCAATACAGCCAACAACCAGATCGAATCTCAAAGCAACACGCAAACCAATCAACTGCAATGCTTAACATTAACGTGGAAACAAGGAGAACCCATTAATCTGTACATCGACGGTGTGCTGAACGAAACTTCCGTAAACAGCATTTCTACGGCCATGAGTGGCGTACAAAAGATTTTACTGGGTAAAGGCCCCAAAGATACCGGCGGTGGTAGCGGATGGGACGGAAGGATCGGGACGGTCATCTTCTACAACATGAAAATGCCGCCTGACACCGTATCCTTAATCTCCGGCGATCTGAAATCGATCAATTCCGTTCAATCCGGAAACTGGAACAACCCTACTACCTGGGATTGTAACTGTAGTCCGCCAAACAATGCCTTTGTTAAAATCAAAAACGGCCATACCGTTACTTTAACGCGGGACGAGGCCGTAAACAATGTAACGATAGAATCGGGTGGAATACTTGATCTGTCCGTTAACAATTACATACTTTCTCTTCGCAGAAACCTTACCAACTACGGCACCATCAATGCCAATCAGGGTACGATCGAATTTATCGGCACCTCTGAACAGTTACTGGATGGTTCAGGTACTTCGGCGTTCTATAACCTGACGGTTAATAATAATGCCGGTGTCCGGATGACGGCAGGTGCAGCGACCGTTCAAGGCACGCTAGACATTCAAAACGGATGTTTTACCACCAACAACAATATTATTTTGCTTTCCAACGCAACGGGGACTGCCCGACTCGCCGGGCTAATCGGTTCTGCCTGCATCTCAGGAGACATTACCATGCAACGCTATATCGATGCCGGTGCTACCGACTGGAGGTTCATTTCATCCCCAATTAGCGGTGCTACACTGGCAGACATGAATGACGACTTCATTACCAGTGGCTTTCCCGGATCTGACTTTCCGCTCTGGCCTACTGCATCCAACCCCTGGCCATCGATTTATTACTACGATGAAACCGCTTCGGGAATTCAAGATAATGGTTTCGTAGCAGCGACCAACATCACGAACGGCATGGGAGTCGGACAAGGAATCTGGGTCTATTCCGGCGACACGATCATCGGGACTCAACCTTTCACCATTGATATTACAGGTCCGCCAAACACCGGAAACATCAGCTTACCGATGACTTACACCAATTCCGGCATGCCTTCGGACGATGGCTGGAACATGGTCGGCAATCCTTATCCTTCCACTCTGGACTGGGATTCGCCGAATATCACTAAAACAAACATCAACAATGCCATCTACATCTGGAATCCGGATCTTCAGCAATTCGGCAGCTATGTAGGTGGAATCGGAACCAATGGAGCAACCAATAACATTGCTTCATCGCAAGCCTTTTGGGTTCAGGCAACAGCCGCATCACCACAGGTTATGGTTACCGAATCGAGTAAAACCGCTACCGACGGAGCCTTCCTGAAAACTACGGTAGTGATGCCTTTCCGCATAAAAGCAACCAACAACACCGGAAGTGATGAAATGGCTTTCCATTTCGATCCGAATGCCAGTAACGCGTTTGATCCGGAATTCGATGCCGAAAAAATGACCTCGGTTAATCCCGATCTACCATCCATATCCAGTGTACTAAACGGAACCGACTACTCCATCAACCAACTGCCGGAACAGGAAATCACCCTGCCGATCCGGGTCACAACCGGCATCAGCGGACTCCATCAAATTGAAATTCAAAACGCAACTGCATTGGGCCATGTTTCCTGTCTGTTTTTAGAAGATTTATTCACCGGCACTACCTACGACCTGAATCAGGTACAATCGTTTACTGCCTACATTTACGATACGACCAGTGTGCCGCGTTACCTCCTGCATATCGGAGCTCCATTCGACATCAACACGACTGAAATTAGCTGCAACGGAAATCAGGACGGCACCATTGCTTTCACAAAGAATACATCCACTCCTTTCGATATTACCTGGAAAGACGGAAGTAATAACATAATCGCTTCTAAAACACAGGTTTTTGGTGACACGCTGACCAATCTGACCGATGACACCTACCTCATTGAAACGACCGATGCCTTCTGTGGTAACCGTTCGGACTCCGTAGTGATTAGTCAGCCCAATCCGATCACCAGTTATTTTACCACAACAGATACCATCATGCTGGGCAGCAACTTCGCTCCGGTGAACCTGTCACTTAATGCCGTGGATTACACCTGGGATTTCGGAGACGGCAACACCTCTACCCTGTTTAATCCAAACCATGTGTATGGCCAGATCGGGAACTATTTGGTAACCCTGAAAGCCAGTCAGAACATGAATTGCTTTGAAGATTACACGAAACTGATCACCGTAGTGCATAACATCACCGGAATAAACGACTTACAGGAAAGTTCAACAATCAAAACCTGGATCGACAACGATGTGTTAACCATTCAGTTGAATAAAACCGCTTATCAGGCTGTTGAAATCCGAAATGCACTCGGACAGGTCATCTACAACGAACTGGTTCATGCTGATCAGCTAAGCTTCGATCTGAACAGCTTAAGCGCGGGCATGTATATTGTTCGCTTAACGACTCCTGACAATCACTCAGAGAGCATTAAAATAGCTTACAGTAAGTAATCATCCTTCCCTTTACGAATCGTTAACTGATATTCAGTTGGAGAGTTATTCAGTTGGGCAGTTGCTTAGTGATATAGTTACTGAGTTATTTGTAATCGGTTAGGATGAGCAGGTGACCGAAAATAACCTCGGCGGAGCGATCTTGACCAGAGCACCCAAAAGTACTCCTTGTCGTTAAAAAATTGAACTCAGTACTTCAAT
This sequence comes from Flavobacteriales bacterium, assembly GCA_020435335.1. Taxonomy (GTDB): domain Bacteria; phylum Bacteroidota; class Bacteroidia; order Flavobacteriales_E; family Vicingaceae. Next base: position 5,917 of record JAGQZT010000036.1, on the reverse strand, counting down.
GACAATTCGAATAGCAACCCAGATAGCTCCAAAAATATTGGACAGCCATGAACCCTTTCTTTCCGGCTTGTTTTGTCGGTTATTCTCCGATGATCTCACGGGCTTTGGCTACCGGTAGCAGTTCTTCTTCGTGGGTGGCAATAACGAATGCTCCTCCGATCCCGGCTTCGATCACTTTGGCTTTGTATGCCTCCGCTTCTTCGTAGCTGGTAAATTCTCCGGCTGTGTAACGGGTCAGGCCGTCTTTCGTGGTCTGATCCACATCTTCCAGTTCCATGAATTTGCTCAACACCTCGGTAGGCAATTGGTTCTTGTATGAACCGATCTGAATCTTGAATCGGATTTTCTCTTTATCATAGGTTTTTTCCGAAGCCGGTGTAATATTTTCTGTTGCCGTGGTATTCACGCCGGCATCTTTCAGTCGGATACGTTTACCTCCTTGGTAGGCTACCACGAAGGCATCTTTCACGCCGTAATCCACTGCCAGATCAATTTTCTTACCGGCAGCTTCTTCCACCGTTTTAAAGGACTGGCTGTAGAGGTATTTATACAGACCGTCGCTTCCTTTGATCTCCATCACATTCTGGAGCCCTTTCAGCTCTTTCTGTGTTAATCGTTTCGAGAATGCTCCTAATTGAACACGGAATACGATCTCATCGGTAAACGGATGGTCGGCTACATCGTTCACATCCATGTTGTTCGCGGCATCGCCAACCGATTTGAAGGTACCGTCTTTAGCCTGTTCAACCACAATGGCCGCATCAAACCCTTGCTCGGTCAATTCGATCTTACGCTTCACCGCTTCAGGCAGGTTGTCATAATCACCGACAGCAATTACCGTTAACGTATCGCCGAAAGTTTTGATCTCCACATCCGGAATACTGAGGAACTTATCTACCAGATCCGCATCGATCGCTCCGGTGAACTGGCCTACACTTACTTTGTAGCGTTTCTTTTGCTTGCTTCGCTCTCCGGCAACGATCTTCTGAGTAGAGGTTTCAGCAAACATACCGGTAGAATCGATGTAATGCAGGTAGGCATCGTAGATCATATCGTCGGTCATCTCTACCCCCGTTCTATTTACAGGTGCTCCTTCCCGTGATTCCAATTCGTCATCTTTGTAGTTCGGCACGAAGTCACCATCTTTATCAAGCGGACAACCTTTTTCGTCCACCTCCACGCCTGCCGGAGTCCACGGGCATTCATCGATGAAGTCAATCACACCATCGCCGTCCTCATCATCCGTATCGTAAGCCAGGTAATCGATATCTTCATCAAAGCCATCATCTTCGTCATAATCTTTCTTGTGTTTCAGGAAGTTGTAGCTCACGCTGAAGGAAGTCATCAGGAATTTATCTTTGCCTCCGTTTCCGGCATGATCCCCGATTCGGTCACCACCGCTATCACCCGTTACGTTATCAATCAGATCGGAAAAGGTCATGTGATAGGTCATGCCAACGGTAAAGTCGATGTTTTCGGTCATGTGCATTTTTGCACCGGCTCCGATCGGAATAGCAAATGTTCTTTCGGGGTATTTCCCATAGCCATCCACATTCATTTCACGCAGATCGGTTTCAAAGAAGTAATCCCGCTGGATGATAATGGCACTAGAAGCATTGGGGTCATCTTCCGGCAGGTTTCTGATCGATCCGTCGGACCAGTAATTGTACTCGTTTCCGTACTCATCGTAAAGATCGGTCTTGGAATGGAACTCCACAGACTCGATTCCCAGGGAGATAAAAGGGTTAATGATCCTGTCTTTGGGCAACAGGTGGTCGAAATCATAAATCAGGGCAAAACCACCCACACGTAATGCCGAACGGAAATTCAGGTTTCTTTCGGCAGTGCGCTCATTGGCACTGACCGTTCCGAACAGGACGTAGAATTTAGCCGTTAAAAAAGCGTTTAATTGCTGCTTAACATGAAGATCGTAACCGATGTTGCTAACCAGGGGATTTCCATAGTTGGCATCCAGCACATCGCCATAAAACTTAAGCATTCCGACCCCTAAACCAACGGTAGGACCATAGAACATTTCTTTTACGGGCGGTTCCTTCTTTTGGGGTATAGAATCATTATCATCAGTTGCGACGGCAACTGTGCACATCAGTATTGCGAATAAAAATGATACGAATTGCTTTACCATAAAATGCCGTAATCCTTAACTATTACGTAAATATCCCGCTAAAGATACAAAATTATTTATACCACTTCTGATTCGAGATCATTAATGCTTCCTGAACCGTGATCCTTTTTCCGGAGTTGTAGGCCGTTACAAATGCTCTTGCCACCTTGTTTCTGATGTCGTTTCTTTTGTCGCGGGCGGCTTTATACTCATTGTACGAGCCGACAACATACTTAATCCAGCCTTCGTGGGTTTCGGTTTGAATATTCTCATTCAGGTTGAATTTCATGGCAAACCAGTTGGAAGAAACGGTCTGATGTCCGGCCCCCACCTGCACTTTGTATGATACTCCAGTTTCGGGAGTAGGAACCGATGTTAAGGAATTTTCCGTGTTATCGGTGGTTGTAGTCGTTTCTTCCACCTCTTCCGTTGTTGTTTCCGTATGGTCAGATGTGGATTCGGTCACTTCTTCTGTGGTCGTTGACTCCTCGGTAGATGTTCCCTCGGTAGTTTCTTCGGTAGTTTCGGCTATGGCTTCTTCTACCTGAAGTTGGTAGGTTGTTTTTTCGATAACATGTTGTTGGGTTTGATCATTTTCCAGGTACGAAAACTCACCGGTAATTTGGTACTCACCATTAGATGCCGAGGTTTTCGCTACCTGATAAGTAAGCGTTAACTCTTCATCTTTAGGAACTGCCATCCAAAGCACTTTCATTTTTCCTTCTCTGAAGGAGAATACCCCTCCATGGCTTTCCTTTTCAGTGGCTTCAAAGCCATTCGGAATATTTTCAGAAACTTTCGCAAAACCTTTTACTCCGTCTTTTGAGATCTTTAATGTGACCGTATATTTCCCGTCACCATCTTCGGTTATTACTCTGGAACTCTTCACATTGACAGCAGCAGTACGTGCTGTCTCTTCAGTGTTTTCCGTACTTTCTGTAGACGCTGTAGTTTCGGTTGTCGTTTCCTCCGTGCCGGTTTCTTCCGTAGATTCCGTAGTTGTTTCCTCTACAACCTCTTCGGTGGTCTCCTCGGTAGTCTCTTCAGTGGTCTCTTCTGTAGTTTCTTCCGTATTCTCCGCCAGCATTTGTTCGGTTACACTGAAGTTCGCTGCCGGTATTTCAACATTTTTTCGCTCACTATCGGCAATGTAGGAGAACTTGCCTCCGAGGCTGAAATCTCCTTTGGTACCGGATAAGGGCTTGATTTTATATGAAACCGTAAACTCAGCCTCCCCCGGAAGGGCCATCCAGATGAATTTGATGCGGTTATCTTTAAAAGAGAATGTGGCTCCTTTGGTTTCTACCGGTTCAATGGTAAAACCCACCGGAATGTCCTGCTGAACTTTTGCAAAACCGGTTATATCGCCTTTAGCGACTGTAATTTCAATGACTTGTTCGGATTCTGAGGGTATAGAAGCTGGGACGACTTGTGAAACAGTTACATCTCCGGTTAATACTAGCTGATAAAGAAACACCCCAATAAATTGGAGTATAAGAATAAACTGTTTTACCATACTCTATACATTTTTACAGCTATTGATCAAAATAGAAGTCAATAAGCTCATTTAAATCTTTTGCTTTTAAGTTATTTTCTCCCTCAAAGAAGGCATCAATTGCATTGGTTACTTCTTTCGCTGATATGTAGTTATCGTTGTCTTTATCCAGGGCTTTAAAGCGCTCAGGAATCTGAGTGGCAGATACCGAACTGTTATTCGCTTCCTGGTACAGTCGTTGAATTTCCTCGATCTCTTCCTGAGAAAGGTCTTCAGCAACGAATGTTCTGTATTCTGTTTCCACAGAATCCTTCATTCTTTCCTGTGTTTCGATCATTTCTTCGGTTAAGGTCACACCATCCCGGTTTACCAGTGTTCCGGCCGGAGTGTTCGCTTCCTTATCCAGGTAGTTAGGCACACCGTCTTCATCGTCATCCAAAGGACACCCTTTGTTATCCACCTCTATCCCTGAAGGTGTTTCCTGACACATATCTTTGTAATCAACGACCCCATCGCCATCACTATCCATGTTGTCTACCTCCGAGAAATCAAAATCCTTGTACTTATCATCTCTGCCCGAACTTGCTTTAAAATTATACTGCAAGCCAAACGACGTATAGAACAGGTTGTCGTTACCTCCGGCAGCAATGTTATCAATGTAATCGGTAAAGGTCATGATGTAGGCTGCCGAAATTCTGGCATCCAGATTCGGAGACAATTCAAATTTCAACCCGAAACGGATTGGAAGTGTAAAGGTATTTTTAGCGTAGCTTTTCACGCTGTCTTTTAACGCAGATTCGTAGGTATAATCCCTTTTGATGATAACAGACGTGGTATCTGCTCCGGGTACAGATTGAGCAACATCTCTTAAGGTACCGTCATCCCAATGAAAATAAGGAGTACCATTATTCATCAGATCTCCTTTGGGATCAAAAATCAAATACCCGAAACCTATGGAGATGAATGGCGAGAATAAGGATTCCTCATTAATGATCTTCCCATTGTCAAAGTCCAGCAGCAGGTTCAAATCGAAATTCATGATCTTCGATTCAAAATTCTGGAATACATCATTATCCAGCTGGCTCTTGGATACCTTGCCGAACGTACCGTTCAAAGAAACACCGAAAATACTTCCGATCTTTTTTTCGAGGTAAAAGCCATAAGCGGGACGCCAGTATGTGAACGGTGTTGCTCCTTTAGTTCCTTGAATGTCTCCCAGGTATGAGAGTCCTCCGATGTGAGCTCCGATTGAGGGAATATGTTCGGCCCCATTAGATTTTTCCTGTGCGGTGGAGGAAAATGCTAATAGTACTGTTAACGTGGTTAATAAGGTAAACTTTTTCATATTATTCGTTATTGCGTTAAAGCAATAAAAATAAAACAAATTTTCGGATTACCGAACATTCCCCGCAGTTATTAACAGGTGTTTATAACTACGATTGTAACAAAACTATTAGATATATCAAATGCTACGATTTTAGCACTCGTCAATTATAAACCTATAATTGTTAATAAAGTCAGAAGTTTGGTCTGAGCAAATAGTTCTTATAGAAATCATCGATGCATTTCACCGCCTCATCAACCGTGTCAACCAACGAGAACAAATCCAGATCTTCGGGACTGATATTGCTTTCCTTCTCGAGGATGGTCGTTTTAACCCAATCCATAAGTCCTTTCCAGAAATCCACCCCCACCAACACGATCGGGAACCTGCCGATTTTATGGGTTTGAATCAGCGTGATGGCTTCAAAGAGTTCATCCAGCGTTCCGAAACCTCCGGGCAACACGATAAACCCTTGCGAGTACTTTACAAACATCACTTTTCTCACAAAGAAATAATCGAAATTCATGAGTTTATCCGGATCAATGTAGGGGTTCTCATGCTGTTCAAAGGGTAATTCAATGTTCAACCCCACGGATTTCCCTCCGGCAATATGTGCTCCCTTGTTACCGGCTTCCATAATTCCCGGACCGCCACCGGTAATAATACCATAGCCTTTTTCAGCTAATTTCTTGGCTATTTCTTCAGCCATGCCGTAATACTTATTATCTTCCCGGGTTCTGGCCGATCCGAAAATGGACACACAAGGGCCTATCTTACCCATATTCTCAAAGCCTTCTACCAGCTCTGCCATGACTTTAAAAATGGACCAGGAATCTGTTGCCTTGATCTCATTCCAATCTTTATTCTTGAATTTCTTCTTGATTTTATTTTCATCGTGTTCCATATCCATAACTAGTGTATTTCTTCCAGTAAATATTTTGCCGTGTAGCTTTTTTTATGTTTAACAACCTCT
>JAGQZT010000035.1 GCA_020435335.1 Flavobacteriales bacterium | reverse complement strand
GGATAATAGCGGTAACTATGTCTGTGCAGGAGGTTCATTCTCTGCGGATGGCGATGTGCCTTCCAATCAGGGAGACATGGATTTCTGGATTGTGAAATTGAGTGCTACAGGTACAATACTATGGAGTAAAACATACGGGGGAAGTTCAAGAGACAGGGCTTATGATGTGAATGTGACTTCAGATGGAGGTTACATAGTTGGTGGAGAATCTTGGTCAAGTGACGGAGACATTTCAGGAGGTAGCGCAAATAACGATTACTGGCAGATTAAGCTAAATGCTAATGGCAACTTACTCTGGGAAAAGAGTGTGGGAGGTGCCAGTTATGAGCAATCGACTTCTATTATTGAATTGAGTACGGGAGAATTTTTTGTAACAGGTTTAACGTTCTCAAGTAATGGTGATTTTGCCGGCTTAACACCGAAAGGAGGAGGAGATCTTGGAGCGGTTAAATTGGATGCTAATGGCAATACGATCTGGGTAAACCTTTATGGTGGTTCCGGTCAGGAAGGTCAGGAATCCATGGCAATAGAAGAAAACGATGGAATCGTTATCGGTTCACGAACATCTTCATCGGATGGTGATGTGCCGGGAAATAAGGGAAGCAACGATTACTGGCTATTTAAAATCGATCATTCGGGAAATGTTTTATGGAGCAAAACCTACGGAGGAAGTGCTAATGATGCATTTATGGATGTGAAAAAGGCAACCGGAAATGATTATTTGCTAACCGGTTGGACACTTTCAGATGACGGGGATGTACATCATAACCATGGAGGGTCGGATATTTGGACTTTAAAGGTGGATTCTGTAGGGGATACATTGTGGACCCAGACTTATGGAGGACCTGATAACGATGAAGGAACTTCGGTTGTTGAAGGCTTGCCGGGAGAGTACCTGGTACTGGGTGTTTACCAGCAATTACAGCCCACGGGTGACCTGGATGATCAGGCATGCTTGAAAAAGGTGATGTCGATTATGTGCCATCAATGGGATTTTACAGCTATTGTGGAACCTGACGATCAAATGAAATCCATCGGGGTCTCCCAAAACCAATTGCTGGCAAATGTCGATGGGTTTATTGAATACACAATCGGTCAAACAGGCCGCGATGAAACCATAGGGTTTACGTTTTATGAAAATGATCATCTGCAAGATCAGGTTGAATACGGCTTCAGAATTTCAGCTTCAACCATTGATATCTATGAGCAGGCAGCACTTGTGCAGCAATTCCCTTATACGAATGGCGATGTGTTAAGAGTTGCCCGGGAGGGTAGTAATATCGTGTATTATCAGAACGGAAACTCGTTGAGAACGATCGCTACCAATCCTGCAAACATTATTCTTGCTAAAGTCATTTTAACGCAGCCCATGAGTTTGTCCGTGAAGGCAAGCTTCGTGGAGATCAATTTTTTTAACTCCTTCAAATACGCCAAACTGGAAAAGAAACTGGATGGAAGTTATTACCGGTTTCCGGGTAACAAACTCAGGTTCCGTTACAACGAAAAGTATAGAAGCGGAAACTTAACCTATAAAATTTACAGATACCCGGACTATGTACTCATGTCCGATGTTAGTCATACCATTCCGAAAAGATATGGAGACAATTGGATCACGGTCGATTTGTGTGATTTCTTCTACGCAGCTGGACTGATCTACATCCTGGAGGTATCTGATGAGAAAGGAAGAAAAGAATACCTAAGATTTACTTCCGACAAGCAAATGAATTGCAGCCCAACAAACGGAGGATTAAGCCAGAACTGATGAAATATATCATAGCAATACTAGCAATAGCTCTTTTATCTTCTTGTTCGGAAAAGAAAGACGCATACGTTCAGGTTAGCAAGTTGTACGCCGAATTTGACATGACCAAAGAGCATCAGAAAAAACTACAGCAGAGTGTTACAATCAAAACACAGCTGCTGGACAGTCTGAAACTTCAATTACAACAACTGGAACTACAATTGAATTCCGGAAAATCGGATGAATTGATTCAGGCTTATCAAATGAAAAAACAGGAATACCTCTACAAAGAAAAAAGCTTTATGGAAGACAATCAGAAGATGTCTCAGGTTTATTACGAACAGGCTTTGAATCAGATCAATGATTATGTGGAGGAATACGGTAAGGCCAATGGCTATGATTACATCTATGGTGCGAGTGGGAATGGTTCCTTGATGTATGCTAAAGAAGAAAATGACATTACCGATCAGGTACTGGCTTACATCAACCAGAAATATCACGGAAAATGAAGAAAGTTTTAATCTGCATAGTTGCAGCGGCGATGCTGTTTTCATGTTCAGGGACTGATGTACTGGATGGGAAAGCCTATTTGGTTTGGGTGAAGAACCCTGAGAATGGGTTGAAGATTCAAAAAGAGATGAATGGCATTAGTTATGAAGCTCAGTATAAGCCCTATGATTTTATCGTACTGAATGAGGAAAAGAATTATAACCTTCCCAAGTCATTGGTGGATAGCCGAAAAGAAGAGTTGAGCGGAATGGTTTATTATAACCTCCGGATAACTACGGACAACCAAACGGATGTGGTGGCTAAGGATGTTCTTGATAAGTCCATGTACATTCAGCGACTGAACTACCTGTCGTACGATTTTCAGTCGCTTATTCAGCTTCAAACGGAGAAAGAAACCGTCAACTGCAGTCTCTACCATTTTGTACACCAGCAGGGCATCACACCCTATGTGGATATGGTATTGGGCTTTTCGGTGAAAGAGGAACCCGGGAGCCAGACCTTGATCATTGATGATCAGGTATTCGGTAACGGGACACTTAAATTTTACCTGGATAAAAAAAATATAGAAGAGATACCTCAGTTAAAAACAACCTAGTTTATGAGACGATTAAGAGATAGCAAATCATTTAAGACAATTGCGGTTTTTGTAGCTGCCAATCTGATATTTCAAATGGGGCTTCCGACCGTAAGTTTTGCCCTGACTTCTGGGCCGGCCCAGGAGGAATTTGCCAGTTTTGAACCGGCCACGACTACCGACATGGTGGATCTTTATTCGGGGGATTTTACCTATAACATTCCATTGCTTTCAGTTCCAGGTCCCAATGGCGGTTATCCCATTAATCTGAGTTACCATTCCGGAGTTGGCATGGAACAGGAGGCCAGTTGGGTTGGACTAGGCTGGAACATCAATGTGGGAGCCATTAACCGGCAACTCCGCGGATTGCCGGATGATTTTAACGGCGATCAGATTACGTATGACTACGACTTTAAGGACAACACGACAGTGGGATTGGATATGCCCAAAAGTGCTACCTATTACTATTTTAAAGATGAATTGTTTGGCTTTGCGCAGCCTGCACTCAATACCTCGAATTTTAACTGGCAAATCTATTACAATAATTACAAAGGGTTAGGTTACAGGCTGTTTGCCAATTTTGGGGCGATTAATCTGGCTCCTGAATTTAAAACAAAGAACAATTTGTTGAATTTGGGCCTGACGCTGGACTCACAAAACGGGATCGGTATTTCTCCGGGAATTTCGTTATCGTCGAATTATAAAGAAGCATCCAAACTCAGTGCCGGACTGACCTTATCGGCCAATTACAACAATCGCGACGGATTAAAAGATGTTGGGGTGTCAACCCGCGTTTCAGGTAATTTTGGGAAACGTTCTAACGTGACAGACAATGGTGATTCGTATTCGGGTTCAAATGACGAAAAAGCTAAATCAGGTATCAAAGGAATTTCAAGCAGTTCGTCACTTTCCTTTGCTCAGGTACACAGTGTGCCACAGGCTACTTTGCCTTTTGCTACAACGGTTACGCCGTTCAATATTAGTATTGGTGATGCAGGTTCTCCTTTTTGGTGGGGTGAATACAGTTCGAGTTTTCCAAACGGATGGAGCGGATTTGAAAACACGACCTCATTGGCAAATGGAGGAAGTCTCACCGCAAACGGATATGGTTATTTAAATACCCATAACGCAGCTGAGGATGATGTAAAAGATTTCACGAGGGATCCGATCGAATATTCAGACAAGGTACCGAATCTGGCACCGTCCAGCTATACTTACGACCTGTATACATATACCGGTCAGGGTGCCGGGGGTATGTTCCGGCCGTACCGGAACCAGGTCGATGTGTTGACGGACCAATATCGGGTAAATACCTCACACTCGAGTCAGAAAAATCTCGAGTTTGCTGCATCTCCAGGAAAATTCCATGTCGGGTTAGGTTTCCCTTCTGAAAACGGAGCCACTCAATCGGGAAGGTGGGAAGATGGGAATAACCTTAATGTAACTCCGGGCTCAACGAATGAGATTGTTGAAGAAGCATACTTCCAGGAATACGGGGAAAAAACAGGCTTCGAATATCAGAATACCAACGAAGATCAATTGTATAACTGGAACGATGACCAGGCGGTACGGTTGGATTTACAGACTTCAGGAAGCTGGCTCGACAGGGGCTTTGAGGTGACGAATGTGTATAAAGAGCAGAGTTCATCTGCTCAGTTGAGCATTACTGATGATGAGCATGCAAAATCCATCACCGACCGGCAAAAAAGAGGAAAAGTGATCCATCGATTAACCAACGCTCAGGCAGAAAACTACGGGCTAAGTAAAAATTTAAAATACCGGGATGCAAATGGTGTCATTCAGGATAAATTTCCCAATGCAAGGAAGTCTTACCACATTTCCGAGATCGAAGTGATTGAACCGGACGGGATGCGATACGTTTATGGTTTACCGGCATATAACAATGTTCAGATCGATGAAACCATGGCTACGAATGCAACGAGTACGACAGGCACTGTTCCGTCAATATCATCAACATCCAATAATAATACAAGGAATGAATACAGAAGCCGGACGGATTTGCCGGAATACGTGCATAGCTGGATGTTAACGGCGGTATTCTCTGCCGATTATGTAGATGTAACTGGTGACGGCCCTACAGAAGATGACCTGGGCTATTATACAAAATTTAACTATCAAAAGGTTGCGGACGATTATCAGTGGCGACTGCCTTATACAGGAGGAGCGTTTATTGAAGGAACCAACTCCGACGATGATAACATGGTATCTTATTCCTATGGTACCAAGGAAGTATTCTTTTTAAGATCTATTGAAACAAAGACGCATAGTGCCATATTTAATACTTCACCGCGTGATGACGGATATGAAGCGGATGGGCAATATGCAGGTCCCGGTGGCATTGGGACGCAGACAATGCGGAGACTGGATCAGATTCAGTTATTCTCTAAAAATGAACTGAATCAAACTAATCCGGTGCCGATTAAAACGGTCAATTTTACCTACGACTATACCTTATGTCCGGGTGTGCCGAATAATTCACAGGGTGGAGGAAAACTAACCCTGAAAGAACTCAATTTTACCTACGAAAACTCCAACAGGGGAGCCTTGAGCCCATACAAGTTCCATTATAATGGCAGTAACCGTCCCTACAACAGGATGACTATGGATCGATGGGGAAATTTCAAGGATATTTCTGTTTACCCGGCCCACTATCAGGCAGAACTTTATCCTTATAATGATCAGGATGTCGCATCCAATGATGTCGCCCCCTGGGACATAACAAGTATTGATCTGCCAACGGGAGGAACGTTGAATGTTAACTACGAAGAAGATGATTACTCTTTTGTAGAGGGAGAGAAACCAATGAAAATGTTCGATGTCATTGGTGTGGATGGTGTAACACAACCGACAAGTTATTCAAACCGGTTTAACGCTCAGGATTTAGGTGATATTACTGGAACAAGGGTCTATTTTGCGTTGGAAGAACCGGTTTCAGGTATAGCAAATCCTGCGGCTTACGTTAAAGAAAAGTATTTTAATCAGGATTTAACTCAGGTATATTTTAAGATATTAATCGATCTGCTGGATAACAATACCCTACCTTCGGATAAGTTTGATTATGTGGCTGGTTATGCGGAAGTTGATTACGGCGGACAGTTTGGGTTGGCGCAAATAAACACTACGGGTACGACTTATGATGCCGGATATTTTGATGTAAAAGAAGTGGAACTATCCAGCACTACCGGTGGGTCCGTCCATCCTTTTTCCAAGGCGGCCTATCAGCATTTACAATTACAGCGTACGGATTTGATTTACGGGGCAACAGCTCCAAGTGGAGGTAACCCCTTGAATAATATCCTTAGTGTTCTGAGTAGTTCCGTTGCACTCTTTAATGACTTAATTTCTACGATTACCGGGTTTAATGTGTGGTGTAAAACAAGAGGGTATGGTGAAACTATAGCCTTAGGAGGTGAGAGTATTGTTAGATTGTACGATGAGGACCAGATCAAACAAGGTGGTGGATCACGGGTAAGCCGTTTAACCATCAATGATAATTGGGATAATGATGAAGACGGAGCCCTGGAGAATGCGGAATACGGTCAGGTTTATGATTACACGTTGCCTAACGGATTGAGTAGCGGTGTGGCTTATGAACCCCGAATGGGAGGAGAGGAGAGTGCGTTGAGGAAGCCAATTACCTATTCCGAATCAACACCTTTGAAAAGCACGACTCAAAATTTGTTTGTAGAAGAACCGCTCATGGAGAGTTATTATCCCGGGCAATCGGTAGGCTATAGCAAGGTGACTGTGAGCAGTATCGCTCCGGAGTTGGCCTATGCCGACAATAACACAAACAATTTATTGGTGAGTAGTGCTCCGATCACCGTTTACGAATTCTATACGCCGAAAGATTTTCCGGTCTGGGCCGATCAAACGGATTTGTCTAATGATCCGGATATCTTGAGACCATTGATGGTGCCGGGTATCTATACCAACTTTAAGAAGAAACGGGCACGTAGCCAGGGGTATTCCGTTGTCCTGAACGATATGGCTGGAAAACAAAAAGCGGTTACACAGCGTACCAGACCAAATCTGAATAATCCGTCGGGAGAAGTTATTTCCAAAGAGGAATACATTTACCAAACACAGAGTCCTTATAGTGCTTCGAAACCCAATTATCTGGATAACAGGGTGAAGACACTAAACGAAGATGGAACCTACACCACGGCGGTCATCGGCCAGTCGCACGACATCTTCATTGACATGAATGAAAACAGGGAGACATCCAAATCAAGAACCATCGAGTTTAATATTGAGTTTCAAACACCCTTTCTTTTGGCAATTGTTCCTATCCCTTACTGGGGTGATATGGAATTGAGCACGAAGACCGTCGTGACCAATAAGATTATCCATCGGACTGGAATACTCAAAGAAGTGATTACCACTACGGATGAATCGGTGATCAAACAACAAAACCTCGCGTTTGATATTCATACCGGAACGCCATTGCTTACCCAGGTAACCAATGAATATAAAGATCCGATCTATTCACATAGTATTCCCGCGCATTGGTACTATGCCGGTATGGAAGGAGCTTATCAGAATATTGATTATGCCGAAATATACTCGGGAGGTAGAACAACATCCACAGGATCAGGAACAGAGGGATATTTAGTAGTAGATCATATCAATCACTTCCATGAAGGAGATGAATTAGGTGTGATATACTATCCTTCAGGGCCTGGGGAACGTGTGTATGTGGTTGAGAAAGATGTAACAAATTCCAGGGTTCGATTGATGTATCCGGAATGTGGTTACGTGGATAATCAAACCATTTCGTCAGCCAAAATCATCCGGTCCGGACACCGAAACCATCTAACGGCTACTGCCGGAAGTGTAGTGAGTAAGGCCTGGGATTTCAAAACTACTCCGCCCGCATCATTGGATTTATTGTATGTTGACGGATCCAATCAGTCTCAGGTGATCGATGCCGACGCACTGGAATTCAGAGATCACTGGCAATATAATCCGGATTGTTTCCGATGTGAAGGAAATCCGATCAATCCGTACACCAGCGGTGAATTGGGCAACTGGAGGTTCTTTAAGTCACACAAGTTTGTGGATAACAGGCTCTATGCCGGACAGAATGCCAACCGAACCAATGGGGTTTACAATACCTTCATTCAGTTTGATTGGGTAACCCTGCTTAACCCTTCCTGGCAATTGGCGAACGAAGTAACCCGCTATTCACCTTACGGCTTTGAGGTGGAAAATGTAGACGCTCTGGGCAATTATTCTGCCGGCAGATACGGTTATGAGTCCAGTTTGAATGTGGCTGTAGCTTATAATGCACGGCAGATGGAAGTAGGGGTTAACAATTTTGAAGACGATCCTTTTGATTGCAATAAGCATTTCAACTTTGTTTCTACATTCAACAATCAGGAGGCGCATACAGGTAATGTTTCGCTCGAGGTGGATTTCCTGGCTCCACATGGAGGGTATTCCGCAAATAAATCGTTTTCGGTTCTTGATCCATTGACGGATCCGTTATTACAACCGGGAACCAATCCGATCGAAACCATTGATGTCAATTTCATAGCCGGGAAAACGTATGTGATCAGTGCCTGGGTAAAACAAAAAGCGGCTAGCCCGGATATTCAGTATACCACTTACGACCTGCCTTATATCGAAATTGATTTCGGTGGAGTACCTTCTGCAGTAACACTTCTGCCTTCAGGGAAAATCATCGAGGGCTGGCAACGCATCGAAGGTGAGTTTACACCGCAATCCGCCGGTACACTGCAGATCAAACTCGGGAGGGTGAACGGTGGGAACGATCAGGTATTCTTCGATGATGTCAGAACTTTCCCGAAAGATGCCAACATGAAATCCTTCGTGTACGACAACATTTCCCTGAAACTGGCTGCCGAGTTGGATGAGAACAACTACGCGACGTTCTACATCTACGACGAGCAAGGCGGACTGGCTAAGATTAAAAGAGAAACGAAAGACGGTATTAAAACGATCTCCACAGGTAGATCAAGTAATGTGATTCAATAATGAAAAAACACGCAATCAACATCTTGTTTTGCTGTTTGGTATACAGCCTCGCGGCACAAAATGCGGCAGCAGACCTCAATATGGTCAGACAGAGTTTTATGAACGCCGGCCAGATCGGGTTTGAGGTGGAGGTCTATCATTACCCCACGAAAAACTCCGGGGGTGAATTGTTGTCGAAAGGAGTGATGCGCAAATCGGGAGATAACTACTATTCCAGTTTCCGGAATGATAAGATGATCCTGAATAAAAGCAAAGGGACTGTTATCATTGATGAGAACTACAAAGAGGTTACGTACTTCCCTCCGGGAAAGAGTAAGCAGGAACCGCAGCAGATGAGTCTTCCGGATTCGTTGTTCGACCGGTTTGAGTACGCGGGTAAGGTTAACGGGCTTAAAAAGTATGCTTACCGATCCGACGATGATCAGGCAGCTATCTTAAAAACGGAATTGTTTATCAACGAGAATAATCAGCTTCATAAACTGATCTATTACTACAATAAAGACAGTAAAGAGGTCAGCTATAATGCTTATAAAGTGGAAATCCTGTATAAGAATATTATGACGGCCAATATCAGTAAGGATTATTTCGACATCAGCGACATCATCAGCTGGAGCAACAATAAAGTTCATTTAACAAAAAAATATTCAGGCTACACTTTGCTTCATTAAAAAAGTAACGAACATGAAAAAAAAGATATTCGTATTGCTATTCCTTCTTTCGGCTTGTATCGCACAGGCCGGTGTGTCAACTTACAGAGCAAAATATACCGGTTTGCAGTTAAACGGCGGAGCTCCCGCTCTAAAGGTCGAGGATGACTTCTTTCAGACTATGTTGATGAATCCGAACTGGTCGCAGGATTTTGTGAATGTTTCGGTAAAGAACAGAATCCGTCTGGTGTACATCAATGGAGACAAGGAACATGATGTGAATACCCTCGATTGGCCGGCTACTGTTACGTTCGATGTGGAGGTGAGGGATGAAAATAATACGATCATATCCACGCTGAATAATCAAAGTCTTACCATTTCCAATACCGCACAAGCGGTTGCCGATCCGACGACGAATAATGAGTCGGTGATGGAGTTGCTGACGGCCGGCTATAAGATGACCTTAAGAAATTTTAGCTTTTCTGGTTTTCCTTCCAACTCGCGAGACTTTGAGCTGATTGCGGAGATTGAGACCGAGCGTTATTTTAACCTGGATTTCTATACGTCTTTTATCTATAATTTTAACTACGGTCATACCGAACTGGATCTGACCAGTTCGGTATGTACGAACCCAAATCCTGCGCTTACTACCTGGGACAATAAGATCAGGGTGTTTTGGGAGTACGTGCATGGAGCAGAAGAGTATGAGCTGGAATGGTATTTTAATTCCAGTGAAAATGCCGATCAATACAGTCAGATTATATTAGCAGGACCTAATCCTTTACCATCTACCATCCCGGCCCGGGAATGGACCCGAATCACGACAACGTTCGATGATTATCAGATCAGTCTGCCTTACGATGAAGGAATTTTGTTTTATCGCGTAAGACCGGTCGGCCGGTTTTTATCCGATCCGACAGCAAACTATTACGGAGAGTGGTCGCCCATCGGGGAATACCAGGTACTGAACGATGAGCCGAACAAAAACTGGCAATACAGCGCTACCTATGCCGAAGAAGGGAAGGTGAAGGAAGTCGTGAGCTTCTTCGATGGCAGCGGTAGAAACAGACAGGCCGTTACCCGTTCCAGCACGGAGGATATTTCGTTGATCACCGAAACCATGTACGATTACGAAGGGCGTCCGGTTATTCAGACTCTGCCTGCTCCGAATGTGGCACGCTCACAAAACCTCGGTTTTCATTGCGATTACACGTTAAACAACGGAAACCTGCTGTTAAGTAAAGCCGATTACGATTATTTTCCGGGTTGCGATCTGAATGCACCCAAACTGGGAACCAGCGAAGGGGCCTCCAATTATTATTCGCCTAATAACCCTGAAAAAAACATCGGGGAGAACCAGGTGATTCCGGATGCGGAGCAGTATCCTTATACCCAATCCGTATTCGGCCGGGATGGAAGGATTAAATACCAATCTGCCCCGGGAGCTAAGCACAACATTACCGATAACGGTACGATCACCGATAACCGGTTCACCAAATTCTTTTATGCGACTCCTTTGCAGTATAAACTGGATCGACTGTTCGGTAACGAAGTGGGCTATGCCTCGCATTACAAAGTGAAAGCGGTGGAAGATGCCAACGGGCAGGTGAGTTTGTCTTACCTCGATCTTTCCGATAACGTAGTCGCAACCTCCCTGGTAGGAGCAAGCCCGGCCAATTTGCAGGCGCTGCCTTCCAATACAGGTCCGGCACAGGTACAGGCCGATTTCAATAACCTGAATAATTACCAGTCTAATACCGAATCGTATGTGATCAATTCCAAGTTCCTCGTGGAGGTGGAAGGCCCGCATCAGTTCAACTACAGCCTGACCCCGGAAATCGTGACCACTCTTTGCGGAAGCCCAGATTACGGTTGTGTTTACGATCTGGAGATTACCATCTACGACGACTGCGACCGTAAAATCTACGATTCGGGAATCAATACTTCGGGTGATCCATACGATGCCGCCTATAATACGGTATTGCTTACCCAGTACATCACGATCAATACGTCGATTACGACTACCGGTAATTTCATCGTGAACTTCAATAAAGTGGGAACCTATTCCATTAAGAAAGAACTGAAGCTGAATCAGGCAGCCCTGGATGCCGCTGTGTATGATTTCACAAAATACCATGCATCAAACTGCTTCGATCCGTACAATATGCCGATCAATACCGAGAACTGCGACGATTGTGAGACCTTCTGCACGAACAACCCGACACTCTGTGATCCGAATGAGTGTGGTTCGGCTAATGTGGGACTTAGCTGTGATTTTTTGCACGACCAACTCGTAGCCGATATGAGTCCGGGGGGGCAATATTTTGATAATCTTTCAGGAGTAACCTCAGGAATAGATACCTGGCTGGAGTTGTATGTGGTTCCTAGCGTAGGAGGAGTTTTTGATCCGGGAAGTGATCCTTCTGTAGATGCAAAATGGGCAGCCATGGGATTCCCTCATCCGAACACGAGTATTCCATATATTGATAATTGGACCGATATGAGAACCTATTGGGATCCATCATGGGCTACTATGAATTTTACTCAAATTACCACGTTTTTTGGAAATGACATTACCAGCTTGGTACAAGCTCACCCTGAGTATTGCCATTATGAGTTATGCCTGACTTTAGAACCCTCAGCCCAGTTTGATCAGGATTTTTCTTCATCGAATACACTTCCGACCACATTCACGGCCCTTCTGGGGAGCACCTCATATTCTTCCGGTAGCCTGAATACCTTCCTCGGGGATATGGTCAATGCAGATCCGTTCTTTACAACGTTAGGAACTGGGTATTCGACCTTAAATATGCTCAATGGACCTTATACCAATGTGAATACAGGGGGGCAAGGGTTACAGGCAGATATTGAAGATATCATTATTGCCTCAGGGCAAACCGTAACAACACTGGATGATGCCTGGCCCTACATCAGGCAAGCCTACGTGGAACGTAAACACATTTGGGTAAAAGCCTACAAGGAAAGCCAGGATTGTTACTATTTATTGGATTACAAAGATGCGAGTGGAACAATAGGTAATTTTGATAATCTGGCAGAAACCTTTTTGCAACCTGTTCCCGGTTTGTTACCTGCTTTTGTATTAAATGCGGATGCTTATGTTTATTATCAAAATGATCCGTTTGGCCCTCAACCTCCCAACTCAAGCAGTGAACCTTTTGGTTTGTTTTATGCCTCAGTAGTCTTGCATCAAAGTATCGGTATTTTTCCGTATACAGAGGTGGACTTGCATAATTTCTACTTCTCCGGATTCCAGATCCGAGAGCCCGATTACCTCGATTTCTTCTACAATGGGATCGGCCAACCCGGATTCCCTTCCAGTATGCCTGCTTTTGGCGCACAGTTCGGAAATAATATACCGGCTACATACTGTGGCCAGTTAGTGAGCTGCACCGATTTTACAAGCTGCGATTTTAGTAATCCTTTTGATGGATGGACGAATATTCCGACTACGCTTTCTTCACCCATTTTTAGTCCGGTGCCTTCGAGCCCATACAATTATGTTGATATGCCGCTGTTCCTTTCATCTGGTGATGTATCAGCTTTAGGAAATGAATTGATTAGTCCTCTGGTGGCAGGGAAAACGTATACTTTTACCGCTGATATTAAAACAAACATTGCCAGCTCTGACTTCAGCTTTAAAATTGCATACACGAATAACTTAGGATTTAATTCCACCATCGGTGCTGGTTATGGCCCGACTGATCCTAACGCAGTTACGTTATTAGTTGCCCAAAATGTGATGAACACGAATTGGATGCCTGTTAGTTATTCATTTACAGTGCCAACTTCGTCAAGCTTCTCACACCTGATCATGTATGTTGATGATATTCTGGCTGTGGATAATGGTTTGCAGATTCGGAATGTAATGATTAATGAAGTATGCGAACCCATTAATTTCAACTGCTATTGTACACAACTGGCCGATGCGGAAGCCCTCTTTATCCAGGAAAACCCCGGGGCGACCACAACCGACTTCGCAAACGACCTGGCCGGGTTCTATGCAACACAGTTCCCGAGCCTTGGTGTTACGGCTGCCGATATCCAGGAATGGATCACCAATTGTCAAACGGATAACGACCCGAACCAGAACCCTTACAACAACCCGGTTCCAGAAGAAATCAATTGTCCTACCGAAGACCCCTGCCTGGAGCAAAGTATGAACATCGCCGGTTATTATAACAGTCTCTTCAACCAGCAAGCCCTCGATTCGGCCGTGAATTACTTCATCGACCATTACAAGGCTTCCTGCTTCGGCGGTAATTTTGCCGAAGATTTTAACGTATCCTACGAAGACCGTGAATACCACTTCACACTCTATTACTACGACAGAGCCGGCAACCTGACCCGTACGGTTGCTCCTCAAGGGGTAAACATGCTGAATGCCACCGCTACTCAGGATGTGGATAATTACCGTACCGGCAATGCACCATCGCCAACTTATCCGGTTCATCAATTTGTAACCCGCTACCAGTATAATACGCTGAATCAGTTAACGCAACAAAATACACCGGATGCCGGTCCTACGGCTTTCTTCTACGATGCCATTGGTAGGCTCAAGGCTTCTCAGAATGCGAAACAGGCTGCCCTGAATCCGAAACGATACAGTTACACGGTATACGATGCTCAGGGTAGGATTACCGAAGTGGGTGAACTGATCTCCAATGTGCCTCCGACAAGTACCCAACTGGACGATCCGGCCTTCCCGGCCTCCTGGATCGGGGTGGCAGATCGCTACCAGGTTACTTATACTCAATACGATGTTACGCTTAATTCCACGATCAACAACCTGTTCGGTGCAGCCGGCCAGGAGAACCTCCGAAGCCGCGTAGCCAGCAGCTACACCAAAAGCATTTCATCGAATACCACCTGGCAGTTTGCTAATCACTACTCGTATGACATCCACGGTAACGTAAAAATGATGATTGCCGATTATCCGCCGCTGGCTACATTCAACCAACAGTACAAAACCCTGGAATACGAATACGACCTGATCAGCGGCAACGTGAACAAGGTCTCATTCCAGAAAGGGAAAGCGGATCAGTACCACCACAAATACTGCTACGATGCCGATAACCGGATCATTGAGGCCTACACCAGCAAAGACAACCTGATCTGGGAAAATGATGCCGATTATTTCTACAACCTGCACGGGCCTTTGGCCCGAACCGAGATCGGTGAAGAAAAAGTACAGGGACAGGATTATGCCTATACCATCCACGGTTGGCTGAAAGGAGTAAACAGCAACAACATCGTGAGCAACCTGGAAGGTGATATCGGAAAAGACGGTCTTCCTGGAGCATTATATGCCTTTTATCCTACGGTAAATGATGTACACGATAACCTGGCCCGCGATGCCTACGGTTTCAGCCTGAGTTATTACGAAGATGCTGTGGACGACGACTACAAAGCTATCAGTGCCAACGGCAATAACTTCCTGACGGACATCAACAACCTGAACATCCAGCCGGATAACCTGTTTAACGGGAACATCCGCCAGATGGCCACTTCACTGATGAATGAAATCGAAGTGCTGTTGCCGGTTCAGGCGACTAACTACGGCTACGACCAGCTGAACCGCCTGAAAGGTATGATGGCCTACTCCGGCGATGTAAGTTATGCCCTGGCCAACACGAATCAGTACAACACGCTGTATACCTACGATGCCAATGGTAATTTATTGAACCTGAACAGAAAGGCCACCAACAATGCCGGTATGGATAATCTGGATTATGCCTATTACTCAGGCCCGTCCGGTCCGACGAACAAACTGTCGTATGTAAATGATATCGACCCTGCCAATACGCAGACAACGGGTGTTCCGGGTTACCTGAATGCCGGATTCAATGATATTTCGGCCGGGCAGCTTGCCGGAAATTATAAATACGATGAGATCGGTAACTTAATTACGGATGATGCCGAAGAAATTGGCCTCATCAGCTGGAATGTTTACGGGAAAATTCTGCGCATTCGCCGTTCGGCAGGTTCCACCAGACCCGATCTGGCCTTCCGCTACGATCCGAACGGAAACCGGGTAACGAAAGTGGTGGCTCCGGCCGGAACCAATGAGAACGACTGGGATTTCTACCACTATTACCGCGATGCTTCGGGTAACACCATGGCCGTTTACCACCAGTACTTTACACCGGCGGGAACGAACCTGTGGACCTCACATTTCGAGTTGGTGGAGAACCCGATCTACGGCAGCAGCCGGATCGGTACCGATAACCGCGACCTGGAATTTCAGACCGTTTTTGCTGCCCAGATCGGAACAGGAGGGACGTTTGAGTACATCACCGCTCCGGTTTCTTATCCGGGAGGGTTACAGGCTGCCACGGTACAAACCGGCGGTAGCGTAACAGTGGGTACGGGAGGCTCCAACATCGGGTTTACCCTGTACAGCAACAACGCCGTAACCATCAACGGAGGTCCGTTTACCAATGTGAGTGGTGCCGCCAATGTCGGTGCCGATTTCATCGACATTCCGGCCAATGGTGTGGTTACCTTTAACACGGCAGCCGACATGACCCTGATCACTTCGGCCAATACGGATGTGGAAATAGCCGCCGACCTGAACTTTACGCTGCAGGGTCAGAACCAGATCAGCATACATGATCAACTGATCAAACTGAGTACAAAATACCACAACTACCGGGGTAATAAGACCTATGAGCTCACCAACCATTTGGGCAATGTATTGGCTACGGTATCGGATCGGAAACGAAGTGAGGATCCGGGTGCCGATAACCTGTCGGATTACTTCTTGGCCGATGTGAAGAGCTACTCGGATTATTATCCGTTCGGCCAGCCTATGCCTAATCGCTACAGCGGAGGCTCTGACTACCGTTATGGCTTTCAGGGACAAGAACAGGACAAAGAAGTTAAGAATGGTAGGGACTTGAGTGTGAACTTTAAATACAGAGTTCATGACCCAAGGTTAGGAAGATTTATGAGTATAGACCCATTAGCGTCTAAATTTCCATATATGACTCCATATCAGTTTGCGGGTAATAAACCAATCTGGTCAAGAGAAATTGAAGGATTAGAAAGTGCAGTGGATGCAAGAAAAAATACTAATACTTACGGATTTCCAGAGAGGAAAGAACCATTTCATGGAGCATTTAATTTTCAACATGGATTTTCAACGTCTGGGAACGCTAAAACAGCTTCTTTAAATGGAGGTATTACAGGTTCAGGGGTAGAAAGTTATAAACACTTTTGGGTACCTGGAGCAACTTTGAATGATGGTTCGAAAGGAGCTGTTTTCTTTCAAGCTCCGTATCAAGTGCAAACAAATACTCCTGGAAATGGACAATTTGTGCCTAATACTCCTTTTTTACCTCAGACTCCAGGAGCTCCATTGACTTCGAATTTTAGCTTTATCAGAAATCAAGTAAGAGGGTTAACACCTGCTCAAACAAATGCATTAGTAGCGGGAATACCTCCTCAAGGAGTACAGCCTGTTACGCCAAATGGTACAGCCGTTGTAACAGGAAGTACAGTAACAACAGCAACTAATAGTGAAGGGTTACCAACAATAACGACGACAACAACAACAACGCAACCAGCAATTAGAGTTAACAATGCTACTACGGTTACTGTAACTCTTCAAACAGGTTATCCTAACGCTGCTGTAATAGCTAACAATGCTACAGGGCAAACAGCAGGAAATGTATTAACAACCAGAATAAACCTAATTAGGGCTCAACTTGTTCGTCAAGGAGTAAATGCAGCGAATATAATTTTTAACCCGGTGATATGGAATGTTGCCAATTTGCCAAATGGGAATACGGTTAATGTAGTTGCAAATACAAATGTTACCCAACAATCAGGGAATATTAATGCAACTCAAATAACAACAAATAGCTATACCTATGGTCAATAAAAATGTGTAAATTGGTCTAATGGATAAGAAATTTTTTTTTACATCATTTGTAATAATTTGTTCGTTGTTTTCATGTGGAGAAATCTCAAATATTGATAAAGATTTAACGACAAAAGGAGATGATGTGTTTAATGGATTAAAAAACCGACCACAAGTTTTTAGATTTTCACTTGATTCTTCAATTAGTTTTGTTGGGGAAAAAGGAACATTGATTAAACTAAATGAAGGTTGTTTATTAAATATTGAAGGTAAAGCGGTTAAGGATAGTTTGATATTGGAATTAACGGAGTTTTATTCACTGTCGGAAATAATTTTTTCTAAATTATCCTCCCAGACATCTGATAACTTATTAGAAACAAGTGGAATGGTATTGGTAAGTATTAGGTCAAAATCTGGTGATGAAATAAAGGTAAATAAAAAGATGGGATTTGAAGTTGGGATTGTTGTAAATGGTGATTTTAGTAATGATATGAGATTGTATGGTGGAAATATGAGGGCAGATGAAAGTGTCATTTGGAATGATGTTATAGCTGATTTAAACGACATTACAAGTAAAAAAAATGACACCATTTATTCAGAGGATGGAGGGTATATGATAAGTGTAGATGAAGAACAAAGAATGGAATTAGATTATTATATCTATAGTTCTCATGAGTTTGGATGGTTAAATGCTGATAAAGAAATAGAATACTCTGGAAATAGTAAAGGTAATTTAAATATAAAATCTGATGTTACTCACAATGTATCATATAGTTTAATTTTTACAAAATTAAATGCCGTTTCTATTCCTATTGAAAAAGAAAAAGATATTTCTAAGTTTTATAACCTTCCAATAGGTGAGCAAGCCACATTAATTGGTCTTTATAAGGATGGAAATCAGTATTATATGTGTAATGAGAAAATAGTTGTTCAAGATGGTATGATTATTGATCCCATATTTAGAAAGGTAACCGTAGAAAATTTAAAACAAGAAATTGATGAAATTGAATGGAACAATTAATTGGACACATTAATTACAAAAGCTACTTTAAAAATTGAACGATGTTAATTTTAAAAATAAATAAGAAAGTATCTCTAGGTTTAAGATTATGTATTTTGATTACAATATTTACTGTTACCCCAAATTTGTCAAATGCTCAAGCGATTAATAAGACTATATATTCTGATACATCAGTTGTTGGCTCTGATAATACCTATGATGCTAAGGGTGAGGTATTAGAAAAGTATTATTACATCTATGGTAAAAATCTTCCAGGTGAGCATTGGCAGGTTTATTATGATTCTAATTTTACAAAAATACTTCTTGATTATTACTGTGATAATGACAGTTGCATTACGTTGCAATATTTTTCAAATGGAAAATTAGAAAGAAAAGAAGTTGGAACAATTCAAGGTCAATATGTTTACGAAGAGATATGGTGTGAAAATGGTCAGTTAGTTAGAAAAGTGGATTTTATGCAACAGCCCAATCATATTGTCAATTATTATTGTAATGGGGTAAAGAAAAATGAATTTAATAGAATAGCTGGATTTATTAAAGGAGATTATAAATGGTGGTATAATAATGGTCAAATTAGATTGGAGGGACTTTATGGTGATATGGGAACTGAGGATGGAACATGGAAGTATTTTTCTGATGAAGGAACCCTTTTAAAGGAAGAGATATGGGAAAAAGGTGTACTAAAAGAAACTAAAGAATATTAGGTTTAGGCTGGTTCTGTCGCATTAATTTAAAAACTAACAACCATTTCAAAACATTAACAAGCTGTAAGAACCCCCTCCGCTGGCACAAGTTTAACGGAGTGTAACTTGTGCTGAACAAATAAGGCAAGGTTGTAGCTTGCCAGGTAGAATAAAGCCTTTCAAATCGAAGGGCTTTTTTGTTGAGTAGGAATGTGTAATTTTAGGCTTAAGCTGGAAGCTTGTCTAACTTGTGGGGGAGCAGATCTTATGAGACATTGTCAGTTACTGATAAAGCAGCTGGTGCCTATTAATTCATTAACGGAAAGTATGAGAAGGTGGAGTAGCATATTGTTTTTCCTGTTGCTACTGGTTTCATCAAGAGGATTGGGCCAGGAACTAACAGATAGTTTATGCTTTTATCAGCATCCGGAGTGTTTAACACACGACCACGATTGCTGCCTGATTGGATGTAAGTGTTGTGTAAACGCTTCACAACAAAAAACGAAAGGAGTGCTTACCAACCAGTATTACGCTTACAATACGAAAGACACCATTTTTTTTACAAAGTTAGATTACGGTGCATCCATTCCGTTTCCGGGATTGGGTCCGGGTAGCCAAACGGCTATCATTATAGATTCGATTCAAATCAATGGGGTAGGATCAAAAGAACTGGTTTTTTTACGAAAATGTTTTTTCTCAGTTGAGAATCATAGTGGTACTTTTGGTATATCCGAATCAACGCTACAGGAAAAATACGAAATCTGGGATTTAGATTCAAAGTCCTTATTGTTTTCAGCGACAAGTTTGTTTCAGAAGAATTGCGAGAATTATAGAGCAGGTATCTGGGAAAATGGAATTTGTTCCTGGTCGTATAATGTGAAAATAAATACTTCAGGAATGATCGAGATTAGTGATAGGACAATACTGAATACATTGAAAACAAGGTATCAGAACGAGCCGGAAAAAACAGGTTTTTGCGAACCTGATCAAAGTGAAGGCACCTACCAATTCATGAACGGGAAGTATGAGAAAGTGGATTAATACACAATGGTCCTCCTTCCACTAGCGCAAGTTTAGCTTCTCCTTGCTACATTTTACCCTGTTACCGTTCAATAAAAAAATGAACCATAGCCCGGTTTATGGCCGGCTTTCCGATAGTTTAGTAGCTCATATAACGTTATTGACACATGAGCAAACACAAGAAACTAAAGGCCTACTCCCTCATGAACATCATGATCGCGATCATCATCGCCGGCATCTTAACGGCCATCGCCGTACCCAACATCATGGGCATGGTCGTACGGGCTAAACAGGTCGAAGCCAAAAACCAACTGGAACACGTTTATTCCCTCGAACGCCTCCATTTCCTCGAATTCTCGAAATACTCCTCCGACCCGAAGGAGATCGATTTCGAACAGGAACTGCTGGTCAGCGAAGGCGGAAGCGCCCGCTATAAAGTGGAGATCACCGAGGCCGGAACAACCTCCTTCACGGCTCGCGCCACGTCTGTGGAAGATTTCGACGGCGACGGCGTTTTCAATGTCTGGGAAATCAACCAGGACCGGAAAGTAACCGAAACCATCGAAGATTAATGAACCTCCTCTTTTCCATAGCAACCCTCGGTATCCTGAGCGTACTCACGCTGCAGGACTTTAAACACCGGGCCATCAGCTGGTTCCTCATCCCGCTGCTGCTGCTGTCCTTCCTGATTCCCGGTATGCAGAAACTGGGCTTTCATGAATTCGCCACCTACACCGGCATCAACCTGGGCCTGCTCATCGTGAACATGCTGGGCGTTGCGGCCTTCATTGCGCTGAAGGAAAAGAAACCGGTTAACATCATCGACACCTACATCGGCCTGGGCGACCTGCTGTTCTTTGTGGTACTGACAACCGCCTTCTCGCCACTTAATTTTTTAGCCTTCTACATCGGAAGCATCACCCTGTGTTGCCTGGCCTACATTGTCCTTCGACTTGCTGTTAAGCAAACAACTCCATATTTTCCGCTGGCCGGGGCCATGAGTTTGTTGCTCGGCGGACTGATGATTGCCCGGATCTGGTTCCCGGAGATTCATTTTTACACCGATTTTATCTTCTGGATATGAATACCGACCGGACCATATCACTGAATGCCGAAATGCAACAGACCATCTCCACCGAGCAGGCCTGGCATTATCAGATCGTTCCCAAGAGCGAGAACGGCGATACGCTCATGTTCTATGCCGACGAAACCAACATGAACTCCGCCCTGATCGATGAACTGGAAATGCTGTTCGGGAAAACGGTCAAGGTGGTTCCCACGTCATCCAAACTCATTCATCAAACCCTCAGCAAATACTACCGGCTCACCTACAAAAACAAGAAGGCCGAAACAGTGAGTTTCGACAGCCAGCGTTCGGAAGATTTCGTATTTAAACTCATCGCCGAAGCAGATGAACTGGGCAGCAGTGACATCCACATTGAAAAGTACGAAGAGCGTTGCCGGGTCAGACTGCGCATCGACGGCAAGCTGATTGAAAAATACGTGATCCCGAAGGAAGACTACCCGGCCCTGGTTAACAAACTGAAGATCAAAGCCAACCTGGACATCGCCGAGAAAAGGTTGCCCCAGGACGGACGGATCACCTTTGAATATGCCGGCCATAAATTCGATATCCGGGTTTCCCTGTTGCCCACGCTTCACGGCGAAAAGATCGTGATGCGTCTGTTGAGCAAAGACGCCACCAACATCGACATCAATGAGCTGGGATTCAACTACAAACAGTTGCAGGACTACCTCGAAGGCATCAAGAAACCCAACGGCATCGTGCTGATCAGCGGTCCGACCGGATCGGGTAAGACCACGACGCTCTACGCTACCTTAAAGATCCTGAATGAAGAAAAGACCAACCTGGTGACCATCGAAGACCCGATCGAGTATACCCTCGAAGGCATCAATCAGGTTCAGTTGAAAGAAGACATCGGCCTCAGCTTTGCCGCCGCATTGCGTTCATTCCTGCGTCAGGATCCGGATGTGATCATGCTGGGAGAGATCCGCGACGGCGAAACCGCCCAAATGGCGATCCGGGCAGCCCTAACCGGCCACCTGGTGCTGTCTACCATCCACACCAATTCCGCCTGGGGAACCGTTTCCAGAATGGTGGATATGGGCGTTCCTTCTTATTTGCTGGCCAATACGCTCACGCTGAGCGTCGCACAACGGTTGGTGCGGTTATTATGCCCTTTTTGCAAGGAAGAAAAGGCATTCGACGACAACCTCTTTCCGATGAATTACAGGCCTCCACGAAAGGTGGAAACCCACTATGAAGCTGTTGGCTGCGACAAGTGTTTTTATACAGGCTACAAGGGTAGGAAGGCGGTTTATGAAGTGATTCCGGTTGATTTTGACCTGGCGGAACGGATTAAGAACGAAGATTTTAATGTGCACCACATCTTAAGAGAAAAACAGATCAACACCCTCATGGATAATGCCTTCGAATTATTTGACGAAGGGAAAACTTCCATTGATGAAGTGTACACCATGTTAATGAGCAACTACTGATGAACTATTTAATAAGCATATGGATTGCCCTGTTTTTACTGTTAAGCATGAATGCTGCGGCAGACGACAGGATCAATCAGATAAAAAACCAGCTGAATACCCTCACCACGGAAATGCCCGGATTGGAGGAGAAGGTTCAGATGTCGGTCAGCGGCGTTTCCATTCAGGAATTTATGCGCGGCATTGCCGATGCCCACGAACTGAACATCAGCGTGGATCCGGGAATCGATCAGAAGATCGTGAACAATTTCGCCAACGCCACCGTGTCCGACGTTCTGATTTTCGTCTGCAAGGAATACGACCTCAGCATCAATTTCATCGGCAGCATCATGTCGATCGTAAAATACGACAAACCCACGCCGGCCGTTATTCCTCCTCCGCGGAGGGAGCCGATCATAAAATACGACAAGGCCAACGATCAGTTAACGCTTGACCTGAAGGCCGATTCGCTGCACATCGTGGCGAAAGCAATCACGCAGAAAACGAAAAAGAACCTGGTGCTGGCTTCCGGGGTGTCGCCCAAATTGGTAAGTGTTTACATCGAGGATATGCCTTTTGAAAATGCCCTGGAAAAATTCGGGATTGCTAATGATCTGAACATTTCTAAAACGGAAGATAATTTCTACCTGATCGATAAGATCATGGCCGACAATACGGCTGCGACGAATCCGGGAAGCAACAAAAGAGGCTCGTCCAACAAAAACTCTTCGGCAAAAACAAGCCCGGATGAGTTTGGTTTTGAAGCCAACAGCAGTTCGGATATATCGGTAACCGGAACGGACATCATGATCAGTGACGTGATTAAAGAAGTAGCCGCAGCTACGGGAATTGACTACTATTTTGTCTCCGAAATCAAAGACAAGGCCACGGTCAATGTGAAATCCACCACGTTTCAGGATCTGCTGAATAACCTGTTTCAGGGTACGGAACTGACCTACGAACTGAAAAACGGCATCTACATCATTGGTGAGCGTAAAACCGAAGGGCTGCGAAATACAAAAGTGATCCAGTTGCAGCATCGTTCCGTGGAAAAACTCCCGGAACACATTCCCGGAAACATTAAACAGAATGTAGACATTAAGGAGTTTGTAGACCTCAATAGTTTGATATTGAGCGGGTCGCAGCCGCAGATTGAAGAGATCGAAAGCTTTATCCGACAGATCGACAAGCTTGTTCCCGTTGTGATGATCGAGATCATGATCGTTGATTATTCCAACAAACGAAGCAATTCGACAGGCATTGAAGCCGGATTAGGTGAGGCTCCTTCTACAACCGGCGGAACGATTTTTCCGGAAGCGAACCTGAGCCTGAACAGCTCGTCCATCAACGACCTGATTGAAAATTTTAACGGGTATGGGATTCTGAATCTGGGGAAAGTAACTCCGAACTTTTATTTCAACATCCGGGCACTGGAATCGCAGGGAATCCTTCGCGTTAAATCCACTCCGAAACTCGCTACGCTGAATGGCCATGAGGCCAGCATGAAGGTCGGTAATACAGAGTATTACTACGAGCAGACGAACAATGTGATCACGAACACGTCGACGCAAAACATCACGACCAAGAGCTACAAATCGGTAAATGCCGACCTGTCGGTGAAGATCAAACCCTTTGTTTCCGGCGATGATCAGATTACGCTGGATATTTCCGTGTCGCAATCCGATTTTACCGAAAAAATTGAACCGGGCGCTCCTCCCGGAAGTGTTTCGCGCGATTTTACCTCCCACATCCGGGTAAAGGATCAGGAGATGATCTTGCTGGGAGGCCTGGAAGAAAAATCCATCCGTGAATCCGGAAGCGGTGTCCCGTTTTTGTCGCGCATACCGGTTATCAAGTGGTTCTTTAGCAGTCGCACCCGGGAAAAGGCCAGGAGTAAACTGAACATTTTCATTAAACCTACAATCATTTACTGATGCTGAACTTTTTGGATAAATATCCGGTCATCAGAGGCAAAGAGTGCCTGGGCGTGGAAATCATTTTCACCTCCAAGGAACATTTTACCGTTATTGCCGTTGAGCTTGTTTCGGAGAAGGATGGCATCACCATTCAACGGAAATGGGCAGACATTACCCTTGAAGAACTGGCGAAGCTCAATGCCAAAAAACTGCCCGTCTATGTGTCCGTTACCGGGCGGGGCATCATTTTCAAAAAGGTAAAGCACACACTCCCCGGAGATCAGGAACTGCTGAATCAGGTCCTTCCCAATGCGTCCGTCAAGGATTTTCACCTGCAGCAATCTTCCATGTCGGGTTCCGAAGGTTGGGTAGCCGTGGCCCGGAAAGACCTTGTTGAAGAACTGCTCGATCAGATGGAACAGGCGGGTTTCTTCGTGCTGCATGTTTACCTCGGGCCTTTCATTCTCGAGAACATCATCGGACTGATCGGAAAAGACAGTCTGCATACCTTATCGCATGAACTGCTGTTTTACGACAACCTCATTTCTCACATCGACAGCCTCGGGGATGTGAGTGGCAGTCATGAATACGAAATTGACGGCGAATTGATCAATTCATACGAACTGGTTGCTTTTGCTACGGCTTTCAGTCATTTTCTGATGCCTCCCGGGCTCATTCCAATGGAGTCGGGGCAGGTAAACCAGTTTCGGGAAGAATACCTGCATAAGAAGAAAGCCTCGGTTGTGGGCTTGTCCATCGCCGTATTGTTCCTGCTGCTCACAGTTGGGAACCTGCTGGTGAAGAACAACATCGAAGCCAGCTATAACGAGTATCAGTATCAGGTACTCAGCAAAAAAGAACTGGTGGAAGAACTCGGAAAACTCCGGGAAGAGATGGCCGTGAAAGAAGCATTTATTCAGAATAGTGGCGTGGTCAGGGCTTCCCGGATCTCTTATTATGCCGACCAGGTGGCGCTGAGTATTCCGGATGCCATCCGCCTCGATGAACTGTTCATCAACCCGACCGAGAAAAGAATCAACAAAGCGGAAGACATTGCCTTCCTCTACAATAAAATAAAAGTAACCGGAACGGTAACCCGGAGCATCGATCTGAACGAATGGATCAAGCACCTGAAAAACCACAACTGGTCGGGAGATGTTACGATCATTTCCTTTAACCAGGAAAACCTGTCAACTCCCGGAGAATTTGAAATTGAAATTGAAATTGTAACCTGATGAAACGGCTGACCTACCAAAAACGATTCAAACTGATCCTGGCTCTTGCCGGCATCTTTGCGTTGGTTATTTATCAACTGTCGATCAGCGATACCCTGGAGTTGCTCCACAAGAAAAACGAGCTCCGGGAGGAGGTAAGCAACACCACCAATGCCCCGGAGGAAATCATCGCCATGAAGGCCAAATTGAAGCATATCGAACAACTGGTAGGCAATGAAACGGAGACGGATATCGACATCCACCAGCTGCTGTTGGAGTCGGTTACCGATTTCGGGCAAAAGAATCAGGTCATCCTGAAAGAGTTTCCCCAGCCTTATACCACGAGCAATAACGGTTACGAGACACAAACTTCGCTGGTAACGGTGGAAGGCCGCTTTATACCGTTGCTGAAACTCAGCAACCACATTGAAACCAGTTATGCCGGTGGCAAAATCGTAGCCCTGGATTTTAAAGCCATCCGCGAACTGCGAACCAGAAAACGAAAATTAATCTCAACCATTTATATCCAACATGTAAAAGCCGAGCATCATGAAAATAACAGTTAACCAGATCATAACCCTGCTAATCGCCGGCACCCTGGCCTTACAGGGCTGTGATGATTTTATAGAAAAAGACATTGAAAGCGAACAGATTCTCCTGTTGGCTCCCGCCAATAACCTTACAACCACTCAGCTGACCCACACCTTCTGGTGGGACTTGCTGAAAGGAGCCGAACTGTATAACATGCAGATCGTGGAAGGTACTTTTTCGTCCGTGACGAATTTTGTTCTGGACACGACCATCAGCAAAAATAAATTCGACTACACACTCTATCCCGGGAGTTTTCAGTGGCGGGTGAAAGGGATCAACAACGGCAGCGAAACCTATTATTCAACGTTTACTTTAACGATAGACAGCTCGTTGGATATCAGTAACCAGCAGGTGATTCTGAGCAGTCCGGCGGATAACTCCATCACGAACAACGATAACCTCTCGTTTAGCTGGAATGCCTTGCTGAATGCCGATGATTACCTGATCGAGATCCATGAAGGCAGCTGGACCGGAAACCTCGTTTTCGGACCACAGCTCGTAACATCGACGGGATACAGCACCACGCTTCCGGAAGGTGTGCTGGTTTGGGGTGTGCAGGCGCGGAATTCCACTTCAAACACGTCTACGGCATTCTCCACCCGTACGCTGACCATCGATACGACATCACCGGAAATAGTAACATTGGTATCGCCTGCCGATAACGCCACCCTGAATGATGTGTATAACACCTATTCCTGGACCCAGGGAAATAATACCGGAACGGCGTTAACGGAGGATATTTTCTTTTACTCCGATGCCGGAGCTACCGCGCTGGTGAAAACAGCCACGGCCAGCGCTACTTCGTATCAGGATTCGTTGGGAACCGGTACCTATTACTGGCGGGTGCAATCGACCGATGCAGCAGGCAATACCGGACCGATGAGTATCATCCGAAAAGTAACGATACAATAAGAAGATGAATAAGAAAAAGAAAATAGTATACATCATGCTCCCCATCATCCTTTTGGTGTGGGGCTATGTGTTTTTTCAGTTTTTCTCTTTCTTCTCGAGCTCCCCGAATTATGCCAAAGCGGACTCGGATATAACGGTAGATATCGATGAGATTCAGGCCGATACCTTCTCCATCGTAGCCAATTACCGGGATCCTTTTCTGGGTGATCAGAAAATAAAAGTGACATCCGGCCACAGTTCCCAAACTCAAAAAAGCAATAAGCAAAAGCCAAAACAGGTTACACCGGTATCGGAAAAGAAATGGCCGGCTTTGCAATATAAAGGGATGATCAAAAACAACCAATCGAAGGCCCGGGTCGGAATCCTGAACATCAATGGGCATGAGCAACTGGTGAAAGAAAAGCAAATTCTGAGCGATGTGACCGTTCTGGAGATCAACAAAGATTTTATTCAGCTTCAGTTTCAAAACGAAAAAAAGACCCTACAGAAATGAAAAAAATAACCCAATACCTCACACTGGCCTTCCTCCTGGTCTCAACCCTGATCCGGGCTCAAAAACCGGAGGAAATAACACACCGGAAAGTGCATGTAACGGCAACCGATTCGATGATCATCGCTTCGGTAGAGCTCCAAAAACGATCTGCGACCTTACATCCGGAATCCAGTTATTTCTGGTACTACAACAACAGCATCAAGATGAATCAGGGGGATTACTCCGGAAAATTACTCGACGGAGATTACCAGGTCGTGGATATGCAGGAGAACCTGTTGACCAAAGGAAAGCTGAAGCACGGATTGAAAACCGGAGAATGGAAACATTGGGAGAAGGCTGGACGATTAAAAAGCAGGTACAACTGGAAAAAAGGCCAGAAAAACGGGATGTACCACCTTTACACGGAAGGAAAAATCAAAGAACAGGGGCGATACCGGAACGGGCAGTTGAACGGAACGGTAAAAACCTATGCAAACGGGAAATTAGCCGGGAAAGCTTCCTATAAAAACGGGCGTTTGCATGGCCGGTCGGTCCGGTTTGTGGACGACAGCACCACGGTAAAGAGCACCTACAAAAACGGGGTGGAGATTCCTGAAAAAGAACCTGAATCTGCCAAAAAAGAAAAGGATGAAAAAGAGGTTGACGAAAACCCGGAAGCGGTTAAGAAACCCTGGTGGAAATTCAGGAAAAAAGAAGGGAAGGAAAAGCCGGAAGAACCGGAAAACCCGGAAGTGAAGCAAAAAGAAAAGAAAGAAAAAATCCCGAATAAGAAAAAAGAACAGAAGCTCAAGAAAGCCAAAGAACAAAAAGATGATTAAAGCAGGTGCCTTACTTTATGCCATGTTTCTGGTGGTGGTTATTGCCATCATCACCTCTTCCTTTATCCTGGTGGATTATTTCAATAATGCGTACATCACCCGGGCCATCAAGGAAGAAACGGCTTACCGCAACCTGCATTCGGGCATGAACTATGGACAGGTCAACTACCAGCATCTTCCCATCAACACCAAGCACAAACTGGATTTGTTTGATGACGGTTCTGAGGTAATTCTGTACAAACAGAGTTGGGGTGCATTTTATCGCCTGACGGCTTCCACAGATGGGAATAAGGGTGAAATTAGCAAAAGTGCCCTTCTGGGATCGGACTATCGGCACGAAGAGCAGGTGGCCATTTACCTGCTTGATCAGAACAAACCCTTGTCGCTAACTGGAAAAACCGACATCAAAGGCATTTGCTATCTCCCGAAAAAAGGTGTTGAGCGGGCCTACATCGAAGGGAAAAGTTTTAGCGGCGCCACACTCATTAATGGCACGAAAAAAACCAGTGCCAACAAATTACCCGAGATCAATACCGAACTGATCCGGGAAAACGAGCAATGGCTCCATCAGGCTCCGTCTCTGGCAGATAGCATCATGGACTATGAATTGTTTCTGGAAACGGATACCGTGCGGAATGGCTTCGGGAACAGAACCCTGACACTTTACTCGCCACATACCATTGTGGTGGAGAACAAGACCATCCGGGGAAACATCATCCTGAAGTCCGAGCGGAACATCATCATCCGGAATACGGCCCGCATGGAAGACGTACTTTGTTACGCCCGGGGCATTCAGGTGGAGGAAGATTGCGTTTTAAACGGACAATTCTTCGCGACGGATTCCATCGTTACCGAGAACAACTGCCGGTTTGTTTACCCGTCGGTGATCGCTCTTTTGAATAGCGGCAAAAACGATCAAAAGAAAATTACACTTGGGGAAAAAAATGTGCTGAAAGGGAGTGTTTTTCTGAACTGCAATCAGTACGATCATAAAAACAGGGCTGCCCTGTCCATCGGTGAAGGCAGTGAAATCATGGGGCAGGTTTATTCGTCCGACCAACTGGAATTAAGAGGAAACGTGTCAGGCGGGCTGACATGCCGCTCTTTTTTATTACGAACTCCTTCTTCGGTGTATGAAAATCACCTGATGGATGTCACCATCGATCGTTCGGCGCTTCCGGATGATTTTGTGGGAGTTGCCCTGACGGAGACCACAACCAATTATCGCATCATCAAATGGCTGGATTGAATCGAAAAATACGGGCTTTCAGTGTATTGGAGGCGATGATGGCGATGCTGATCGTGATGATCGCTTTCGGCCTGTCTTCATCCATTTTCATCAACGTCAGTACGTCGGGATTCAGTCCCCGGAAAAAAAAGGCCCATACTCTGGTTAACCGGATGCGTTATGAGACCCTGACTCAGCAGCGTTTTATTGAAGAAAGCAGGGAGTTCGACGGCATAACTATTGAGAAAACCATTTCTGACTACGACGGATCATCCGCATTGAAAGTGTTGTCGGTTGTGGCCAAAAGTCAGGATAAAACCCTGTTCGGAACCCGGGAAATTATTCTCATCAATACCCTCGAACCATGAAATTTCGAGCCTTTACCTTATTGGAGCTGATGGTAGGCATCATCATTTCGGGCTTTGTGATCGGAACAGCTTACGGGGTGTTGATGTTCAGCAATCAGCATTTTAACAAGGCCCGATCCATCAAAACGGCCATGCTCAGTCATTATGAATTCACAGCGATCCTTTACGGTGACCTGGAAACCGCGTCCAAAATATTCAAAGAATCAGACAACCGCATTCGGCTGGAAACGAACAGCAAGGAGATCAGCTATCAGTTTGATCCGGATAAAACCCTGCGCACCCGATCCGGTTTTACGGATACTTTTTACATCGAACTGGATCACATCCGGTTGGAAACACTTCGGCAATCCCCCCTTATAAATGACCTGGAATTAACATCCGAAAAAGAAACCTACAGCTTTTTCAAAACATACGGAGCGATTGCCGCTATCGAAGAAGATTATGGCTATTAAAGTAAACCATATCGGACAACCTGCGGTTTCGCCCAAAGTTAAAAAAGAAGGGCGGAATTACGGCGCTTTACTCACTCGTGAGATCAGTTTCAACAAAAACTATCCGGACAAAAAAAAGGAGCAGTTTTACGGGGAGATCAGTTTGTTGCTGAATGCCGGAACCGACATCAAAACAGCCCTGGAACTGATCGTGGAAGAAACGGTTAAGGAGAAAGACCGTTCATTGCTGGAAGGGATAAAAAACGACATCATCAACGGGCTCAGCTTTTCTGAGGCACTGCATAAAACCCAGAAATTTACCGAGTACGAATATTATTCTTTGAAAGTCGGGGAGGAGAGTTCCCGGGTGAATGAGGTGCTGGCCGACCTGGCAGCCTTTTTTAAGAATAAGGTCGAGCAAAAAAGGAAGCTGACCAGTACCTTGTCGTATCCTGCCATCCTGCTTTCCACGGCCTTCCTCATGATCTTTTTCCTGTTGAAGTACATGGTTCCGATGTTTCAGGACATTTTTAAGAGCTTCAACAAAGAGCTTCCGGGCATTACACAATTTGTGGTGGATGCCTCGGCGGCAGTAAGCGATTACTTTTTGGTTTTCTTCCTGGGTTTTGTCTCGGTAACCCTGCTGATTCTGCTGAACAAGCGGAAATTATGGTTCCGCAAATACACAGCCATGCTGGTACTGAAGATTCCCGTATTGGGTGATCTGGTCCAAAAGATTTACCTGACCCGCTTCTGCCATTCCATGAACCTGCTGATCGCCGCCAGGAACCCTTTACTGAACTCCATTCAACTGGTTAAAAAAATGATCGATTTTTATCCGGTGCAACAAGCGTTGGATCAGGTGGAGCACGACATCATGCACGGCCAGTTGTTGAATGAGAGCATGCGTAAATTCACGATCTTCCCGAAAAAAATGGTGTCGCTGATCAAGGTGGCGGAGGAAGTAAATAAGCTGGATGCCATTTTCCGGAACCTCGATGAGCAGTATGCCAAGGAACTGGCTTATAAATCGGAAGTGTTCGGCAAGTTGCTGGAACCGGCCATTATCTTTTTCATCAGTGTGGTAGTGGGGTTTATCGTGATTGCGATGTACGTGCCGATGATGGAACTGAATACGGGCCTGTTTTAGGCGTGTAGGCGGAATCTTTCGGGTTGAATTAAACAGCCGCTTCGATATTAATAATCAGGAACAACAACGGAAAGAAAGTCGGATTTGCGTCTTCTGGCCACATCCAATACATCTTTGTTCTTCATGATCACCTGGCCGTTTTGGCGGTCATAGGAATGAATTTGCTTGACATTGATTAGGATGCTTTTGCTGATGCGGTAAAAGGAATAACAACTGAAGCAGGTTTCAAAGTCGTTGATGGGCTTTGAAGCGACGATGTTGCTATGGTTTTCGGCAACGATTTCCGTGTAGGACAGGTTGGCAGAACAATAGATGATTTCATGAACAGGGATAAAGTCTATCTTCTTTGCCCCCTTAACAGTTATAATCGGTGCGTTGTTGCGTTTGATCAACTCTTGCAGTTGTTCTTCCAGAGAAAGCTGAAGCTGAATGACAGAGCTTAAAATGTCATTCGTTCTCACAATCGCATCCTGTATGGTAATAATTTTATTTTCCAACGTACCGTATTTATAGCTAATTCTTAGCTGCCCGAAGCATAATCTTAAAACTAAAAAATCATGGAGACTATTGTAGGTAATGCCCGGGTTTTTTACTGAGTGGTAGCATTTTTTAATTAAGCGGCTGTGTTTACGTAATAAACAGTTTTTTTTAGGACGGACAAGTGCTTAAAGTGTTAAGTATAAAGACGTAACAATCGAATACGTATAAATACGTATTTCTGTCAAAAACAAGTTTCCGGCAACATTTTTTTATACCGTTCGTGCGATAAATTGTACCGATAATACAGAAGATGAAACAATGTTTTTAAAATAATCTTTTCCCCGATAATTTAGAAATGAATTATTGGGCTTTGTTAAAACTTAAAGGACATAACGAGGATCATTTTCTCCAAAAAAAAGTGGCGGAGTTGGAGCGGCTTTTGGATCATGCGAAGGAGAAACTTCAGAAAGAATCGGAATACAGTAAGCAATTGGAAGCCATCCTTCAGGAAAATAGCCATGTCAGGCGTTCCAATGTCATTACGATTAAAAGCGCGACCAAGATTGAGTTTGTTCATGTCGACGAGATCGTTTGCTGCCAGGCCGACGAAGCATACACCCACATCGAACTCATGAACGGGAAGACCATCACGGCCGCCAAACCCTTAACCACCTTTCAGCAACTGCTGGAGCCGTATCCGTTTTTCAGGATCAGCCGGAGCCACCTGATCCATACCGGACACATTGTTACCTTTTTCAAAGATAGAAATCAAATTCTGCTCAAAGGCGATATCCTGCTGGATGTTGCAAGAAGAAGAAGAGTGGAGTTCCTGAAGATGCTTCAGGAGTGAAAAACAGATTTCATTACAAGGTTGTTTGCTGGAATGCAGTACGTTGATAGACCCACCTGAAATTGGCAATATATTTGTTAATGAAACGTTAAAATTTTTAAACGAGGTTCTATGCGGTATTTCTTTTTATCTTTCTCATGGTTTGTGTTATTGCCGGTGTTCAAAGCACAAAACACTTATGAAACGTTTTATTCGGTCGACGAAGCACGAGCTTCAAATTCCAATTTCCTGGAATTGAATTTAAGCCAACAAGGGTTGGTGAAATTACCGGAAGGAATTTATAGTTTGTCCAATCTGAAATCCATTGATCTGGGGAATAATCCTTTACTAAACGTTTCTCAATGTTTGGATTCATTAAAACGGTTTCCTTATCTCGAAACGATCAAGCTAAACGGACTACAACTCAAATACATCCCATTTGAACTATTACACTTAACTCAGTTGAAGTATTTGTTTCTGGAACGTAATGAAATAGAAACTATACCGGAAGGCATCCGGGAATTGGATCAGCTTAAAGGACTTTACCTGAGTGATAACGATATTGATTACATTCAGCCGGGGTTTATGCATATGCCGAATCTGGAAACCATTGATCTTCGCGGGAATCGGGAGTTCGATGAGAAATCGTTCCTCTATTTTTCGAGTTTAATGCCCGGGTTAAAAGAGTTGAAACTTAACGCTGAAGAAGGACTGAATGAAGAAATCACCTCCCTGTTCAGGATTAAAAAACTGACCTTGTACCGGCTTTCGGCTTCCGGTGGGTATGAGTATTTGAGTTCACTTATTGATTTGGAAGAATTAACTATTGAGCAAGGGGTTGAAGTTGATTATCAGAGTTTGTTTCAGGCTTTGGCTTCAACTAAACTGAAAAAGTTAACCATATCGGATAACAGTTTGATTAAACTGGACGATGGTATAGTTAATCTGATCAGCCTCGAACGGTTAGAATTATCAGGCTGGAATTTCAATGCTCTTCCCGAATCCATCCGGTCGCTCGAGCATTTGACCGAGGTGAAATTCCATGATACTCCCAACATGAATAACGAGGAATCTCTGGGACGCTTAAACACCGGGAAAATACTGTCGCTCGAAATGGTAGAATGTAACCGAAAATCGTTTCCAAATGAGATCAGCAGTTTTCAAAATCTTGAAGTGCTCAATCTTTCAGGGAACGGGTTAACCGGTTTTGAAGGGTTTACGAAACCGGGACTGAAAACGTTGACTTTTTTCGATCACGAAATCCCGGTTACAGAGATCAATCAATTGCGTGAACGAATGCCTGATTGTGTTTTATCTTATGAGGAGGAAGATCGGCAGGGTCCGGCTACACTTGCAGTGAAAAACGTGCTACCCCCGTCGGCGCCTTTGGATATGGTTATGGAATCATATCAATTGGATGCACAGAAAGGAAAAACGATTACTTACAATACAGGGTCTCAGATCATCGTTCCGGAGAATGCTTTCCTCGATAAAAACGGTCAGGTTGTTAAGGGAAATGTTACGCTTTCTTATCGTGAATTTAATGATCCGATTGAAATTGCCTTCAGCGGAATTCCGATGGGTTACGATTCTGCCGGTACGATTAATCCTTTTCAGTCGGGAGGAATGATAGAGATCAGAGCAACCCGAAACGGGGAACCCTTATATGTGAATCCTCAAAGCAAGATAACGGTAAATATGGTTTCCAATACGTCCGATGCATCATTTAACCTCTATTCCATGGATGATGGTGAAGAATGGGTTTACAAAGGGAAAGATTCTATTGCAGCTTTGGATGGCAGCCTGATTGTTAATAAACGTTTTGAATATGATAACCGCAATGCCACTATTCCGATGCCGGTAATACCTGTCGTAAAAAGTGGCTTGAGCCTGGAAAAAGGAGATGCTAAATGGAAAAGAAAAAAAGGGTACATCCAGATTTATGCAACGAATTATAATTACAGGTTGATTTCCTTTCTGGCAAGTTCAAATAAAGACATAAAAGCATTCACCGAACTGAGAGAATTGAACCGTTACGATTGGAAAATTGATGCTCAGGATCTTAACAAGGAAAAACACCGCTACGATAGCCTGATTCAGTTTGTTAAGGGATTCAACAACAGGATGAATAACTGGCGAAACTCTGCAAATGATATTGATACGATTACGAAAGAATATAAATTATTGGCCGGAGCCAATCTAATCGAAGATTTCTGGATTACGCCAAATAATAAAGCGGATAATTTCTTGCTCAAGTTTTTGATCTGTGGAGATACGACATCGTTTGAAGTTGTTCCGGCCGTGAGCTCATCTAACCCGAAAATCATTCAAAGAAAGTTTAAAACCATATTCAATAAATACGATAAAGCACTTGAAAAGCGGAGAGGAAAATGGGCTGAAATT
The DNA here is from genome assembly GCA_020435335.1 of Flavobacteriales bacterium. Classification (GTDB taxonomy): domain Bacteria; phylum Bacteroidota; class Bacteroidia; order Flavobacteriales_E; family Vicingaceae. The sequence continues at coordinate 1,026 of JAGQZT010000035.1, read as the reverse complement.
GACCTGTACCACGGAGACTACCTCAAGCAATATCGGCAGGACATGGAAAAATATCAGGCCGATCTCATTGAGTTCAACAGAGACCGGGATGGGTATCTGGCCGGACTTCGACAGGAAATTTCAAACTACGAGGCCAGTTCATATAATTTTACCCGATCTTTTAGTATCGACGGATTTGGATACTGGAATTGTGATGTCTTTAAACGAATGGAATCCCCCAAGCCGTTATTGGCTAAAATGGTGGGTCAGGAGGATGAAAAACTAAATATCAAAGAGCTGATGGTTGCGGATATTACGAAAAACGGCGTGCTAAGGTACTCAACACCCGGGCGACAACTGTACGATGCAAAATCTAAAAATGCTATAATCGCATTTCTGGCAGAAGGAGAAATAGCCTTATTAACACCCGATGCGGTAGAATCAATCCCACTTTACACTCATGGAGCGGTAGCAAAATTTGAAGTGTTTAAAACGGATGAGATTACCATCGGCGAAATTAAAAAGAGAATAGGGATGCCTGTAAATTGAATTCGTTGAGATGGATTGGTTACATAGTGCTCCTTATGGCTTGTCAGACTGCTTTCGGCCAGAAGAAATTTTTTGCATCCATCGATAGCAGTACCGTTGCTCCGAATAAATACATGGAAACGTATGCTGCTGATGAGCTATTGGGCAGTGGGTTAGGTGATCAGGAGATTGAATTGGACCATTTCGACGAAGATTTGCTCGAAGCATTGATTTTGAGTAAGATTAATGCTTATCGTTCTTCCAAGAACAAATCGCCATTTATTCCGAGCAAACCGATTCAGGCAATAGCCGACGCCTACATCGCGAAATACCATGCATCAAGTTTTAAATCAAACGGCCCCAATTATTATAAGCTTAAACGGGTTCTGAATCGAATTACAAAATTTATCTGGCTCAACTACAAACTCTACGATGGTTTCGTTCATCTGCCTGTAGTAGCGGATTATAAACGGGGAGCTTTTTATTACGATAAAGAGGCCGATACCGACCTCAAGCTTT
>JAGQZT010000034.1 GCA_020435335.1 Flavobacteriales bacterium | reverse complement strand
AGCATAATAATGTGAAACACCGCTATTTATTTTCAGATATTTCTTTATAGTTATTAACAAATGTTGATAACTACCACCTCTTATAATCATCATAATTAGCTGATTTACCGTAATTTCAGCAACGCTAATTATAAAAACTTTATTATGAAAAGAATTTTACTTCCGTTTGTAGTGGGAGTTGGATTTATGGTTGCCGCCTTAACCGGGGGCAATTTATCTGCTCAAACGGTTCACAAAGACTATATCGACGGACAGATATGGTTTCGCTTAAAAAGCGACAAGCCTGTAGAATTAAGTATTTCAAAAGACGGGAAGGAAACTACCGACCTGCGCGACATGAAGCTTTCCTCCATGCCGTATTTGAGAGACGTATTCACGGCACATACCGTAACAAATTTATCTCAGCCTTTCCCGAAAGCTTACGGGTCTGACGACCTGCTTCGCACGTACCTGCTGGAATTTTCAGACATCAACAATGCTGACAACATTGTTAGAGAACTGGAAGAATCCGGTGCTGTGGTATATGCAGAGAAAGTGCCATTAATGACAATCGATCTGACACCGAATGATCCGTTGTTCAACTCTTCCAACATGTGGGGGTTATTCCAGATCAATGCCCAATCGGCGTGGAACGTAAGTACAGGTAGTTCTTCTATCGTGGTAGCTACGACCGATAACGCCATCCAAATCACTCATCCTGATCTGGCAAACGTCTTGTGGATAAATACTGCAGAAGCTAGTGGTACACCGGGTGTTGATGATGACGGAAACGGATACGTAGACGACATCAATGGATATGATGTGGGTGACAACGATAACAACCCGAATCCGCCCAGCACCAGTTTCGATCACGGAACGCACGTAGCGGGTACTACCGGAGCTCAATCCAACAATGCTACAGGTGTTGCTTCCATCGGTTATGGCATTTCCATTATGGCCGTTAAATCGACTAAAAACAGTTTCGGTTCCAACTCCGTTTCCAACGGATACGACGGTATCTACTATGCTGCCCTGAACAATGCCGATATCATCAACTGTTCCTGGGGTGGTTCGGTGAACTCCCCAACCGGACAAAACGTAGTAAACTGGGCTTCTTCTCAGGGAAGTATCATTGTTGCTGCCGCCGGTAACGACGGAACCGACAACGATTCCAGCCCGCACTATCCTTCTAACTATTCGGCTACTGTAGCCGTTGCTTCTTCTACGACCGGTGACGTAAAATCCAGTTTCTCCAACTACGGAGCCAACTCGGTAGATATCACCGCTCCTGGAAGTAATATTGCCAGTACGGTACCAAATAACACATACGCGTTTATGAGCGGTACATCCATGGCTACACCTATGGTTTCCGGTTTATTAGGATTAATGAAATCCCTGAACCCGAGCATGCCTAACTCCGCTTTATTGAACTGTTTATATTCAACTGCAGTTAATATTGACGGAATCAACCCGACTTACGCCGGTAAATTAGGTGCCGGTCGTATCGATGCTTTTGCAGCTATGAACTGTGTGGCCTCAACGTTGAGCAACCCTCCGACTGCCGACTTTATAGCTAACTACACCACCATTACTGCCGGTGGTTCGGTTACCTTTACGGATCAATCAACCTTCGGTCCGACCACCTGGAGCTGGAACTTCGATAACCAAAGTTTAGGTGGTGTTACTCCGGCTACGGCCAGCACACAGGGACCTCACGTAGTAACATACAGCACTCCTGGTGTGTACGAAGTTTCTTTAACGGTTACTAATGCCAACGGTAATGACACTGAAATTAAAACAGGGTACATCACTGTAACTACTCCGGGTGCTTGTAGTGAGCTGAATCTGGACGACAACCAGTTTAGTACTGCTACTTCTATCCATGTTGGATGGAATCCGGCTCTATACACAGCCGGCGCCGGAAACGGATATGTGGCCGGTATCAACGTATACGGAGACAAAGCGAAAGCCGAGTATTTCCCTGCTGCGCAAGTGGGCTCCAATACCCAGTTTGTAGAAGGCTTATACATCTGGTTAGGAAGAGTATACTCCTCTAACCCGAATAAAACCGTTAACCTCAATGTTTGGGATGCAACCGGTGGAATGCCTACAGGCGCCCCGATCGGAACCCGAACCATTACCCTTGGCGATGTGATGGGAGGAGGAATTTATTACTTCCGTTTCCCGACTCCGGTTGCTTTACCAGCCTCTTCAGAAATTGCTGTAGGTGTTGACTTCTCCACGTTATCATGGACAGGAGCTGCCGGAACCGATTCTTTCGCAATTGTAACCAGCACAACCAATGAAGCCGGAATTTCTACCGGTGTGGAACAATGGAGCGACAACTCCTGGAACACGTATGCCACCGGTTGGTCCGGAAGCACCTGGCATCATTACATCTTCCCTCAATTAACAGCTAATCCTGCTTCAGCAAGTATTACAACCAGCGCAACTACCATTTGTGAGGGAGACCAGGTACATTACGATGCAACAGGTTCTACATTCCAGGATACCCTATTGTGGTCTTTCCCTGGTCAGACTCCTGCTTATTCTACCAACATCCAGGACAGTTTGATCTACAGTACTGCCGGTACTTACACGACCTATCTGGAAGTGATCGGTGGCGGATGTAGCAATTATGCCGTGGATTCGGTTACCATTACGGTTAACCCGACCCCGACTCCGTCAATTACTGCTTCAGCGGACACAATCTGTTCCGGGAACAGTGTAACCCTTTCTACTACAGGTGGTGGAACATACGCCTGGACTCCGGGCGGTAGTACGGCATCATCCATCAGCCCAAGCCCAACATCCAACACCACATACAGTGTTGCTGTTACTTCAGGCGGATGTACCGGTGAAGCTTTCAAAACCATTTACGTAAACGTACCTCCAACGGCGAGCGCTGCATTTACACCTTCAGGAAGCATCTGTGTGGGTGATAGTGTTTATTTCGACGGAACCGGATCTACGGATGCGAACAGCTACAGCTGGTCCTTCCCTGCCGGATCTCCTTCAAGCAGTACATCAACCAGCCCATTCCCGCTGATTACCTTTGGTGCAGGTGGAACACACAGCTATTCTTTGGTTGTTTCCAATATCTGTGGAACGGATACATACAACGGTTCTGTTGTGATCAACGCGTTGCCTTCTGTGGTTGCTAACGCTTCTCCTGGAACTTCCATTTGTCAGGGTAACCAGGTTACCTTAACAGGAAGCGGTACGGCTACCGGTTACAGCTGGGACAACGGTGTTACCAACGGGGTTGCCTTTACTCCTTCTGTTACCACGACATATACTGTAACAGGTACCGATGGTAATGGCTGTGAAAACACCGATCAGATCACCATCACCGTGAACATCTGTACAGGTGTTGAGGAACTGGAAGCTGATCAGTTTGCGATCTACCCGAACCCAACCAACAACATCATCAATGTGGTTGGACTGGATAACGCGAAAGCTGTTACCTTGTTGGATGTTACCGGTAAAGTGGTTTACATGAACACCAACATCAACGCAACTTCCATGGTAATTGATTTATCAAACGCCAGCAAAGGTTTATACTTCCTGCAAGTACAAACCGGAAATGAATTGAATTCATATAAAGTTGTTAAAGACTAACAATTAGCACAACAAGTAAAAGGGCTTCTGAAAATCAGAAGCCCTTTTTTTATGGATCAATTATGGATCATTTGCAGGTAATGCCGGATCTGGATAATCAGAAACTCCAGCGATTTATTCTGATGAATATCGATCGTCAGATCACAAGCCTCATCACGATATCCGCCGCTTGCTCCCACTTTAAATTTTGCACGGGATAAGGTGGTAATGTACTCGATCGGAAAACACGGTTTATAATTCAGATCGATCAGAATACTGAACGGTTTCTGAATGAAATTATCAATCGTTGAACCTTTAGGAATCAATGACTTATTCAGATCCTTCTTATCGAAATAGCTGTAATTTAAATGCGGTTTAACCAGCTCGCTGGAATCCTTGGTATTGATGTATCCCAGAGCCAGAACTTCTTTACGTTCTTCTTTCAGGAAATGAACCAGTTTCTTCACCAGATCCGCATCGGAACGGTTGGTTGCATTGTAAATGATGGCAATGCTGCTGGCCTGCTCGATGTTGAAGGCCCGGACTTTTCTATTGAATTTCTTCTGAGCGCTCTTCAAACTCATCCTGCCCAGCTTTTCCTGTATCGATCTGATCGCACTCATTATCTGATAACTATTTTATCCACTAGTATTTTACCCATTTGCTGGTTGATCCGCTGAACCAATCCTTCTCTTACATAACTCAGCTCCTGCTTTAATGCAGCAGAATCCAACTGAACGTAAAGCACCCTGTTTTTGAAAGCAATATTTTTCGTGTGGTTACTGAACATCTTACCGACTTGTTCTTCGTAAACCTTGATGATCTCTATTTCATCGAGCTGTTGCTGGTAACCATAGGCCCGCAGCAATTGATCAATAACTTTTTTCAATGGTTTTTCATCCGACATGAACCGCTCCTCCCTTGATTTCAAATGATTTAAAATTGATCTGCTCTTGCGTCAATATCTCCGGGATCCTTTCCAGATCGGTATCGGTAATGAATATCTGCCCGAAAGCTCCACTTCCTACAATGGTAAGCAGTTGGCTCATGCGGGTCCCGTCCAGTTTATCATAAATATCATCCAGCAGGATAATCGCCTTCTGATCGCTCCGCGTTTGGATCAATTCGGCCTGAGCCAGTTTCAAGGCCAATAAATAGGTCTTTTGTTGTCCCTGTGAACCGAACTTCTTCAGTGGCATATCACCTAATTTAAACACCAGATCATCCTTGTGGATCCCGATGTTGGTATATTGGCTTGACTTATCCTGTTCCAGGTTGTTTATTAGCAAATCGCTGAAATTACTGCCATTCAGTTGAGAACGGTATTCCAGCTGCACCACTTCTTTATCACCACTGATCTGCGTATAATAGTGTTGAAAGATCGGTGTAAAATCTTCGATAAACCGGTTCCTGTCCTGATAAATGGCCTCCCCATACTGAACCAGCTGATCGTTCCAGATATCGAGAGATTCCTGATCGAAGTTGCGGTTGATCCAGAACGATCGGAGCAGCAGGTTTCTATGATTTAGGGCTTTGTTGTATGACAACAGGTTATTCAGGTAACCCGGATTGTATTGGGAAATGATTCCATCCACAAACTTCCGGCGGACATCACTTCCATCAATGATGAGCATAATGTCGATCGGAGAAATGATCACCAGCGGAATTTTACCGATGTGATCGGCTAACCGGTCGTATAACTTCTTGTTGTATTTGAATTGTTTTTTCTGGCTGCGTTTTAAACCACAATACACCTTGTGTTCCTTGCTGGTATGCTGATACCTCCCCTCCACCACAAAGAAAGGCGCGTCGTGCTTAATGTTCTGACTATCAATCGGATTGAAGTAGCTTTTGCAAAAAGACAGGTAGTAAATGGCATCCAGCAGGTTCGTTTTTCCTTCCCCGTTTTCTCCCAAAAAACAATTCACTTTTTCCGACAACTCCAGCTGAGCTTCGTCGTAATTCTTGAAATTGAGTATGGAAAGTTCTTTGAGGTACATCGTACAAATTTAAAAAGATGCAGAGATTTAAGTGTTAAAATTGCGATCAAAATAAAAAAAAACTATTTTTGCCAATCTTATAATTAAGCATGAGAAATGAGTAAGCATACAGAAGAACATACTGAACCGATCGTTGACGTACAAGAGGTTTATAGCAAGACGGAACATTTTATTGATAAAAACAAGAAAAGACTGTCTATCGTCGTGCTTGCCATCATTGTGGTTGTGGGTGGATATATCGGTTACAAGAAATTGATTATCGCTCCTCAGGAACTGGAAGCTCAGTCGGCCATGTTTATGGCTGAGAAGTATTTTGCTCAGGATTCATTGCAATTGGCCATTAACGGCGACGGTGAGCATTATGGTTTCATTGATATCGTTGATATCTACAGCGGCACGAAGGCAGCGAACCTGTCTCACTACTATTTGGGAATTGCGTATCGCAATACCGGTGATTACGAAATGGCCATCGATGAGCTAAAATCCTTTAGTTCCGACGACATCATGATCAGTGCTGTGGCATTGGGAGCCATCGGAGATTGTTACATGGAACTGGACGATTTGGAACAAGCTATTTCTTACTACGAGAAAGCAGCCGGGAAAAACGAGAACGGTTTAACCTCTCCCATCTTCTTGTTCAAAGCCGGAATGGCTTACGAAGACCTGCAGGATTTTGCGGCTGCCGGGGAAAAATACAAGGCCATTAAGAACAACTATCCGGATTCCAGAGAATCCCAAACGATCGATAAGTACATTGCTCGTGTTGAAGCGCTTATTCAGTAATGGCTACAGCGAATAAAAATCTTTCCGATTACGATATTAATTCAATTCCGAATGCTGCCAACATGGTGTTCGGAATTGTTGTTTCTGAGTGGAACGAAAACATCACCAAAGGGTTGCTCGAAGGTGCTTACTCCACATTGGTAAAACACGGAGCCCGTGAAGATAACATCATGGTTCAATTCGTTCCGGGAGCCTTTGAATTACCACTGGGAGCTCAAACCTTGTTCGAGAAAAAAAATGTTGATGCCGTGATTTGCCTCGGCAGTGTTATTCAGGGTGAAACCAAACATTTCGACTTTGTGTGTTACGGAGCGGCTCTGGGGATCAAAGATGTGGCCCTGAAATACAACAAGCCCTGTATCTTCGGAGTGCTGACCGACAATACGCTTCAGCAGGCGATCGATCGATCCGGTGGTAAACACGGTAACAAAGGCGACGAAGCGGCTATCACCGCCATTAAAATGGTGGCCTTCCAAAAAGAAAGTTAATGCCACTCATTCTGAGCGTTTTCATCATCATTCTTTCCTACATGGTAATCTGGTTCGGCGGATTCTACCTGATCCTGAAGATCAACCAAAAGGTTAAAAAAAATTGGCTGAGTGTATCAGCCAATATTCTTCTCGGATTTATATTATTAATCCTGTCTATTTTCGTGTTGAGGATCTTGTGATGAATTAATCTTCCACCTCAATGCTGATGATCTTATCGCCCTGGCGAATGGCATCAACCACGTCCACACCTTCCACCACTTTTCCAAAACAGGTATGGTTTCTGTCCAAATGCGATGTGTTGTCTCTGCTGTGGCAGATAAAGAACTGTGACCCGCCGGTATTTCTTCCCGCATGAGCCATACTCAGCACGCCTCTGTCGTGATACTGGTTATCACCATTCAATTCGCAATCGATGGAATAGCCCGGCCCACCCATCCCGGTTCCGTCCGGGCAACCGCCCTGGATCACGAAATTAGGAATCACCCGGTGAAAGGTTAATCCGTTGTAAAATCCTTTTTTGGAAAGGGTTACAAAGTTCTCTACGGTTTTAGGAGCGTCTTTGTCGTAGAACTCCACCAGCATATCGCCTTTTTCTGTTTTAATCGTTGCTTTCATGAAATTGTTTTTTGTTGATTGTTGATAGTTGTTGGTGATTTGCGTTCAAGCAACAATAAACCAGCAACTAATAACTTAATTTATTCTTTTTTACCGGCTAACAAATACAGGACGGCCATTCTCACGGCCACTCCATTCTCCACCTGATTCAGGATGATGGATTGCTTGCTGTCGGCCACATCGGAAGTGATCTCTACCCCACGATTGATCGGTCCGGGGTGCATCACCGTGATTTCTTTATCCAATGAATCAAGCAGTTGCTTATCCAGTCCGTAAAGCATCGAGTATTCGCGCAACGACGGGAAGAACTTCATATCCTGGCGCTCCAACTGAATACGCAGCATCATAGCCACATCACACCAGTTCAACGCTTCTCTCAGGTTCGTAATCACTTCCACGCCTAAGGAATTGATGTACTTCGGAATCAGGGTCATCGGTCCGCACACTTTCACATTCACACCCAGCTTTTGCAGGCAGAAGATGTTCGATAAAGCAACACGGGAATGCAGGATATCGCCCACGATCACCACGTTTTTACCTTTCAGGTGACCGTATTTCTCCCGAATGGAGAAAGCATCCAGTAAAGCTTGCGTAGGGTGCTCATGCGCACCGTCGCCGGCATTCACAATCTTGGCATTGACATGTTGCGACAGGAATTGTGCAGCTCCGGGGTTCGGATGGCGCATCACCACCATGTCCACCTTCATGGACAGGATGTTGTTGACGGTATCGACGAGGGTTTCACCTTTCTTCACCGAAGAATTGGAGGATGAAAAGTTGATGATATCGGCCGACAAACGTTTTTCGGCTAATTCGAAGGATAATTTGGTCCGGGTAGAATTCTCAAAGAATAAATTGGCAATGGTGGTATCGCGTAGTGAAGGGACTTTCTTGATCGGGCGATTGATGACTTCCTTAAAATGGTCAGCTGTTTGAAAAATGAGTTCGATATCTTCTTTCTGAAGGTATTTGATTCCAAGCAGGTGATTGACACTTAAGTTATTCTTCATCTTTCGGTGTGTATAAAATTACTTTGTCCTCGCCTTCCGTTTCTTTCCAGCTTACCTTCACCCGTTCGGAAACGATGGAGTGAACGTTTTTGCCGATGTAGTTGGCTTGTATCGGTAAATGGCGCTCATACCTTCTGTTGATGAGTACCAATAATTCTACGGATTTGGGGCGACCGAAAGCCAGCATGGCATCCAGTCCGGAGCGAATGGTCCGACCGGTAAACAACACGTCATCCACCAGGATCACATCCTTATCTTCAACGTCAAAATCGATCTCGGTCTTGCTGGGTACGAGCGGACTGTCCTGCCGGCGATAATCATCCCGGTGAAAGGTGGCATCCAACGAACCCGTCGGAACCCGGTACTTCTTATTGATGGCCGCCAGTTCCTGCTGGATACGGTGCGCTAAAAAGATCCCTCGGGGTTGAAGTCCCAGGATGACCGTGTTGCTGAAATCGTTGTGATTTTCAATAAGTT
>JAGQZT010000005.1 GCA_020435335.1 Flavobacteriales bacterium | reverse complement strand
TGGTGCTGGATCGCCTGTTCCTGAAAAAAGTACTCGACTATTTACCGGGCATCGTATCTTTAGGAATCACCTTTTTTATTACCATGGTCGGGTGGGTGTTCTTCCGGTTCGAGGATACATCGGAGATGACACAGTGCTTTCAGGCTTTATTTTCTTTTGATTTCAATGGAAATATTGAGGTGATCCATTCATTCTATCCGATATTCATACTGGCGTTGTTGTTTTCATTTATATGCAGTTTCAGTTTTGGTAAAAAGCTGGAACGTTACTTTTTTAAGTCAACGGTTTTTTCAATCCGGGGCCATTTGTTTCAGATGGTCATTTCAATGAGCCTGCTCATACTTTCTGCGAGTTATTTAGCCACTTCCGGCTTTAATCCCTTTATTTATTTTCGATTTTAATGGAACGGCAGTCGTCATATCATAAACTGAAAATAATACTGGCAGTTGCATTGCTGTTGGTGATGTTTGTTCCGTTGGCCCAGCAGCGAATCCATTTCGTAGAGGAAGAGGACCTTTATGGTGTATTTGATACACCTAAGAATCCTGATGTGACCTGGGCTACCTGGTTTGACGGATCATTCCAGAAAGAGCAGGAGGAGCATGTGAAGTTCAAGATCGGATTTAAGTCGTGGTTCGTCCGTTTGCACAACCAACTGGAATTTTCGTTATTCGATCAGGCCAATGCCGATGAGGTGATCGTGGGTAAGGAGAACTTCCTGTATCAGGAACGTTACATTTTAACCTGCTTTGGTGAAGATGCGGTTGACAGTAATTTGGTGACGTATCAATTAAACCGGTTGGAGCAGATTTCAGATAGTCTGGAACAGATCGGGAAGCACGTTATTTTTATCATAGCACCGGGAAAAGGTAGTTTTTATCCCGAGTATTTTCCGGATCAATACCAATCCAGGCTCCGGAAAAAATCGAATTACGATCTATTTGCCGCAGCCTTGCCAAAACGGGACATTCACTACCTTGATCTAAACGCTTGGTTCATGCGCATGAAGGGAAAGACTACCTTTCCGATCATGTCTAAGACCGGAATCCACTGGAGTGATTACGGTGCCATGCTTGCTGCCGATACCATCACGAAATACATTGCAAAGGTTTCCGGAGCACCGATGCCGAAAATTCACATCGATGCTCCTGTTGCGGCAGATTATGTGGCATTCAACGACAAGGATATCGAAATGGGAATGAATCTCCTGTTCGACATTGAAGACCTGACCATGGCGTATCCTTATTTTGAGATCGTAAAAGATTCGCTTGCGGATACTGTTCAGGTACTGACCATCGGGGATAGCTTCTACTGGCAGTTGTATCACAGCGGGATGTCTTCAAAAGCCTTTAATCAGGGCGAATTCTGGTATTATAATCAGCAGGTTTATGTCAACCACATCGATACCATCGCTCAGGTGGCAATCAACGATTATGCAAGGCAGGTGTTAAAAAATGACGTGGTGCTGGTCGTTGCCACCGATGCGAACTTGGGGCAAATGGGCTACGGCTTCATTGATCTGATGTGGAAGGATTTGTTTGAAAAAGAAAAATAAGGGCATAAAAAGAGGGCAAGCTACTTATATCGCACCGCTCAACCGTTTATCCTTGCTCCGTTCCCGGCCTGGGGAAGTTCAACAGGAGCTGGTCGTATAAGACTTGCCCAGCCGCAAAAGTAGTAATATCTTCCAAAACCTAAGGGTTTTCATGCTTTTTCTTTCGGGGATTGATAATAAAATGGTGTAAACCAAGCGGAGAGGAGGTCAAAAATGCGGGCCTGCGATGGGGTGAATTGTATTTCCAGCTTTTCCGGGTGGAACGGAAAAGTGTCAGGAAATTCAAAAGCGGGAGGAAGCATATTTTTGACTTGATTTTTCTTTGCTTCGGTTCTTTTCATCTAAGGAAAAGAAATGAAGAGAGATTTACAGATTTTTAAGAACTTTCCTTTATTAGAATTACTATCTTTGACAACCATGTCAGAAGACCTGCAAATATCCATCGTTATTCCACTCTACAACGAAGAAGAGTCGCTCAAAGAACTCAGCGACTGGATCGGTAAAGTGATGCACGACCATCAGTTCAGCTACGAAGTGGTTTTCGTTGATGACGGTAGCTATGACGGCTCCTGGAAGGTGATTGAAGCACTGAAAGCATCCAATCCTCATATCCGGGGAATCAAATTCAGGAGAAATTACGGGAAATCTGCCGGATTAAATGTCGGGTTTGCCGCCGCACGGGGAAATGTAGTTTTTACCATGGATGCCGACCTGCAGGATAGTCCCGAAGAACTTCCCGAAATGTACCGCATGATTACCGAAGAGGGTTGGGATCTTGTTTCCGGCTGGAAGAAAAAACGCTACGATCCGATCACCAAGACCATCCCAACCAAACTTTTTAATGCCGCTACCCGCAAAATGTCGGGAATCAAAAACCTGCACGATTTCAACTGCGGATTGAAGGCTTACCGAAAAGAAGTGGTTAAAACCGTTGAAGTGTACGGCGAAATGCATCGTTACATTCCCGTATTAGCCAAATGGGCCGGATTCTCCAAAATTACGGAAAAGGTTGTGCAGCATCAGGAACGGAAATACGGCGTAACCAAGTTTGGCCTGGAACGCTTTATCAACGGGTTCCTCGACCTGTTGTCCATTACCTTTATTTCCAAATTCGGAAAACGGCCGATGCACCTTTTCGGCGGATTGGGAACCGTGATGTTTGCTATTGGTTTTGTGATTTCCCTCTGGTTGGGTGTTTACAAACTATTTATCAATACCGGTTCCAGGCTTATTGCCGACCGGGCCGAATTCTACCTCGCATTAACAGCCATGATCATCGGTTCGTTGTTGTTCGTTGCCGGCTTCCTCGGGGAACTGATTTCCAGAAATTCACCGAACCGGAATCAATACAACATCGAAAAGGAGATCTGACAAGTCATATACTCCTGTAATGGTTTTTCCATTGCATAAATTCTCCCAAAATAGTAGCTTTATCAGATGAAGATCACCATCATAGGACCTGCTTACCCGTACCGCGGAGGAATAGCCTTGTTTTCCACCCGGCTGGCGGAAGAATTTCAGCACGCGGGTCATGATGTAAATGTGGTTACCTTCAAACTACAATATCCGTCCTTCTTATTCCCCGGAAAGACCCAGTTTGCCGAAGGTGAGGCTCCATCACTCAGCATCAGCCGCGACATCAATTCCGTGGTTCCTTTCAATTGGATGAATGTCGGTAAACAAATCAGAAACCAAAACCCTGATCTGGTGATCTTCAATTACTGGATGCCCTTTATGGCACCTTGTTTCGGAAGCATCGCCAGACAGATCAGAAAGAACGGCCACAGCAAACTCATCGGACTGGTTCATAATTTTATTCCTCATGAGCGCCATAAGTTCGACTTGAAAATGAGCGCGTATTTTGCGAGGCAAATGGACGGTTTCCTGGCCATGTCCGATAGTGTGCTCAAGGACATTCAGCAAGTGGATCACCTGAAACCGAAAACAATTTCGCCGCATCCCATGTATGATAATTTCGGAGCAGCCCTTTCGCGGGATGAAGCATTGGGTCGGTTAGGACTAGACACGAATTATAGATACCTCCTGTTTTTTGGAATCATCCGGAAGTACAAAGGGCTCGATCTGATGCTGAAAGCCTTTGCCGATGACCGGATCAATAATGGAAAAACGAAATTGATCGTTGCCGGTGAATTTTATGAGGAAGAAGAACCTTACAAACAATTGATCAGGCAATTAAAACTGGAAGATTCCGTGGTTCTGGCGAATCAATTTATTCCGGACGACCAGGTGGCTCATTATTTCTGTGCGGCCGATATGGTGGTTCAACCTTACAAACATGCTACGCAAAGCGGTGTAACGCAGATTGCTTACCACTTCGATAAACCGATGCTCGTAACCGATGTGGGTGGGCTGAAAGAAATGGTTCCCGATCAGAAGGTAGGCTACGTTGTGGATCCCGATCCGAAAGCCATCGCCGATGCCTTATATGATTTTTATGATAATAACCGTTCAGCTGCTTTTATTGCAGGGGTGAAGGAAGAGAAGAAAAAGTATGGTTGGGACACCATGGTTGGAAGCCTGCAGACGCTTTTAGATACGATCAGATAATTTCATTCTTTGATAAGCTTCAGGGTTTTCCAGGCTTCTGAAGTTTGAACCTGCACGAAATAAATTCCTGCAGATCCTTCAAGTTCAAAATCTATGGAGTTAGCAGCTGGAAATTTTCGGGTTGAAATCAGTTTTCCGGTAGCATTTAGGATAGTAATTGTAACCGGCGATTTATTCGTGTTGAGGTCTATTCGGAATTTACCGTTGCCCGGGTTAGGATAAAGGGTTAAAGCGACATGCCCCTTTTGTTCATCAACCGATAAAGGAGCAGCCCGTTCCCGCATCATGATCTTGTGAATTCCCGCTACTTTTTTATGGTAGTACATGAGTTGTTTATCGACTGTCAGGCAGGGAGCCTCAACAATGTCTGCTATAAATTCTGAAAATAAAACGGCAGGCACGGAAAAGGTATCGGTGGGTGAATTTCTGACGGCAACACAAATTTCAAATGAAGTCGACGGAGTAATGGTTCCTTTTAAATATCGGGTGTAATAGAGCTCCAGGTTATCCGTAGAAATATAAGTAGCATAATAGATGTAATTGGTATCGTTGATCGTGCCCAATATGGAATCGGAATTGGCAATTTTGGTAAACGTAGAGTCATTCACCTTTTGAGCAATGCCGATGTGAGTTTCACAAGGCCCGGTACAAATACCATCAAAACGGGCATTGTTGTAATACAGTAGTTGTCCGTTATAGCTTATCCCATGATCCATAACCAGCCATCCGGGTATACCCATATTGAAATCGCCATGTACTCGTTGAATTCCGGAAACTGTTCCGCCCGAAAAAACTCCTCGATGCAGGTTATCTAATTGGTTCGGGTAATCACGTGAAGATGTCCAGTAAAATACCGAAGACGAGTCCATGTCCGGTACAGCATCCAGATAAGGTGTTGTCGTTTGATTCGTTCCGACGACTTCTCCGACAAAATTAAACGTGGAGTCGTTCACCCGGGTCGCATAGTAGAGTTTTGTTGTCACACCATCATTCAGGTTATTAAAAATCAGGTAATTTTTGTCCGGACTGATGAATGGTTCCATGGCATCGAATGTTAAACCGTTGATTGTAACTTCTTTCTCATTGATGTACGCAGGATACTGGCTAAATGCAACTCCCCGGGCAACAATCAGGATAAACAGGATGGATCGGATATACTTCATCACTCAAATATAACAAAACAAAAGGAGACACGTTGTTAGTAAGCAAAGGGTACAATAATTGCATCTGTGCTGACTTATTTACTAATTTTGTCATGATTATGAGATTTCTAATAACCATACTCGTTGTTTGCCTGCAACTGGCTGCTGCGGCTCAGGAGTTTAACAAAACCGATGCACAAGGGCGCAAGCAGGGTGTATGGAAGAAATACCATGAGAACGGCAATTTGCGCTACACCGGAACATTCAAGGATGATCAGCCGGTAGGCATGTTCACGTATTACTACGATACCGGTGAACTGCAGGTGGAAATGAAGAACACCGGTAAAACTGCTTATTCAACTGTTTACTATAAGACCGGAGAGGTTCAGGCTAAAGGTAAATACATCACTCAGCAAAAGGATAGTACCTGGACTTATTACGACATTGACGGGAATAAGCGAGCCATCGAAACCTACAGCATGGGGAAGAAGGATAAGAAATGGGAAACCTATTTTCCGGACGGTACCCTCGCCGAAGAGAAAGTCTGGAAGGATGATTTTGAAAATGGTCTGTGGAAACAGTATTTTCCCAACGGTAAGACCAAAGTGATTGCAACCTATGAGAACGGCGGACTGGAAGGAAAAGCAGCGTATTTCAGGCCTGATGGTACCCGTGGAGTTTCCGGAAATTTCTACCACGGTGTTCGCGACGGCGTCTGGAAATACTATGAAGAGGACGGCCAAACGGTACAAAAAACAGAGATCTACAAAAACGGCCAGCGGGTGGATAAGAATAAGGATGAACATGTAGAGGATATGAACTCGGAGCAACCTATTCCCGAAGATGAGATTTTTGACGGAATGGGTCCCAGATAATCACAATTAAATTGAGCAGTAAAGGAAAAGTGTTGGTCGCCATGAGTGGCGGAATTGACAGTTCGGTGGCAGCCATGTTACTTCACGAACAGGGTTATGAGGTTATTGGGATTACCATGAAAACCTGGGATTATGCCTCCTCGGGAGGAACACGTAAGACCACAGGTTGCTGCAGCCTCGACGACATCAACGATGCTCGGATCCTTGCGGTGAACATGGGTTTTCACCACATCATCCTCGACATTCGTGAAGAATTCGGGGATTACATCATCGATAATTTTGTGGAAGAATACCTGGCTGGTCGAACACCCAACCCTTGTGTGTTATGTAACACACATATCAAATGGGATGCCCTCCTCCGAAGAGCCGATCAGCTCGGGTGCGAATACATTGCTACCGGACATTATGCCCAGGTACGGAACGAAAACGGCCGCTACATCATCTCCAAAGGAAAAGATGAGAACAAAGATCAATCCTATGTGCTTTGGGGCTTGTCGCAGGAAGCGCTGGCAAGAACCTTATTCCCCTTAGGAGGTTTTTCTAAACCCGAAATCAGGCAGATGGCTCTGGATAAAGGCTACGAAGAGCTTTCGAAAAAAAGCGAGAGTTTCGAGATTTGTTTTGTTCCCGATAACGATTACCGGGGATTCCTGAAACGCCGGGTGGAAGGCCTCGAAGAAAAAGTGGATGGGGGTAATTTCGTCGATACCGAAGGAAATGTCATCGGTCAGCATAAAGGCTATCCCTTCTATACCATCGGTCAACGAAAAGGTCTGGAAGTCGCTTTCGGTGATCCGCGCTACGTGGTGAAGATCGATGCCGAAAAGAATGAAGTGGTTCTGGGTCATAAAGAAGATCTCAACAAGAAGGAGGTCTTTGTTCGCAAGCCGAACATCATGAAATACGAAACGCTGCCCGATCAACTCGAAGCCGTGAGCAAAATCCGATACAAAGATAAAGGAACGAACAGCTCCCTGTCGGTTACTCCGGATGGCCGGATCAGAATCGAGTTCTTCGATCACGTTCAGGGTGTTGCACCGGGGCAATCTGCCGTATTTTACGAAGGAAATGACCTGATTGGCGGCGGTTTTATCGATAATTGAACTTTTTCACAAGATTTCCGTAACTTTAGCTTATGAGAAACAACCTGTTGGTTATATTTTTCTTAGCATTGGTTGCATTTTCCTGCTCCAAGGAAAATGAAGTGACCGTTACGGACTTAGGGATGGCCTATGCAGGACTTGAGTTGGGTAATTACGTCGTTTATGATGTGGATTCGATCTTTTATGACGACTTCAACGATACGGTTATCACCACCATCTTTCAACTCAAGGAATTAGTCGCTGAAGCCTATACCGATCTGGAAGGAGAAGAAGCTTTCAAAATCAACCGCTACAGGCGGGATACCGATACGTCGGCCTGGGTACAGACCGATGTCTGGAATGCCAAATTAACCAACACCAATTATCAGAAGGTGGAGGAGAATGTGCGCTACATAAAACTCATCTTCCCGGTACGTGATAACGCCAAATGGAATGGTAATAGCATGAACAGTGAAGGGGAGCAGCAATACGAATATACGAGTGTGGATCACGCCGAAGTAGTCGGATCAACACCGCTGGAAAAGGTGCTCACTGTTCTTCAGGAAGATGATCAGGCCAACCTGATCAACCCCAAAATCTTCGAGGAGAAATTTGCCTATGGCATCGGAATGGTTTACAAAAGGAGCTCCGATAAAGAACGCGATAACCTGTCGTCGCCCTGGAGAGGTTACGACGTTACAATGACCCTTAACAGTTATGGGAATTAAGCGTTTTCTGATCGTTTTACTGTTCTTTACTGCAACCATCAGCTTCGCCCAGCAACGGATAGTCGTTCGGTTTACCGACAAACAGAACAGCCCGTTTTCAATCCAAAATCCGCAGCAATTTCTCTCGCCGAAAGCCATCGATCGCCGTACAAAACATGATATTGCCATCACGGATCAGGATCTTCCGGTTAATCAGGTCTATATCGATAGTGTCCTGTCTAAAGGATCCACGTACATCAACCGCTCCAAATGGATGAATCTGGTTCAGGTCAGGATTACCGATACGGCTGTTATTCAGACTATTACGGCGTTGCCTTTCGTGGCCGGTGTTGAAGTGGTGAAACGAAACGATACGCTCAGTTCCTTGCGTCTCAGTAATAAATTTGATCTGGAGGGAACAACGAACTTCGATTACGGTTATGGTGCAGATCAGATCACGATCATGCAGGGTGATTTCCTGCATCAGGCGGGTTATTTGGGAGAGGGATTAACTATTGCCGTGCTCGACGCCGGGTTTGATCATGTCGATTCGATTTCGGCGTTCAGCCACTTGTGGAGTGATAACCGGATTCTGGGGTACTGGGATTTTGTGAATAATGATGATAGCGTGTTCGGGCATCACGGCCACGGAACTTCCGTATTATCGACCATGGCTGCGCATATTCCCGGACAACTCATCGGTACGGCTTTTAAAGCCAGCTATTGGTTGTTACGGAGTGAGGACGCCGGTACCGAAAGTTTGAGTGAGGAATACAACTGGCTGGCCGCTGCCGAGTTTGCCGATAGTGTGGGAGCCGATGTGATCAATTCTTCGTTGGGTTATACTACGTTCGACGATTCACTGACCAATCATGCCTATACCGATATGGATGGAAACACCACCGTCATCACCCGGGCTGCCGATCTTGCTTTTGAAAAGGGAATTTTGGTGGTGAACAGTGCCGGAAATTCAGGGAGTAGTCCCTGGTACTACATCGCCGCTCCGGCCGACGGGCATCATGTGTTGGCGGTTGGTGCCACCGAGCACGACGGGAATTATGCTTCCTTCAGCTCCAGAGGACCGAGCTACGATGGCAGGGTGAAACCCGATGTGTCTACGATTGGCCGCTATTCCGCAGTTGTTGATGTCAGTGGCAATGTCGTGTACAATAACGGCACCTCATTTGCTTCTCCGGAAATGGCCGGAATGGCAGCGGTTTTGTGGCAGGCTTTTCCGGATAAAACGAACCAGGAGATCAAAGAAGCGATCATTCGAAGTGCTCATCATTATGCCAATCCCGATGATAAACTTGGTTATGGGATTCCCAATTTCAGAACGGCTTACCTTATGCTGAGCGGATATCAGGTCGACAACATCTATGAAAATCAATTGCTGAAAATCTATCCCCAGCCCTTTGTGAATGAGTTTAACCTGGTTTATTATTCGGCTTACAATCAGTCCGTGCAGATTAATATTCAGGATATTTCGGGCAAGCAGGTCTACCAATACAACTGGTCTGTTCAGGAAGGCGTGATTGAAAACATCACGATTACCCATGCCCTGAGCTCGGGGATTTACACCTTGCAATTGATTGATGGGGAGGGGTTGGTGATTAGTAACAAGATCATCAAACGATAGATTAGTATATTTATGGCAATCTAAAATTTATAATTTAAGACATATGAAAAAGATAACAGTATTATTAGTCACATTAATTATCGGAAATTTTCTGGTTGGTCAAAATTTAAATAAGAAGATTTACATGTCTAAACAGGAACACGAAGCAGGGTATATAGACATTGTAGCTCCTACTGAAAATAAAAAAATAGTAGTTGTTTCCAAAGAAAAAGGGAAAATGGAGAATTTATCAATTAAATTATATGATGAAAATTTCGATCAAGTTGATGAAAAAAAAATGATAGTTTCAGATGAAGTTCAGTTTTTTAAACTGGCTAATAATCATCTTTTTATAATGTGTAATGATGTGAAGGGATATAATATCTATAAAATAAATTTAGAAACAAGTTTAATAGTAAAAACTATTTCCATAAAAGAGGAAGAGAAGTATTATTATAACAAGGTTCAGGCTTATTCAGATTTATTGAATTATTTCTACTGCGAGATATGGGGTGAGAGTTATTTGTATCAGGTTAATCTTAGTGATGGAAATGTTATTCCGTTTAATTTTGCTGTAGATTCGAAAGAAACCGAATCAGTTTATAAAATTATACCAATAGAGGATAGTGAAGAGATTCTTGTTTTAAGAGCAAAAGGAACAAAAAAGACGAAGAAGTTTGAAATAGTAATTCATGATGAAAATGGCAATGAGCTTTTTGTTTCAGATATGTCTATAGATGACAAATTTATTAAAACACTGGATTGTGCTAAAGGGGATCAACTTTATTTTATCGGCAACTATGATGAGGATGTTAATGAAAAAAATAAGAGTCTTGTAGATAATGGAGATAAAAAACCAAATCATAAAGGGATTTATATTAAAACTTCTACTCAAGAAAATCCAATAAATAAGTTTTACAAATTTTCAGATTTTGAGAACTTTAGTATACTGTTAAGAGAGTATCATGATGAGTTAAATGTTCCTAAATTTAATTTTGGATTGGATAAGGTTCTTTATACAGGGAAAGAAAATGTTGCTATTGGGACTATATATAAAAATATACATGGCTACAAGGATGGGTATCAAATATATATAGGCAAAGAATTGGAGTACATTCTTGCTTTTGCATTTGATAAAAATGGTGATATTCTTTGGGATCAGGCGATACACTTGGATACTAAACACGTTCAGCCTCGTAATGGAATTTTTGAACAGTTAAATTTAGAGCATCCTGTTACTGCTGTTGCTGAAGGAGATAAAATTTCTTTGCATTATCCGTTAGATGAGAGTATTTATTATTATGAACTTGTTGATGGAAAAATAACACATCAAAAGGAAACAAAGTTTGAAAAATTAGAAGATGCGAAAGGGTTCAGGAAAATAGAAGACCAGTATGTTACAGCAGTTTACTGGTATGGTGATTATTACTTTAATTTTCTGAAAAATTATACACCTGAATTAGATGGAGGAAAAGAGAATAATTATCTTTATTTAAACAGGATTCAGTTCAATAAATAATCACGAAGCTTTAATTCCGATCACGCACACGTCGTCGATCTGTTCCAGGTCGCCCTGCCATTTGGCGATCGTACGATCGAGGCTGTTGCCTTGTTCATCCATACTCAATCTATTCATGTCTACCAGCAATTCCTTAAAACGTGAGTATTTGAACTTCTTACCTTTTGGTCCGCCGAACTGATCGGCATAACCGTCGGAGAACAAATAGATGCAATCGTCCTTACTCAGCTGGATCACATTGTTGCTGAATTTGGCATCCAGTGAGTTCGCTCCGGAACCGATGCTGATCTTGTCACCCTTGATCTCCCGGATCGTATTGTTGCTAACGATGTATAGCGGGTTGTAGGCACCTGCAAATTGCAGCACATTGGTTTTGGTGTTCAGGGAGCAGATGGACATATCCATGCCGTCCTGGATGTGGTTGTATTCCAGGTTGTTTTGCAACGTACGGAATACACTTTTATTCAATTCTTCCAGGATGTCGGAAGGTGTCAGGATGTTCAGCTCGTTCACGATCTTGTTCAGGCTGTTGTAGCCGATCAAACTCAGGAAAGCACCGGGAACACCGTGTCCGGTACAATCCACCACAGCAAACAGGATTTCGTCGCCTTTCTTCTCGATCCAGTAGAAATCACCACTTACAATATCTTTCGGTTTAAATAAAACGAATGACTCTTTGAGGTAGTGTTTCATCAGGTTGAGGTCGGGAAGCGTAGCATCCTGGATTCGTTTTGCATAATGGATACTGTCCATGATGTGCTTGTTCTTCTCTTCGATGATCTCTTTTTGGTGCAGGATCTCCTGGGTACGTTTGGCCACTTCTTCCTCCATGATCTCGTAATGGCGTGCATTTTCCAGGGCAATAACCGTATAATGCGCCAGGGTTTTGAGGATGGTGAGGTGGTATTTCGTGTAAGCGTTCTTTTCGAGCGATTGAACGGTGATCAGACCAATTACCTTATTTCCCTTACGCAAGGGGTAGAAGATGAGTGATTGAGGGAATTCCCCGGCAACCACCACCACTTTATTTACATACCTGATGTATTCGTTCTTGTTGTCGTTGATGAAGATTTCCTGATTGTTCTTGATACACCAAACCGAATAATTATCTTCATCGTTCATCGATACAACGATTCCTTCATGGCGGTAACCGTCTTCGTAATCGTATTTGTATTCGATTTCCCGTTTGGCTTCATTGTATAAGCGGACACCAAAGATGTTGGCATCCATCAGTTGGTTCACATTCTTATAGAGTCGTTCGGTAACGTCTTCGAAGTTCAGGGTGGAGATGAGTTCCTGCCCCATTTTGCTAAGCAGTTCACTATTCTCATAATTTTTTTCCAGTTCGATCGTCCGGTTCTTCACTTCCTCTTCCATACTCTCGTACATGCGGGCATTGTCCAGTGCAATGGAAATGTAGATAGCCAGGTTCTTGATGAAGTTTACATGGTAATCGGAATAGGCATCCTCTTCAAAACACTGGACCGTTACCACACCGATCTTCCGCCCTTTGATGGTAAGCGGTAAGTAAATAATCGATTGCACACTTTTACCGACTACCGGAGCCAGCATTTTGGGGATATATTGCTGGTATTCTTCCGTGAAATTGTTGATCACGATTTCCTGTTGATTGTTGAAGCACACACACGCCAGACGGTTCATGTCGTTCAGGTCGTAAGCATTGGCTTCCAGTTTCTCACCGTTTTCAATGTATCCGGGAAAGGAAAGGGTGTTATCTTCTTCGTGCCAGATTCCAATACCAAACCCGTCGGCTTTCATCAACTTGTTTACATTTTCGTATACCTTTTGGTTGATTTCGCTGATAGATAAACTGGTGGTGATCTCATTACCGATTTCACTCAGGGTTTGAACATCCTGGAAGTAGTTGTTCAGTTGCTCGTTCTTCTGTTCGAGCAATGCTTTTTCTTCACGCATTTGCTCCAGTCGTCCTTTCAACTCGAACGTTCTCAGTTTCTTGCTTTCGGCCTCTTTGTTAAATTGATCCCTGGCAGCATGGTAAGCTTTAAAATGGGTGATGTAATGTTTAAAATCCTCAACCTTTTCGTAGTGGTTGGCCAGGAGCAATTCCGATTTGGAGATAATCTCATGGGCTTTCAGGTCGGTAGCTAAAGCAATGGAGGCTTTCAGGTTTTCGATAGCCAGATCGTTCTTTCCGATGGCGAAATACAATTCCCCCATGTGCATGTTGGTTTCAGCCTCACCGGCTTTAAAACCGAGCTCTTTTCGGAGGGCAAGGCTCTGGTTGAAATACGCCAGCGCATTTTCGAAATCCTGTTTACGCAGGTAAATCTCCCCAATCCCGTCGAGGGCATAAGCTTCAATGCTCTTTTCGCCGACCTCGTTCGATACTTTAGCACAGCCTGTTTTATAGGTAAGGGCTTCATCGTATTGTTTCAGGTTGTAATACGATTGGCCTATGCTGTCCAGAATTTTCAGCAGGGTCGCCTTATCATCAATTTTTTCAGCTATTTCTTTCCCTTCTTTCAGGTATTTGATCGCTTCCTCATTTTCATCGGTGGTATAATAGGCTAACCCGATTCCGTTGAGGGCACTGGCTTTACCGGAGTCGTAGCTGATCTCGTTGGCCAGGTTGAGTGCTTCCTTGGCATAATGGATTTGCTTTTCATATTCGCCGAGGAAATAAAAGATCACACACAGGTTGTAGAGCATATCCACTTCATGTTCAAGATCACCTGCCTGATGCAGAAGCTCTCTGGCTGAAGTAGTATGTTCAAGTGCTTCTTCGTAATTGGATTGCCACAGTTCGGCAGCACCGATGTTTCCGAGAGCCCAGGCAATTCCTGCCGTGTAATCCGACTCTTTTGCTTTGGAAAGGGTAGCGTGAGCTTCGCTTAATGCCCTGGATGGATTATTTCGCACAATCTTCCAGGTCGACCGGTTCTCATCATCAATGGATGATGTGATTTTATGTAAGATAGTTAGGCTCACAATTCTTGTTGTGTACCAAATATAATAAAATGGAACAAATTTTTATGTTTCTAAAATAATTTGATTTGGTTATTATTTAGTACTCCAAGGACTGTTCCGCTCAATTCCATGCCGATAAATGGGCTGTTTTTACTCTTGCTGGAGATACTCTCCCTGGAAAAGGTCCAGGTTTGATCCGGATGGAACAGGGTGAGGTTGGCTGCTTCACCTTCCTTGACCTGAGGTTGTTTGAGGCCCAGAATATTTCGGGGTGCTGTAGTTATTTTTTCAATGAATTCATCCAAATCCAATTTTCCTTTTAAGGCGGTATGGGCAGCGGCAAAAGCGGTTTGCAGGTTGATGATACCGAATGCAGCATGATCGAATTCACATTGTTTGTTTTCAATGTCTTCCGGTGTGTGGTCGGAACAGATGGCATCAATGGTTCCGTCTTTCAATCCTGCGATCAGGGCCTTGATGTCTTCCTGGGTTCTTAGCGGTGGCAATACCTTGAAGTTGCTGTCGAAGCGTTCGTTATGTGTTTCATCCAGTTTCAGGTTGTAGGCGTTCACATCCGCCGTAATTTTCAGCCCTTTTTTCTTGGCTTCCTTGATCAGTTTTACGGATTGTTTGGTACTGATATTCGTTAAGTGGATGCGGGCATTGCAATATTCGGCCAGATAGATGTCACGGCTTACCATCAGTTCTTCTGCCAGAGCCGGAATGCCTTTTAGTCCGAGTTTGGTACTCACGATCCCTTCGTTGATCTGTCCGCCTTTGCTGAGCTCGTGGTTGTTCGGGAAATTCATGATCAATCCGCCGAACGACTGGCTGTAAAGCAAGGCTCTGTTGAGTAAGCTGGCGCTGTCGATGCTCTTTTTATTGTCGGTAAATGCTTTTGCTCCGGCCAGGTGCATGTCGTACATCTCGGCAATTTCTTTTCCTTCGGTGTGGTGAGAGAGGCATCCGGCGGGATGTGCATCTACCAGATTGCCTTTGGTTTTGTTAATGATGTATTCGACCCCGGCTTTGCTGTCGATGGCCGGCTCCGTGTCAGGCATAATCAAAACGCCGGTAAAACCACCTCGAGCGGCGGCTTCCAATCCGCTGTTCAGATCTTCTTTGTATTCATGTCCCGGATCGCAGAAATTAGCACGAAGGTCGAACCAACCGGTTGAAAGGTGGAGCCCCTTGATGCTGATTTCCCGACAGTTTTTGGGTGCTTTTAATCCTTTCCCGATTTCCCTGATGATCCCTTTTTCGATCAGTACATCGATAGTTTTACCATGGTGTTTGGAGTTTGCATCAACAATTCGGGCTGATTTGATTAAAACATTCATGACTTTAAGAGTTTTATAAGTGCTATTTCAACGGCCAGAAAAAGCAAGGCCAAAATAATACAATATTTCCAATATTTTTTTCCGATATTCAATTCGCTCAGGGCAGATTGCATACTGCTTTCGGAGGTGTTCAGGTATCTGGCATTCAACGATCCGGATGCGATGACGGATTCGATTTCATCCGGATTCAACGTATGAAGATCTGATTCCAAACGATCGTAATTAAAAGCCAGGGCCAGTTCTTCTTTCCCGTTTTCCAGCAGGTAATTTCCGGCAGTTTCAATGCCGTTGTTTACGAAAACAGTCGTGTAGTTACTGGTGTTTTTTATTTGAGGAATAATATCGACCTGATCATTTTTAATGTGGTAAACATCATCTTTCTCACTTCGATCCAGATCAATGGTCGATTGGCTGCCGATGGTGTGAAAAAGCGGGAATTGCTTCCGGCTCAGGAGACTCATATTATAAAGTGTAGGCACAAAGATCGCATGATTAGTATAGTTGCTCGATTCTTTCGTTAAGCTACTGGAATTCAAATAAACCGTGCCCTTGCCAACCTGGTAAGCTGTTAAAAAGGAGTCGCCGTTTTTCAGGTTCATGAGTGCAGTCCGGAAGCCTACAGTCGATTTTGAAAGTTGATAATGGTTGGTAACAACGGGTAGGTTGATGTTGCCTTCCGGCTCGCTTTCAAATACATTGTTGTATACCGGATGCTTGTAATTGATGTCACGTACTTTGGTGTCAGCCGTGTCCAGCCCGGTAAAATAATTGATGGAAAGCAAGCTTAAAAATTCTTTGTAGCTATTCAGGTCGATTTGATCGGATGGAATGATGTAGAGGTTTCCTCCGTTTTCTACAAATGCCTGCAGTGCGCTGGCCAGTCCGGAACTGATATCATCAAGGTGGTACACGATCACAAAATCACTCTTCTTGATCAGCGAATAATCGAGCTGGTTCACCTGGAAATTCCGGTAGTGAAACATACTGTCTGTACTGAATACCGATCTTAATGCCCGTTCATCGTCCGTATTGCCGATACTCAGTACTTCGATGTTTTGAGCGATCTCATATGCAAAGAAAAAAGCATCATCCATGGTTACCGTATTGTCCTGCAATTCGATTCGGCCTTGCTGGTGACCATAGGATCGGTTCATGTAATTCAACACCAGGATGGTTTCATCATTTGCCTTAACGGAGAAGGTTGCCGGAACAACGCTTTGCCCGTTTATGAATAGCTTGAGCGGAATGTTTTCCAGGTCGTTGTTCGAATTGTTTTTAATCCTTACCGAGAGTTCTTCATTCTGGTTGATCAGATGAGTTGGGGTCGCAAACCAGCAGCTGTCAATGTAGATGTTGCTTATGTCGCCCGATTGTTCGGGTACCAGGTACGTGTTTATGGCGGAGTCTGCTTTTATCGATTTAAAATCAGCGGTTGATCGCTGAAAATCTGAAAAAAGATAAAGCGATTTGTCATTGATTTCCGAACTGTTTAAGGCATCGTTCATTCGGGAATAAATAGCAGAAAGTTTACGGGATTCGGAGGAGATTTCAATGTTTTCAATTTTGTCGGTTACTTCCTCGGCGCCCAGTAAGCGTTGGTCGCCTGCCCTGAAGTCATTGGTAACCAATATGAATTTGTCGGTTGACCGGTAATTGGAAACCACTTCGGCGGCTTTTACTTTGGCTGCGTGGAGCAGGGATCCGTTCTCGCCGATACTCTCCATGCTGAATGAATTATCGATGTATAGTCCCACAACACTGTGCTGGCTGGTATTAGCCTGGTCGGAAGCCGGAAGGTAGGGTTGGGCGAAGGCCAATACGAGGAAAGTGATGGCCAGTATCCGTGATAATAGGATCAACAGGTGTTTCAGTTTCGACTTGGCCTGTGTTTCCTGTTGGACTTCCTTCAGGAACTCTACATTCGAGAAGTAAATCTTTTTAAATTTCCGGAAATTGAAGAGGTGAATGATAATCGGGATCGCTATTGCGAAGAGGGCGTAGAGGAACTCTGGATAAGCGAATTTCATTAAAGCACAAAGGTAATTATTTTTATTTACTACTGGCGATATTTCTATAACTTTACGGGGCAGTATGATTAAAAAGATCAGCATACTAGTTGCGTTGTGTCATGCCTTGATTTTCGGGGCATTTTCCCAGTCTTTCCACCTCGATTTTTTATTCAGTCCGGGAGTTATTGTTGGTGCCGATTACCTGGCTCCTTCGGCTCTGAACGATAGCACCGATTTTGAAATGGTGAAGTATAAATTCCGATACATCCAGCCGCTCAGAACGAAAATGGGGATCGATCTCAAGGGTTTCGATTTCAAGAAAATGGATGCCAAGGCCAGTCAGATTTTTCTTGATTATTACGGGAGTGTGACTCAGCCTAAAATGAATGCGGATAACGGGTTGGAGAACATATACAAGATCGGGGTAGGATTAACGGCGATTACGGCCAGCGTGCGCCATGGTATCTGGTTGTACTCCGGAACCGTTTATGCCGATGAGAACAAAAATACATTTAGCGACGGGTTTACACCGAATTTCAGGGCCTATGTAGCCAACCTGAAGATCAAGGATTTGAATACCTATTACTTTTATGGAGCCGGTGTTTTGCTAAATCAGGGTAAAGTAGTTCCGTTTCCGGTTCTGGGATTGAAATCGAAGATTGCTAAAAATCTTAAGGCGGAAATTGTAATTCCGCTCCATGTTAAACTGAATTATTCCTTCAGTAAGGATTGGGATTTCGATCTCGTCAACCAGTTTGCGGGTGTTAATACCATCTACCGGGATGGATCGGGATTCAGCAGTGATAGTAACAACCTGAACTTTAGTCAGATGAAAGCCTTTGTGGCCTTGAATGGTAAACTGGGGAAACACTATAAAATCAAGCTGGAAGGAGGTTATTCGTATCTTCAGAAGATCAGTACCTGGCGTACGGGCGATCGGCAAGACCTGGATCCGGCGCCTTATGCAGGGGTTACTTTGAACTATCATTTCGGTAAATCTGTTTTCAGAAATTTCCTGAATAGGGAGGAATAATTCAAGTCATTCTAGTACCTTTAAAGACTCAAAAAAGCATAGCATATGAATAAAATCTTAGTAGCAAACAGAGGGGAAATCGCGCTGCGAGTGATGCGCTCTGCTAAGGAAATGGGAATCAGGACTGTAGCTATTTTTTCGGAGGCCGACCGGAATGCGCCTTTCGTGAAATACGCCGATGAAGCGGTGTGTATCGGTCCGCCGCCGTCCAGCGAATCGTATTTGCAGGTTGATAAGATCATTGCCGTTTGTAAGGAATTAGGCGTGGATGGAATTCATCCCGGATATGGGTTTTTATCGGAAAATGCGGATGCTACACGGAAAATCACCGATGCCGGAATTACGTTTATCGGCCCGTCGCCACATGCCATGGAACTCATGGGTGATAAATTGCGGGCTAAGGATACCGTTAAGGGGTATAACATTCCAATGGTTCCGGGAACCGATGAAGCTATTGAAGACATTCCTGCGGCGAAAAAAATTGCTGAAAGCATTGGTTTTCCGATCCTGATCAAAGCCGCTGCCGGTGGTGGTGGGAAAGGAATGCGGGTGGTTGAAGAACCCAATGAGTTTGAAGAACAAATGAACCGGGCCGTGAGTGAAGCCGTATCTTCATTCGGAAACGGAGCCGTATTCATTGAAAAATACGTGGGTTCACCACGACATATCGAAATTCAGCTGCTGGACGACAGTCACGGTAATATCGTTTACCTGTTCCAACGCGAATGCTCGATTCAGCGTCGTCACCAAAAAGTGATCGAAGAGGCCCCTTCGTCCGTACTCACTCCCGAAATCCGGGAAGCCATGGGGAAATGTGCCGTGGATGTGGCGCGTTCGTGCGACTACGTAGGAGCCGGTACCGTGGAATTCCTGCTGGAGAACAACAAAGACTTTTACTTCCTGGAAATGAATACCCGGTTGCAGGTGGAACACCCGGTTAGTGAAATGATCTCCGGAATCGACCTGGTAAAAGAGCAGATCAAGGTAGCCCGCGGCGAAAAACTGAGCTTTACGCAAAACGACCTGAAGATCAACGGTCATTCTTTCGAGGTTCGGGTATATGCCGAAGACCCCATGAACAATTTCCTGCCGGATATCGGACGGTTAAATACCTATGAACGTCCGGAGGGTATGGGAATCCGTGTGGATGACGGTTTCGAAGAAGGGATGCAGATCCCGATCTACTACGATCCGATGATCTCGAAATTGATTACCCACGGAAAAGACCGGGAAGAAGCCCGCGTAAGAATGCTTCGGGCTATTGAGGATTACAAGATCAGCGGCGTGGAAACGACCTTGCAGTTCTGTAAGTTCGCGTTGGAGCACGAAGCTTTTATCAGCGGAAATTTCGATACCCATTTCGTGGGAAAATATTTTACTCCTGAGGTGTTAATGAAAGATTATCCCGAAACCGAAGAGGTTGCCGCCTTGTTTGCAGCTCATCTCTACGAATCGGGAAACAAAAAGAGAGTGGAGACTGCCTCAGTAGCATCAAAGTCGAAATGGAAGTTGAACAGAAAGTAAAATAGCATGAGCAATATAGATTTTAAAATAGAGAATGGAGTAGGGATCATTAAATTAAACCGTCCTGATAAATTCAACAGTTTTGTACGTCAAATGGCTTTTGATCTGCAAAAGGCGTTGGACGAATGTGAGAAGGATCAAGCCGTACGGGCAATTTATCTGACCGGAGAAGGCAAAGCCTTTTGTGCCGGACAGGACCTGGCTGAGGCCATCGATCCCAATCAAACCGAATTGCCGAAGATTGTGGAGGAGCATTATAACCCGATCATCGAACGACTCCGAAACATTGAAAAACCGATCGTGTGTGCCGTGAACGGTGTGGCTGCAGGTGCCGGAGCCAATATTGCGTTGGCCTGCGACATTACCCTGGCTGCGGAATCAGCTTCTTTTATTCAGGCATTCAGTAAGATCGGTCTTATTCCCGATAGCGGTGGAACCTACTACCTGCCTCGACTCATTGGCATGCAAAAAGCAGCTGCTTTGATGTTCCTGGGAGATAAAGTGATGGCTGCCGATGCGGAACGAATGGGCATGATCTACAAAGCGGTTACCGACGATCAATTGCATGAAACAGCCATGGGAATGGCTCTTCAACTGGCTCAGATGCCGACCAAAGGGATCGGCTTGACGAAGCGTTTACTGAACGAATCGTATGGCAATGATCTGACTCAACAACTCAACCGAGAAGGTGAATTGCAAACGGAAGCAGGAAAAACCTACGATTACAACGAAGGGGTAAATGCCTTCCTGGAAAAAAGAAAACCCGAATTTAAAGGAGAATAATAAATGGATAAGCATACAATAGTTGGAGTTCTGGGAGCAGGATCCATGGGAAGTGGAATTGCTCAAATCGCAGCTACTGAAGGCCATCAGGTGGTGTTGGTCGACCTGAATAATCAGGTACTTAATAAGTCAAAAGCCAAATTGGAAAGCATCCTGACCCGACTCGAGGAAAAAGGAAAACTGAATGCCGCCGAGGTGATCGGCCGGATCAAGTTTTCGGAAAATATCAGCGACTTTTTTGAATGTGGCATCGTGATCGAAGCCATCGTAGAAAACCTGGAAGTGAAACAACACGTGTTTGAAGAATTGGAAAATATCGTTAGTGATACTTGTATTCTGGCAAGTAACACGTCATCTTTGTCTATCGCATCCATCGCTTCAGCCTGCCAGAATCCCGAAAAAGTAATTGGTATTCATTTCTTCAATCCTGCTCCACTCATGCCTTTGGTGGAGATCATTCCTGCGGTTCAGACTTCGGAAAAAACGAAAGAGCTGTCCAGAAAACTGATTGACGACTGGAAAAAAGTAACGGTACTGGCCAAAGATACGCCAGGGTTTATTGTGAATCGCGTTGCCCGTCCGTTCTACGGAGAAGCACTCCGAATCTACGAAGAGGGGATTGCCGATTTTGCAACCATCGATTGGGCCATGACCGAATTGGGCGGGTTCCGCATGGGACCTTTTACCCTGATGGACTACATCGGCAACGATGTGAATTATACGGTAACCGAAACGGTGTTTGCCGCTTTCTATTACGATCCGAGATATAAACCTTCCTTTACTCAAAAACGACATTCCGAAGCGGGTTGGTACGGACGGAAATCGGGGAGAGGTTATTACAACTATGCTGAAGGGGTAGAAATGCCTCAGCCGACAAAAGATGAAATACTAGGGAAACAAATTCTCGACCGCATCCTCATGATGCTGATCAACGAAGCAGTAGATGCGTTGTTCCTCAATATTGCCACGAAAGAGGATATTGATCTGGCCATGACCAAAGGGGTGAACTACCCGAAAGGTTTGCTGGCCTGGGCTGATGAGATCGGATTGAAAAACGTATTGACCAAACTCGAAAGTATGTTCAACGAGTACGGCGAAGATCGCTATCGTCCTAGTCCCTTGCTACGAAGAATGGTTCGCGACGGAAAGAAATTCTTTTAATTGAAAAAGCCCCGGAAAGTTCCGGGGCTTTTTTGTGTCTGCCTGTTTAGTTAGTGCTTCACAATACGTTGTACTGCGTAGTTGTTTTTGGCAAACACCCGTACGTAATAAATGCCGTTTGGAATGGCACTCAAGTCGATCCGTTTGTTGATTAGTCCATTCACCGATTGTACCTGTTCACTGTAGAAATTTTCACCCAGCGTATTGTAAATAGCCAGGGTAACCTGCTCGTTATCAAAGCCGGTTACATTAATGGTGAAACTGCCCTTGCTCGGGTTCGGGAAGACTTCGATTTCCTGCATCTTATCATAGCTGTCAATGCCCACCGTATTATCAATAATAAAATGGTAACGCAGGAATTTACCGAACTGGGCATTGAAGTTCTTTACCCAGGTTAATGGGGTAGGCCAGAAACGAATGGTGCCGTTTCCGTCGTTGTTGGCGAAGAAACTCATTCCGTCATCATCGCTGTCGAGTAGTTCAAATACATAACAACCATCCGGTAAATTAAGGGTGTCGTAATACAAGGTGTTGTTGGCCATCGTGGCTCGTTGCATCACAATGTTACCCTGATCATCCTTAATGGTATACGAATTCTCGGTTCCGGCATTGTTGGTTTGTATTCTCAGGGAGAACAGGCCGCTGTACACGTCCGGTTTTTCGAAGGCACTCGACGCATTGTTGTTGTAGGCATATTCATCCATACCGCCATTCGGAGCGCTGATGCTCACTTCGAAAATGTTTTGCTGCGAAGCAGTTGTCCAGAAAGATGGTCCCGGAATAGGGAGAGTAACCATTTCCCTTTCCATGAAGGCCAGGCTGCCGGTCCAGTTGTACGTTTCCTGGGTTCCGCCCAGTACGTTGTAGGTGATTGTTAATGAGGTTAGTGTGGTTGTTCCTGTGTTCTGGATCACGATCTGCGGATCGGTACAGATCGGGTTGATCTTGCTGTGGTATTCCCAGTCGGTCGGAGAAATGATCTCATCGATGCGGGCATCCAGATTGAAATTATTCGGGGTGTAAGTAACCAATTGCATGGTGGTCCGGTAGTTTCCTTCCATGCCTCCGGCTGTGAATTCCATGCCGTAATCGAGCGATACGGTCGTGCCCGGTGTAACGTAAGGAGTTAACTCGTGATCGTAGGTGTCGGTAAATGCACCCGGACACCATCCGGCACGGTCGTAGATCCAGGTGCCTCCCTGTGCGATCACCGGGTTGTCGGCACACTCTTTCCAGTTCAGCCACTCAAAACGTTTTACACCGTCTACAAATACGTTGTGGTATTTCGGGCAGAATTCAGCACAGTTCTGGAATCCGCCGAACCAGTGTCCGCTCGTTCTGGTCTTGATGCGGAAGGAAGCGGCAGTCGGATCCAGATCCACATTAACAGCAGGCATCACAAAATCATTCGCAATGTCGGAATGCTGATAATCGCCCAGCCAGATGGATTCGATTTTAATGACGTCACGGGGAGGCGTTCCTTTAATCATGATGAAACGCAGATCGATCAGTTCCTGTTGGTTTCCGGCAGAGAGTTCTACCGTGTCGTGGAATAGAGGCGCATAGTCGGTTACATCGTATACCCATCGAAATCCGTCGGGGCCAAGGCTCAAACCGATACCGTAGGGTGTTACGTAGTTTTGCAATTGGAAAGTAGTTTGATTATACTGATTGACCAATTGGTTGTCGTAATTGATGTAAGTAGAATCCACTTTGTTGCCGTACTGGTCGTAGGTATAAACCCATCCCGATTCCCAGCCGTAGGTGGTGTCGATCACAGCCATGGTGATACCGGAGTTGTTCGTGTCGATGCTGGTGGAATACTGAATAATGCTTTTCGGGGCATTCATAACGGAGTCGAGAACCATGATCGAATCGAGGTGTGTAGTGTAAATTCCTTGAGTGAAGCTAATGTTCGGGCGCTCCATGGCAACGGTCATGTTCCGGTACTGATCCCAGCCTTTGATGTAGTTCCAGGAAGGGAGTCCCATCAAGTTGGCGTCTGCGTTACTGGCAGATGCATCGGTAGCTGTGTAACCGGTCATATCGTCAAACTTGTAATAGGCCTGCAGATTGGCGTAGTTCGGATGCGAAGCGGTTACGTCTTTATACATCCAGTCCTGAATGGTGTTGCTGTCCAGTGCCACATTCCAGATCCGGAAATCGTGGATGGCACCGTCGTATTTTCCGTAGCTGTTGGCTTGTCCGGCGATTTTGAACGAAGTAATTCCGCTCATGGTACGTGTTTTTCCTGTTCCGCTAAGCCATAGCGAACCGTTCAGGTAGATTTTCATTTCTCCGGTACTTACATCTTTGGTGAAGGCCCAATGATTCCATTGTCCTTCAAAATCCATCGTATTGGCCGGTTGGTTGATGCGGTCGTAAGAAGCAGTCCCTGAATTACCGGCATCCCAGTACACTTCACTGTTGCTCCAGGGTAAATGCGAGTTGATCACCCGGTTCCCGTTGGCATCACGGCCTTCGAAGATGTAAGTGCTTTCCGGAAGCTTGCCGGTATCTCCGTAACACCAGAACGAAACGGTGATAAAGCTGTCGATGGCAGCAAACGCACTCGCCGGCACTTCTACATAGTCTCCCCAAACAAAATCCAGTTTGCCATCATCCTGAGTGGCATAAACGGCTGAATTAAATGAGGTGGTCTCGCCCACAAGGGTGTGACCGGTTCCCGGATTGGCATTGCTGAAGGAGAATTCTACGATCAGGTTGGATGTGCCGTCCCAAACAAAAGGGGTGGTCAGGTTCAGGGTATTGATTCCTGTGCTGGGAATCTGGGTGTTCAGGTGGTATACTTCCGTAAAGCCCGAGGTCTCGTAAAGCGTATCATGCAACGAGCTTAAGGCAGTGTGTTTCATTCGGACAGTGAGGTAATTCAGGTCGCTGCCCAGGCTTGAAAAATCGAGCTTGATCTTGTCGATGGTTCCTGCAGAAATCCCTGATCCGGAAAGTTCGGCTGCCGTCCACAGGTATTGCGCCTTGCTGTTGGCTAATCCCGAATTGAACGTATTGGTTAAAGCAGTACTTCCGCTTCCGATGCTGTAATCGGTTTCGGAGGTGGTGTTATCATATACAATGAAGTATTGCTGGTTCTGGAAATAAGTGTAAGTCGGATTCGTTACGTAATTGATCGTGTCGGGGTAGTTTCCGTCTACCAGGTAACGTGGAGCCCCTACGTTGTTATGCTGATACAGGTTGGTATAAGTCGTATAATCCCATTCACCGCAGGCGTATTGATCCTGAGTGGTTGCTGCATCACACTTTAGTGTATAGTACATCAGGATCTTCTCGTAGCGGTTGGTGTCTTTCGGAAAGACGTACCATCCTCTCCGTTTGGTAATGTCGCTGAAGTTAAGGGTTTTGACTTCAATCGTGTCCTGGGCGAAAATCCCTAATGTAAATAGACTGAAAAGTAGGGCAAATACAGCATTCTTCATTTTACTAAATCGATTTAAATTGTTGAATCAAAAATAGTTAAATCAGACTCACTAATGAGTCGTAATTCACTTCAAATTTGGAATCCTAAAAGAGGTTGTTGATCAATTGATCGTCCGGAATGTTCGGTAAGGTCACTTTCAGATCCGGGGTTCGCTCCATTTCGCGTTTGATGGCAAACAGGGCTTCCTCGTTTCTGGCCCAGCTTCTTCGGGCAATACCGTTGTTTACATCCCAGAATAACATGGATTTCAAGCGTCTGTCGGCATCTTCCGAGCCATCCAGGGTCATTCCGAAACCACCGTTGATCACTTCACCCCAGCCAACTCCACCGCCGTTGTGGATGGATACCCAGGTAGCACCGCGGAAGGAATCACCGATCACATTGTGGATGGCCATATCAGCGGTAAAAGCAGAGCCATCGTAAATGTTACTGGTTTCCCGGTAAGGAGAATCTGTTCCACTCACATCGTGATGGTCTCTCCCTAAATTGATCGGGGCAGAGATGTGTCCGGCTTTGATGGCTTGATTGAAAGCTTCGGCAATTTTAGTCCGACCTTCAGCGTCAGCATATAAAATACGGGCTTGAGAACCAACTACCAGTTTGTTTTCCTGGGCGCCTTTGATCCATTGGATGTTGTCTGCCATTTGCTGCTGGATCTCTTTTGGCGAGTTCTTCATGATCTCTTCCAGAACTTCACAAGCGATGTTATCCGATTTTTTCAGGTCGGCCGGATCGCCGCTGGTACATACCCAGCGGAAAGGGCCGAATCCGTAATCGAAACACATCGGCCCCATGATGTCCTGAACATAGCTGGGATACCTGAAATCGATCCCGTTTTCGGCCATCACATCGGCACCGGCCCGGGAAGCTTCCAGCAGGAAAGCATTTCCGTAATCGAAGAAGTAGGTTCCTTTGGCCGTGTGGTTGTTGATGGCAGCTGCCTGCCGGCGCAAGCTCTCCTGCACTTTTTCTTTGAATAGTTCCGGGTTTGTGGCCATCATCTCATTACTTTCCTCAAAACTGAGTCCTGCCGGGTAATAACCTCCGGCCCACGGATTGTGCAAGGAGGTTTGGTCACTTCCCAGATCCACATAGATGTTTTCCCGATCGAATTTCTCCCACACATCCACAATGTTTCCGTCGTAAGCGATCGAAACCACTTCCTTGTTGGCTTTTGCTTTTGCAACGCGTTCACAAAGTTCATCCAGGTCGGTGATTACTTCGTCCACCCAGCCCTGCTCGTGCCTTTTATAGGTAGCCGCAGGGTTTACTTCGGCCGTAACCGAAACCACACCGGCAATGTTCCCGGCTTTGGGTTGAGCACCGCTCATGCCACCTAATCCGGCTGTAACGAATAATTTTCCGGCAGTGCCTGAGCCTGAACGGTTCGGTGTCGAAGTATCAATCTTGCGGCAACCATTTAACACGGTGATCGTTGTGCCATGTACGATGCCTTGCGGACCGATATACATGTAACTTCCGGCGGTCATTTGACCGTATTGGGTAACACCTAATGCGTTGAATTTTTCCCAGTCGTCGGGTTTCGAATAGTTGGGGATCATCATCCCGTTGGTCACAACCACGCGCGGAGCATCTTTATGGGATGGAAAGAGGCCCATCGGGTGACCGGAATACATCACCAGGGTTTGTTCGTCGGTCATTTCCGACAGGTACTGCATAGTAAGCAGGTATTGAGCCCAGTTTTGGAACACGGCTCCGTTCCCACCATAGGTAATTAATTCATGGGGATGTTGAGCAACCGCATAATCCAGGTTGTTCTGGATCATGAGCATGATGGATCTGGCCTGTAACGATTTTCCGGGGTATTCGGAAACAGGTCGGGCATACATGCGGTAATCCGGGCGAAAGCGATACATGTAAATCCTTCCGTATTTTTCCAGTTCCTCGGCAAATTCCGGCGCCAGCACTGCATGGTGTTTTTTGTCGAAATAACGCAATGCGTTTTTGATCGCCAGTTTCTTTTCTTCCTGACTTAATATTTCTTTCCTTTTCGGAGCATGGCTCACGGCAGGATCCAGTTCTTTTTTGGGAGGCAGTTCAGTTGGAATACCTTGTTTAATTTGTTGTTGAAAATCTAATTCAGTTGTAGTACTCATTTCTTTCCTTTTATAATTCTTCCTTTACTCTTATCGAATCCGTACGGACAATGGCGGCAGCCGTTCTGGCAACAATAACCTCTTTTCAGCAGGTATTTTTCCGTAAAGACCTTGTAGTCCTCCGGCGTGTAATAAAAGTCTTCGTTTTCCGGACCTTCGGATGTCGCAAAATCTGCCATAAGGGGCAAAATTACAAAGATAAAAGAAGAAAAGAAGGAAAAGTTATAAACCGATTTAGTATCTATTTCAGTCGTTCTTTCAATTGCTTGATGATCTCCTTTTGGTTAGCAATGATCTCATTCAGCAGTTCCACTTCCCGTTCGAGCTTGATC
Source organism: Flavobacteriales bacterium (assembly GCA_020435335.1). GTDB lineage: Bacteria > Bacteroidota > Bacteroidia > Flavobacteriales_E > Vicingaceae. The sequence continues at coordinate 50,848 of JAGQZT010000005.1, read as the reverse complement.
ACCTTGTCTTTAAGATTCGAATAATGGACACCCGCTTCGGCAGCAATATTGTCATCAAAATTGTCGTCGGTAAAATACTCAACCGGTACGTCAAGAGCATTGGCGATCTCACTCAAGGTGTAGTAGTTAACCTTGGAGGTGACTTCGATGTGGGAGATCAAAGTCCTGGTTTTATTGATTAAATCGGCTAATTCTTGCTGATTAATGCCTTTTTTAGCCCGAAGAATTTTGATTTTTTGACCAATATCCATGAGACAATGATACCGAATTAAAGGTTGTCGTAAAGCGAGATTGATTCACATAAAGACAATAATTTGTATATTTGATAATACACCTTTAAAATTAAAAATATGCACCCAGTAAGAGTTTTGTTAGTAGATGATAATGAAGTAGTTAGAGAATCATTTCGAGCCTTGCTCGAAAAAGTTCCGGATGTCCAGTTGATGGGAGAATGCCGGGATGGAGAGGAAGTAATCCCCTTTTTGATCATGCATTCGGTCGATGTGATCTTTATGGATGCATTAATGAAGCACATGGATGGTTTTGAAGCCACCGAGCTGGTTAAACAACACTTTAAACAGGTTAAAGTGATTGGCTTAACAGCCTTCGGAAGTGCTACAAGCCTCGAAAAAATGCGAAATTCAGGCGTCGATGGCTTTGTCTCCAAATTCGATGCCGATCAGGCCATGATCCATGCTGAAATTGCAAGAGTACTGAATTAGAATCCGTACTTTTGAGGATGCTTCAGATTCCGGAAAACATCCCTGTTGTTGAGATTCATGATGACCGGTTGCGTCGAAAGAACAGCCGGCTCCACATCCTGCGTGAAGACCTGATCCATCCGGAAATATCCGGAAACAAATGGCGTAAGCTTAGGTACAATCTGGAAGAGGCTAAGCAGCAAGGGCACGATACCATGCTCACTTTCGGAGGAGCCTATTCCAATCACATTGCCGCAACAGCTGCAGCCGGTCATCAGCTCGGATTCAAAACGATAGGCATCATCAGGGGTGAAGAAGCCTTGCCGCTTAATCCAACCCTGAAATTAGCTGCCGGATACGGCATGCAACTCAATTATTGTTCACGGGAAAAGTATCGCGAAAAGCATACGGTTTCTTTCCGGGAAGAATTAAAAGAAAACTATGGGGATTTTTACTTGATTCCCGAAGGAGGATCGAACCATCTGGCTGTGAAAGGATGCGTCGAAATCCTCGATAATATCAATGCCGATTACGATCTGCTTTGCTGTGCCTGTGGTACCGGAGCGACGGCCGCCGGACTCATTGCCGCTTCCAAAGCCGAATTCCTTGGATTCCCGGCCTTAAAAAACGGCGGATTCTTAAACGATGAGATCACAACCTTGTTGGATGCATTCGAGCAAGCGGAAAAGTTGACGCTAACCCCGAAACCCTGGAAGCTTCAACTCGATTATCATCTTGGTGGGTATGCTAAAATCAACCGGCAACTGGTCGATTTTGTACGGGAGTTTCACACTTTGCATCAGGTGCCGCTCGATTTGATCTACACGGGAAAAATGCTCTACGGCATCTTCAACCTGTTGCAGTATACCGCCGAATTGGACAACCGCTCTATCCTGGTGATCCATACCGGTGGACTGCAGGGAAATAAAGGCTTCGAAGAACGATTGGGTGTCGTGCTGTAATCAAAAAGATGCTGTTAATATCTTGTCGGGCATTGTTTATGCTTGCTTTTTTCTGTCGTTACCTTTGTAAGAGAAACCATGCGTAAATTTTTTTCCATATCGCTACTGATCCTGTTCGGATTTATGGGGTATTGCCAGAAAGGGAAATCGCAACCTGCCGAGCACCGGTTTTCCCGCCAGGAATACATTGATACCTACAAAGAAGACGCCATCCGGGAAATGCAACGCACCGGAATTCCGGCAAGTATCACACTGGCACAGGGAATACTGGAATCGGGTGACGGCAATTCGCCGCTGGCGGTTTACGGGAAGAATCACTTCGGGATCAAATGCCATAGCGACTGGAAAGGGAAAACCATGCACCTCGATGATGATGCCAAGAACGAATGCTTCCGGAAATACAAAGACGTATACGAATCCTACCGCGATCATTCCGATTTCCTGTCTACACGCGGACGATATGCCTTCTTGTTCGATCTCAAAATCACCGATTATAAAGGTTGGGCAAAAGGATTGAAAAAAGCAGGTTATGCCACGCATCCGAAATACGACGACATGCTCATCGACCTGATCGAACAAAACAAATTGTATCAGTACGATAGTTATGGGAAAGTACCTCCCCGCCGTATGCAAAAGGATCGAAGTTCCGTTTCATTGGCGGGAACTGGTTCCGAACGAACGATCAAATTACACAACAACATCAAATACATACGTGTGAAAGCAGGAGATACGTACGAACAAATCACCCAGGATTACAAGATGAACCTGTGGCAGATTTTAAAATACAACGACCTGAATAAAGGAGATGCTATTCAGGAGGGTGATATCATCTACCTGCAACCCAAAAAGAATACCGCCAAAGAAGAGTTTCATGTGGTGGAAAGTGGCCAAAGCATGCGCGATATCTCACAACTTTACGGAGTGAAGCTGAAAAAACTCTACAAAAGAAATCAGATGATCATGGGAACTGAACCCCAGGTTGGGAGTAAAATATACCTCAGGAAACCGAAAAACTAATGTTATTTCCGCATGATTTCATCGATGTTGGCATCGATCTTCGTACTCAACTCATCCGTCGGTAAATCATTATCATCCGTTCCAAACGGATCTTCGATCTCTTCGGCCACCAGCTCAATGGATACAAACACGTAGAATATAAACGTGGTTATTCCTATCGTATAATATCCGAAATCAGGAATAAAACCGAAAGGCAGGGTCAGGATGTAAATAAAAATAAATTTCTTAATAAACAGGGTGTAAGAATAGGGGATCGGTGTGTTTTTTATCCGCTCACAAGCACCCAAAATATCGATAAAGTTTTTGATCTCCTTATCCATCAGCAACAAATCCACATCGGAAATAACCTGCTTGCTTTTCCAGGTGTTTAATATGGAGTACATGCGGTTAATCAGTCCGTTCGGGATGTGGTCGTAGCCTTTGATGGTTTCCAATGTCTTTTCGGAAAGCTTCAATTCTTCCAAATGCGTTTCGTCACGCAGATGGTTTTTCAGTGCATACGGAAAGCTTTTAATCAGGCTGACCATCTCCTTTTTCTCATCACCATCGGGAAGCAGGGTATTGATCTTTACAGTGGCATAGCGGGTATTGTTGACCAGTGCACCCCATTGTTTCCGGCCTTCCCACCACCGGTCGTAAGCCGAGTTGGTGCGGAACACCAGCAGGAGACCCATCACAAAACCAACTAAAGTGTGGATGCTGAAAGCGTTTTTGAAAAGCTTGGTATTGAAATCCGGGAAGTATTTATAGATCAGAAAGTTGATCGCCCACGTGTACAACGCAACTAAAAAAATCTCAGGGAGCAGTTGCCGAAGCGTGTCACTTTTATGAAACTTAATGATATGTCTGAACCAGAGTTTGGGATTGTACTTGATCATCAGTCTAATGATTGTGAAGGATCGTTCGCCATCTCCAGCATTTTGGCATATTGTTCCGGTGTCAGATCGTTGAAGTAGAAGTTTACGGGATTGATCGGTTCATCATTTTTACGTACTTCGTAGTGGCAGTGTGGTCCAACCGATTTACCCGTATTCCCGACATAACCGATCACATCACCACGCTTCACTTTTTGCCCCACTTTTACATCCATTTTACTCATGTGTGCATATAGGGTCACGTAGCCATAACCATGGTCGATCCGGACATGGTTTCCATAGCCTCGGGATTCGGCATCAGCCTGAATCACTTTTCCGTTACCGGTAGCGTAGATCGGTGTGCCGCGGGGAGCTGTAAAATCCATGCCGGCATGGAACTTCGTGGTTTTATAAACCGGGTCGGTCCGGTAGCCATAACCACTCGCCATCCGGGTCAGATCTTCGTTCGAAACCGGTTGAATGGCCGGAATGGAAGCCAGCATTTCTTCTTTTTTCTGAGCCATTTCGAATACTTCGTCAAACGATTTGGATTGAATGTAAAGTTGCTTGGAAAGCTTGTCCAGTTTCTTGGCCGTGCTGATGATCAGTTCGGCATTCGAATAGTTTTCAAGCTCTTTGTAGCGGTTCACCCCACCGAATCCGGCCTCGCGAATCTCACTGGCAATCGGTTCAGCCTCAAAAATGACCCTGTAAATGTTGTCGTCGCGGTGCTGTAAATCTTCCAGCACCACGTTCATTTGTTCCAGCTTTTTGTTGAGAATGGCATACTGTGACTGGAGTTCGGCATTGTCCTGCTTCAGCTTTTTTTCCTTCGGAGAATCCACATAGGCGTCGGTAATGAAATAAATCCCGATCCCGATGATCAATCCGGCACCCAAAAACATGAATGCACGCATCAACCGGTCACGAAAGCTCATCTCGATTTTATCGTAACTGAGGGTGTGCGGATTATATCTGTATTTTGCCTTAGCCATTCAAGATAATATGCTAATTTTGGGTGCTAATTTAATCAAATAAATAAAAATTAAATTCAGGTTAAAACCCGTTAACGCATATTTAACACTTTTTAAGAACTATGAATTCAACCGAAATTCGCCAGCAATTTTTAGATTTTTTCAAGCAAAAACAGCATGAAATCGTTGCTTCCGCACCCATGGTGATCAAGAATGATCCAACGCTGATGTTTACCAATGCCGGGATGAACCAGTTCAAGGATTTGTTCCTGGGGAACAGTGAGGTGAAATTTCCGAGAATTGCCGATACGCAAAAGTGTTTGCGCGTTTCGGGTAAACACAACGACCTGGAGGAGGTTGGGGTAGATACTTACCACCACACCATGTTCGAAATGCTGGGGAACTGGAGCTTTGGCGATTACTTCAAAAAAGAGGCCATCGAATGGGCCTGGGAACTGTTGGTGGATGTATACAAAATCGATAAGAATAAGCTCTATTTTACGGTTTTTGAAGGCGATGAAGCGGATAACACGCCCTTCGATGAGGAAGCTTACGGTTACTGGAAAGAATTGCTCGAAAAAAACGGGTTGACCGAAGATAAAATACTGAAAGCCAATAAGAAAGATAACTTTTGGGAGATGGGGGATACCGGTCCTTGCGGACCTTGTTCCGAAATTCACATCGATCTCCGCGACGAGGTCGAAATTGCGCAGATTCCGGGTAGGGAACTGGTGAATAAGGATCATCCTCAGGTGGTGGAGATCTGGAACCTCGTGTTCATGGAGTTCAACCGCATGGCCAATGGCCAGTTACAATCCCTGCCTGCCAAACACGTGGATACCGGCATGGGTTTTGAACGCTTATCGATGGTGCTGCAAGGCAAGAAATCAAACTACGATACCGATGTGTTCGGGCCGCTGATCAGCAGGATTTCAGAACTCTCAGGTGTTCCTTACAGCTACAGTTTGGATGCGTCCAAGAAATCGGATGTAGCCATTCGAGTGATTGCCGACCACGTTCGTGCGGTAGCGTTTTCTATTGCCGATGGGCAGCTTCCTTCCAACAATGGCGCCGGTTATGTGATCCGCAGAATCTTGCGGAGAGCCATCCGCTATGGATACAGTTTCCTGGATCAGAAAGAAGCTTTTATTCATCAACTGATTCCGGTCATGGTGAACCAAATGGGCGTCTATTTCAAAGAGTTGAAGGCCCAGGAAGAGATCATCACCAAAGTGATTAAGGAAGAGGAAGAGAGTTTCCTCAGAACCCTCGATAAAGGCATTCAACGCTTCAACAATTACATCGCTACGGCCAACGATAAGATGATCGATGGGGCCTTTGCATTCGAATTGTACGATACCTTCGGTTTTCCGATCGATCTCACCGAACTGATGGCCTCCGAGACCGGATTTAGAGTGGATATGCCCGGCTTTACTGTTGAGTTGGATAAACAAAAAGAACGTTCCCGCGCTGCCGGAAAGATCGAGGCCGACGATTGGGTAGTGCTTCAGGAAGATGATGTGGAGGAGTTTATCGGATACGATTATACCGAAGCAGACATTAAGATTACCAGATACCGGAAAGTGATTGCCAAAGGCGAGGAAGGATACCAACTGGTGTTTAATTTAACGCCTTTCTATCCGGAGGGCGGTGGACAAATCGGCGATACCGGATACCTTGAAGCGAATGGGGAGCAGGTAGAGATCATCGACACCAAAAAGGAGAACAACCTGATTATCCATTTCACGAAAGCATTGCCTTCGGATGTACAGGCCGGTTTTAAAGCGGTGGTGAGCCGGGAGCGTCGACTAACGGCCTGTAATCACTCGGCAACTCACCTGTTGCATCAGGCTTTAAGAACCATCCTGGGAACTCACGTGGAGCAAAAAGGTTCGCTCGTGGCACCGGATTATTTGCGGTTCGATTTCTCTCATTTTGAAAAGGTAAATGACGAACAATTGCAAGAGATCGAGGCGTTTGTGAACGAAAAAATTAATGCTGCCATTCCGCTGAACGAACACCGCGAAATTCCGATCACCCTGGCCGAAGAGGCCGGAGCCATGATGCTTTTCGGAGAAAAGTATGGAGACGTGGTCCGCATGATCGAATTCGGTGATTCGAAAGAACTGTGTGGAGGAATTCATGTGGAAAACACCTCTGAAATAAGGCTGTTTAGAATTAAATCAGAGGGTTCCGTTGCAGCAGGAATAAGAAGAATAGAAGCTTTAACAAACGAAGGAGCTGCAAAATGGTTGTCTGAAAAGTGTGTAAATATTCAATTGGCAAATGAAATTTCAGGGTCATTAATATCAGATGATTTAAAAAGTGAATTGCAGGATTTAAAAGAGTTGTACGAGAAAGGAATTGCTTCTGCTCAAGCAATAAACTTAGTATCTGTGGTTGAGAAGGCAATAATATCTGATGATTTAAGTACTAACCTTAAGAAAATTCAAAAATCAACTTCGCTCTTGTCTGAAATAAAGGCTCCGAAGCAACTTATTGATAAGTTTAATCAAAAAGCAAAAGAACTCGCCAAAGCCGATGAGGCCGGAGCCGCCGAAAAAGCGAAAGAGATCAAAGCAACCTTATTGCAGCAGGTTCAGGAGGTGAATGGTGTCAATGTGATTGCTCAACGCATCGATCTGGGCGATAGTGGCGCCATCAAAGACCTCGCCTTCCAGCTTAAAAACGAAGTGGATAACCTCTTCATGGTACTGGGTGCCGAAATAAACGGGAAACCCAATTTAACCATCGCCATCGCCGAAAACCTGGTCAACGAGAAAGGCCTGCATGCCGGAAACATCATCCGCGAAGCCGCCAAGGAAATGAGAGGCGGCGGCGGCGGTCAACCTTTCTTCGCCACAGCTGGAGGGAGTTACATCGATGGAATTGAAGCCGCTATCGAAAAAGCCCGCAGTTTTCTGAATTAAATTTGTAAATTAGCCTTCCTTAAAAAGCTGGCACTAAGTGGTTAAGAGATTATTTATTGGCATTTTTACCGTGGCTTTGCTAAGTTTTAGCTGGCACAAATACTTTGTTTCCATCACGGAAGCGGCTTATAACAGCACATCCCAAAAGCTGGAGATCTCTGTAAAATTCATCGGCCACGATCTTGAAAAAGCGCTGTCGGATCATGGAACTCCGGAATTACACCTGGGTACGGATAAAGAAGCCGGGAATGCCAATGAATACCTGGAATCCATGATCGAAAAACACCTTCGTTTTATCGCTGGTGAACACACCCTCGACCTGAAACTGATCGGGAAAGAGATCAATAACGACGACTTCATTTACTGCTACCTTGAAACCGAAAAAACGGATTTACCTGAAAAGTTAACCATCAAGAATTCCTTACTGGTGCATACTTTTCCGGAGCAAAAGAACACCCTTTACCTGAAGGTGAACGGGAAAACACATACCCTCTATTTCGATAAAGGGAAACAAACAGAAACGATTGAAATCTAATAACATGAGATACAGCATTCTAACCATTGCCATGGTCGTAACGGCTACTGTTTTCGGACAGGATAATTACAACCACAACAAGTTCAAACAACTGAAGGAAGAACTGGCTACACCCAACGTTTACCGTACGGCTTCCGGTGCTCCGGGACATATGTATTACCAGCAAAAGGCCGACTACCTGATCGATGTGACACTGGACGATGAGAATCAAAAAGTTACCGGTAAAGAGGTGATTACCTACAAGAATAATTCACCGGATAAACTCGATTATCTATGGATTCAACTCGATCAGAATGTCAGAGCCAAGGATTCCGATACTAAGCTCATCAACAGCATGGATATGGGTGAGAGCATCAGCTTCGGAGAGCTGGCCCGTTTGCACAACGATTTCGACGGTGGGTTTAAACTGGAATATGTGAAGGACGGGAAAGGGCAGGACCTGAAATACACCATCAACAAGACCATGATGCGCATTGATCTGCCCACACCGCTTGCTGCTGGTGCTACCTACACGCTCAAGATCGGCTGGTGGTACAACATCAACAACCGGGATGAAATCGGAGGCAGAAGCGGGTATGAATATTTCGAGAAAGACGACAACTACCTGTATACTATTGCCCAGTTCTATCCGAGAATGGCGGTTTACAATGAGGTGGAAGGCTGGCAAAACAAACAGTTCCTCGGAAATGGTGAGTTTACTCTAACGTTCGGTAACTTTAAAGTGAACATTACCGTGCCTTCGGACCACATTGTGGCTGCTACTGGAACTTTGTCCAATGCTTCTACTGTCTTAACAGCTTCTCAACGCGAGAAGTTAAAACAAGCTCAGTCCGAATACATGAACCCGGTGATGATCGTTGATCAGAAAGAAGCGGAAGAGAAAGAAAAGACTAAAGCCAAGGAAACCAAAACCTGGAGTTTCAGCGCGACCAATGTGCGTGATTTCGCATTCGCCAGCTCCCGGAAATTCATCTGGGATGCGATGGCCGTGAAATATGAAGGCACACAAACCATGGCCATGAGTTTCTATCCGAAAGAAGGAAACCCGTTGTGGGAAAAGTACAGTACCAAAGTGGTGGCACACACCATTAAAACCTATTCGAAATACACGGTAACCTATCCGTATCCGGTAGCCATCTCCGTTCACTCGAAAAGCATCGGCATGGAATACCCGATGATCTGCTTCAATGGTGGTAGACCGGAAGAGGACGGAACGTATTCCGAGCGAACCAAGTATGCCATGATCGGGGTGATCATCCACGAAGTAGGACATAACTTCTTCCCGATGATCGTGAACTCCGATGAACGTCAGTGGACCTGGATGGATGAAGGACTGAATACCTTTACGCAATACCTCACCGAGCAGGAATGGGAACGTGATTATCCGTCCAGAAGAGGCCCTGCATACAAGATCGTGGACTACATGAAAGGTGATAAGAAATTTATCACACCGATCATGACCAACTCGGAATCCTTGTTTCAGTTTGGTAACAATGCCTACGGAAAACCTGCTGCTGCTTTGAATATTCTGCGTGAGACCGTGATGGGCAGGGAGCTGTTCGATTACGCCTTTAAAACCTATTCCAACCGTTGGAAATTCAAGCATCCGACTCCGGCCGATTTCTTCCGTACCATGGAAGATGCTTCCGGGGTGGATCTGGACTGGTTCTGGAGAGGTTGGTTCTTCACTACCGATCATGTGGATTTGGCGATCAAGAATGTAGAATGGTTTAAGATCGATACCAAGGACCCGAAAGTGGAGAAAGCCATCGCCAAAGAATTGGAAGCCGCTGAAGATGTGCACATTGGCATTACCCGGAACAAGACAGACATCAAACAAACGTACTCCGAATACGATCCTTCTACGCTCGATTTTTATAACAAGTATGATCCTTTCGAAGCTACCTTGGTGGACGAGGAAGATTATAAGAACTATCTGGCCAAGCTGGACGAGAAAGACATTGCACTGCTGAACTCCGACTACAACTATTACAATGTGGAGTTTGAGAACATCGGCGGCCTGGTGATGCCGTTGGTGCTTAACTTCAAATTCACAGACGGAACGTCGGAAGAAATCCGCATCCCGGCCGAGATTTGGCGTAAAAATCATGAAAACGTGACCAAAGTATTCTTTTTCAAGAAAGAAGTGGAAAGCATCGAAATGGATCCCTGGTTGGAAACGGCCGATACGGAAATGTACAACAACAACTGGCCGAGAAAAGCCCAATTATCGAAGTTCCAGCTCTACAAGCAACGAAACTACGGTTGGGGTGCCGATGGCCGCGAGAACCCGATGCAACGCGACAAACGTAACGAGGAGCTGAAAAAAGAACAGAAGTAAGTCTTAGATCCCTAAGAACTCTACTTCTGTAAAATCGGTATAAACCGGTGTTTTTTGCCTGGAATTACCCTTCTTCTTCCAATGTTTTCGATACATTTTTCGAAAGAACAGGGCAGCGAGTGCTGTACTTACAATCATAGTTTTTGTTTTTGAATTTGCGGCAAAACTAGCTGCAATACAACATCTTAAGCTAAAGGCATATTTAGCCTTGTGTTAAGCTTTTTGATGGAATGTGAAGTTGAGGTTAAGGGTTGAAACGCTTCATTTCAAATCGTTCCCCGTCAAATACCGCATAAGTATTATGCTTGATCCATTCGCCCAGGTTAAAATACGTAGCCTTTTCGTTGATCTTGATCTCTAACGGTAAATGGCGGTGACCGAACACGAAGTAATCGATCGAGTTGTCTTTTTTGACATATTCTTTGCAGAAGATCACCAGAAATTCCTTGTCTTCGCCATGGAACTTTTCATCATAAGCCGCATTGGTCTTCCGGCTGCTTCTGCTCCAGGCGTAGGCAAAACTAAGCCCAAATCCGGGATGGATACGGGCATAGGCCCACTGACAGAATTTACTCGCAAAAAAACGTTTGATGAACTTGTATTTGTGATCGCCGGGACCTAATCCGTCGCCATGGCCGATGAAGAATTTTTTACCGTTGTATTCTTTCGTTACCGGATGGCGGTAAAGTTCAAACCCTAATTCTTTGGGCAGGTAATCGAATATGAACATGTCGTGATTACCGGTAAAAACGTGAATCTTGATCCCGCTGTCAGATAACTCCGCAATTTTTCCCTGAAAGCGAATAAAACCTTTCGGAACAACATGCTTGTACTCGAACCAGAAGTCGAACAGATCGCCCAGTAAATAGATTTCCTTGGCGTCGTGCTTGATGGAATCGAGCCAGGCGATAATACGGAGTTCACGCTTAAAGCTCTCCTCCTGATTGGGTGCTCCCAAATGGAAATCGGATGCGAAATATATTTTAGTTCTTGTCAAGATGTTGATAAAACTTGTTCAGTTGTTCAGTTGTTCAGTTGTTCAGAAAATTATAAACTTCAAAACTAATAAACTTACCAACTTTAAAACTATTTCAACTAAAGATCAAAACTTCTGGCAAACTTAAACGGATTAAAGTTGCTGATATTCAGTACAAATCTGATTTTTTCCCCATAGCTTAGTTGATTAAGGTCGCTCGACATATAAACGGGGAAGTACACTTCGAAGATATTCGGAACGATGTTCAGCGATAAGCCCATGTTGTACGTCGCTTCCGAGGCAGCATCCACTTCATTGCCGTTGTAGTCGCGATCGGTATATCCGGTAATCCCGAAATCGCCGTAAGCACTGATCATTCTGGTAAACAAGTTGCTTTTGATGTTGATGGATCTGATCCAGCGGTCTCCGGTTCGTGTAGTGGTGAGCTGCTTAAATCCGCCGTCGTTGGGGATCAGCTGCTGATTCAGGAAGGTGTTGAACGTATTCCGCGCTAACAGGATGTTGTCGTAAGTATAATCCGAATTGCCGCTCAGGCTGTATTCAAACCGACCGTCCGTGTAATCGTTGTAGAGGAACGAACCGATAAATACCCGGATACCTAATCCTGTTCCTCGTTTTTTGTAAGCAAAATAGTAGTTGGCTTCCAGGTTCAGTTTCACGAAATCTTTGGCTTGTTCAACAATCATCGAGGCACCGAACGGATTGATCGGATGTTTGCTTCCGATCCCAACCGTGAGCCGATTCACATAGAAATTCTCCAGATCCAGATTGTATCGGTAAGCGCCGGCAATGGAATCGAATGCATAATTGGCTTTTTCCTCAAAGATGTTGATGTTTTCCATTTTGATATAAGCCTGACTGAATTGGCGAGCCCTTTTTTTCTTGAACGTAAATGTTACATTGGGGTTCACTTTGTAGTATTCAAGGATTTCCCGGCCCGAGCTGTTTTGATCCGTGTTAAACCTCAGGTAGGAGAATGATGCCGATGAGGCTCCCACGGCTATGTCAGAAAAAAGGGTTTTCGGCATGATGTGATAATAGGCACTGGCATATCCGTTGATGTTTTCCGAATTGGGAGCATATAAAGGAGCCAATACGTATTCGAATTTTTTAAAAGGAATGGTACTGTTGTAAAACGCCATCCCGATCATCCCTTTATCGTTCATGTTCCAACCGGCTACCGGGGTAAAAAACAACTGGGTCTTATCCGGGTTTTCTACGCTGCCTAATAATTGAAATCGAAGCGGTTCGGTGGTTTTAAAGAGGCCTTTCACCTGCAAATTGTTGTTCTTGCGTTTGACCTCCGGGATGTCCAGCCGGGCATCGATCCGGTACTTGTAGAAGTCGCCTTTAGGGAAAGAAACAAATTCTTTTTTACCGATCGGTTCGTACCATTGGGTACTCACAATCTCGCCGTCTTTAGTTACGCCGGATACGGAGAACGGCCCGTTGATGCCTCGGTTCCTGATCTTAAGCAGTACGTTTTCCGGATTAGCCGTATCTTTCTTTGCCCGAACGATCTTGTAATCCAGCTTCTTCGTTGTTTTGATCAGGTCGTCGAAGAACCAGGTAAGGTCTTTTCCGGTCTCTTCTTCGAAAATCTTTCGGAGATCATCCGGTTGCGGATGCCTGAATTTCCACTCGTTGAAATAGCGTTGCATACACTTATCGTATAATTCTTCTCCCAAATAGGCCATCAGGTAATCGAATACGAGGGCTGTTTTGGAATAAACGATGCCACCATAGTTCAATGATGTGTATTCACCGGCAGGATAATCGATGGGCTGATCCCTGTTTCGGGTAGCGTTGGCCAGATACGCCAGCTCATAGGTTGCTTTGTGGGTGTATTGCTCCAGGTCGAATAATCGGGCTGGCGATTTTACATCGCCGGAATCAATTTCGATCAATTTTCTGTCGGGATACTTCGTTTCAATGTATCGATTCTCGTTCATGGAATTGAGCCCTTCGTCCATCCAGGCATGGTCCCGTTCATTGCTTCCCAGAATACCATAAAACCAATTGTGTCCTACTTCGTGCATAATCACGGTTTCTAATCCAAAATCATTACCTGATTCACCGATAACGGTTACATTCGGGTACTCCATACCGCCACCGGCACTCAGAGCTCCGTCAACGGCGGTTACCTGCTTGTAGGGATAATCACCATTCCACAGGGAGTAATAATAAACCGCATCATGTAAGTATTCCAGGCTGTTTTTCCACAGTTCACCTTCGTTGTTGGTAAACATGGCCCAGGTTGTTACTTTCTCCTTGGAGTGAGGGAGTTCCACTTCTCCTTTCAGTACATGGTAACGCTTGTCGGCAAACCAGGCAAAATCATGGACCCTTTCCTGATGGTAGTGCAGGGTTTTGGTTTTGTCGCTCGATGCCGGAAAAGTAAGATCCGGAGTTGTAACATCTTTTAGGTACTGTGGAATTTCATTGTTGTCAATGCCTCGCTGGGTTTCTTCCGCTTTTTTGGTTAACCATGCCACTTCCTGTTCACAATCGGTCAGATCACCGGTAGCACCGACCACGTAATTTTCCGGTAAGGTAATGTATACATCAAAAGTTCCGTATTCGGAATAGAACTCACCCTGATCGAGGTAAGGCATGGCATGCCAGCCATCTTTGTCCAATACGGCGGGCTTAGGATACCATTGGGTGATCTGATACGATTCGCCGAGGTGCCCCATCCGCGAAAAAATACCTTCCGGAAGTTTGACATGGAACGGCGTGGTGATCACCACCGATTCGCCAGGCTTCAGGGCTTCAAGGAGTTGCACCTGGCAGATGTCCTGATTCACGTGATCGAAATCCCATTCCAAAGGCTGATCATCCGTTTTAAATTCGAGTCCGTCGATATATCCCAACAAACTTTCCGGAGCATGGTAGAGGGTGGTACTCCCTTCTTCCAGTTTTTGTTTACACAGCGCAGTCTGGTAGCTCCTGTAAGCATTGGGCCACAAGTGAAAATAGATGGAATGAATCGGTTGGTCCGAATGGTTGATGTAGGTTACTTGCTCAAAAGCATTCAGTTCGTGTTTCCGGTCGTCCAGTTCAACACGAATTTCATAGTTCACCTCCTGTTGAAAATAGAAAGCATCCTCTTGAGCAATCGTAAAAAACGATTGGAAAAGAAGTAATATAAGCGGAAGCTTGTGAGTCAAAATTATCCGAAAATTTCAGCCAGTTTCTCTTCCAACGCAGCGCCTCTCAGGTTTTTACCAATAATTTTTCCTTCCCGGTCGATCAGAATCGTGAACGGAATACCTTGAATACCGTAAAGCTGAACGAACGACGATTGCCAGCCCTGCAATTCGGAGCCATGGTTCTTCCAGATCAACCCATCTTTGTTGATGGCATCAATCCACGCATTTTTAGGGCTTTGTTGTTGAGGTAACCCGTCCAGGGAAACACTGAATACATCAAATCCTTTCGAATGGTAAGTATTGTAGGCTTTAACCACATTCGGGTTTTCGGCGCGGCAAGGGCGACACCAGGAAGCCCAGAAGTCAACCAATACCACGCTTCCTCGTAAATCACTCAATTTAATCGGGTTCCCGTCTTTATCGTTCACCATGAAGTCCGGCGCTTCACCACCTACGCTGATTTTGGTTAAGCTCTCAACACGTTGATGGAAAGGCGCATAGTATGGTGTGTTGCTAATGGTTTGGGCCAGGGCCTCATCCACTTTTTTGTACACGTCAATGTGTACTTCAGGATCGAGTTGCTGCACGGCGGCTAAACCGATGAGGCTCCCCGGATTTTCATCGGCCAGTTTTTTGAAATATAATTTCAACTGGTTTTCCGAACCCATGGATTTTTGTTTGATATCCATAAATACCTGCGGATCATTCTGGTTCATTTGGAAATACTTGTTCAGCGAATCCTGATACATGTAATCTTTCTTGATGGCAATGTTGAATTCTTTCAACAATTGAGATCCTGTTGAACCTTCAACGGTGTACGTGTCCATTAAGTTGGACCCGTCACCACTAATGGCAGGAGCCTCATTCGGTTCCAGAATCAGGTTGATGAAATTCTGATTGTTGATCCGTAACCGGTAATACCCCAACTGATCTACGTTAAAGTCGAACGCATAAGCACCGTCTCCGTCAATCACCGCAGTATCTTTGGTCATGATCTCGGTTTGGGTAAGGTAATCCAGGTAAACGGATGATCCTTCGGGTAAATTGGTCAGGTTTCCATGAACGGAAGATGCCGATGAAGAATCAGTATCGCTCCCGCAGGAAAATAAAAGGATGGCTAAGCCAAGGAATAGGGTTGCTTTTTTCATATATGGAATTAATTAAGCATTTCACGTAAGATTTGATTCGCCTTTTTAGGGTCTGCTTTGCCCTGAGAAACTCTCATCAACTGCCCCATAAAGAAGCCGGTGAGTTGTTTTTCGCCGTTTTTATAGCGCTCTACCTCATTCGGGTTTTGGTCGATGACTTGCTTCACGAATGCAACGATAGCATCATCATCACCTTCCTGGATGAGGTTGTTTTTTTCTGCGATCTCGAGGGCGGTAGCATTGCTTTTTACTTTTTCAGGAAAAATCTTTTGCTCAGCAATGGAGTTGTTTACCTTACCTTCTTCAATCAAAGCAATGATATCGGCAACGTCTTTCGGCTGAACAAACTCCAGCTCACTGATGGAAATAGCGTTCTTATTCAGGTGTGATTTGATCGGCCCGTTGATCCAGTTCGCCGCGGCTTTGTAGTTTTTGGTCAGTTGACAAACCTCGTTGAAGTACAACGCAATGGGTTTGGATTCGATCAGAATGTTCGCATCATATTCGGATAAGCCATAAGCTTCCGTGTATTTTTTATAGAGCTCGTTGGGCAGTTCCGGTAAAGTTTCTCTCACTTCTTCGATGTATCCGGTCGTAACACGGGTAGGCTGAAGGTCAGGTTCCGGAAAATAGCGGTAGTCATGTGCTTCTTCTTTGCTTCTCAATGTAAAGGTGGAGCCATCTACAGCATTGAAACTTCGGGTCTCCATGTCGATCTTCCCACCTGCTTCCAGAATGTCGATCTGACGTTTGATTTCGTAATCAATGGCACGCTTCACATTTCGGATGGAGTTCATGTTCTTGGTTTCCGTACGCTGGCCAAATTCCGTGGAACCTTTTAAGCGGACAGATACGTTGGCGTCACAACGCAAACTTCCTTCTTCCATGTTGCCATCGCAAATCTCCAGGTAACGCACTAATTTTCTGACCTGAGTAACGTATTCGTAAGCCTCGTCCGAGGAACTGATTTCGGGTTCGGATACGATCTCAACCAAAGAGACCCCGGCCCTGTTCAAATCGATCAGCGAATGGAAAGGATCCTGATCGTGGATACTTTTACCGGCATCCTCCTCCAGGTGGATTCGTGTAATGTTCACCTTTTTTTCCTGATCGGTGTTCGGGAAGAGCGTGATGTAACCGTTGTTGCAGATCGGCGTTTTGTCCTGAGTGATCTGATATCCTTTCGGAAGGTCGGCATAAAAGTAATTCTTCCGGGCAAATTCGTTATGCTCCCGGATGTCGGCATGAACAGCCAATCCTAATTTTACGGCGTATTCAATGTTCTTTTTGTTTAAACGGGGTAGTGTTCCCGGATGCCCAAGTGAAATGGGACTGATGTTGGTGTTGGGTAACGTCCCGAATGCAGTCGAATCGGCGGTATAGGCCTTACTTTTTGTGGAAAGCTGAGCGTGAATCTCCAGTCCGATGACTGCTTCATATTTATCATAAATACTCATGGTGATCAGGCAGGATTGAGGGCATAAATTTGGGAAAGTACTTCTTTTACGATCAAAGTCATTTTAGGCTCGGATGCCTTGGCTACCTCCTGAACTTCTTCATGGGAAATTTCAACGATCTTGCCATCTACACCCAAGTCCGTGATGATGGATAAAGCCATACACGGTAAGCCCATGTGATTGGCAACGATTACTTCCGGTACGGTACTCATACCTACGGTATCGCCACCGATGATGCGCATCATTTTGTATTCTGCAGGTGTTTCAAAGGTCGGTCCCGAAAGCACAACATAAACACCTTCCTGTAATTTAATGTTATGGTCAGCCGCAATCTTTCGAACAAGAGTATTCAGTTTTTTACTGTAGGGTTCGCTCATATCGGGAAAACGGGGGCCCAGTTCATTGATGTTTTTACCGCGTAACGGATTGTCAGGCAACATGTTAATGTGATCAGTAATCAGCATAATGTCTCCAATTTCGAAATCAGGGTTCACACCACCGCTGGCGTTGCTCAGGATCAGGTTTTTAATACCCAAAGCATGCATAACCCGGATAGGGAATGTACATTCCTTAAGCGAATAACCTTCGTAATAATGAAATCTTCCCTGCATGGCAACTACAGGCACGCCGTTCAGGTGGCCGAATAATAATTGACCGTGATGACCCTCAACCGTAGAAACCGGAAAATGAGGGATTTCAGCATAAGGAATGGCAACATCGACCTTTATTTCCGTAGATAAATTTCCCAAACCGGTTCCCAATACAATTCCGGCAACAGGTGAAACAGTTATCTTACGTTGAAGAAATTCTTTCGTCTCTTTGATCTGATCTAACATAGCTCAATATTTCGTTGTCGAATTCCTCTTTTCCATTTCCTTGAAAACAGACCTCAATGGGCAGGTAAAAAACAGGAATGTCTGCTAAAGCATTTTTTAATTCCGGCAAATATAATCTCATTATATCTTTTTCGGTAGTAATTATTGCTTTATTCTCAACAGATAGTTTCTCAAAACGGGAGATGATCTGCTGAATATCGGAAATGGAATATGCGTGGTGGTCTCTGAAAATCAGGTCATCCGACAGCGTAAACCGGTCCCTGCAATAAGCAAGGAAAGGAGAGGGATTGCCGATCCCGCAGAGTGCCAATACATGAGTTGACTTATCCGGTAAAGCGGATTGCTTGCCATTAAACAGGCAGGGAGCACCGTGTTGGATGCCTGTGAAAAATACTTTTTGCCGGGCAAGCGGATTCAGTTTCTTGGCGATTGCTTCTTGAGTTTTATCAGGAAGATTTGGAGGTGTTTTGGAGATAATGATCAGGTCTGCCCTTTGGCTTCCCGAGCGCCATTCCCGTAGCGTCCCGCCTGGTAACAGGTGGTCGTGGCAATATAAATGATTGTAGTCGGTAATCAGGATATTCATTCCCCGATAAACGGATCGGTGCTGGTAAGCGTCATCCAACAAAAAAACCTCCGTTTTGGGATCAAGGCGTAAAATTTCCTCGATGCCATGAACCCGTTTTTCATCCACGGCAACAACAATGTCCTTGAACTTTTTCCTGTATTGTAGCGGTTCGTCACCAATATCCGGAGCATAGCTATGCTCATCAGCCAGGATAAATCCTTTTGTTTTTCTTTTGTAGCCTCTGCTCAGAATAGCCAGACGGTGTGAATCAGAAAGCAGGCGGGTAAGGTATTCGGTATGAGGAGTTTTTCCGGTTCCGCCTACACTGATATTCCCGACAGAGATGACTTTTTGGTGAAACCGGTAGGTTTTAAAAATTCCGTAATCGTAGCAACAATTCCGTAAAAATACCGTAAGACCATAAAGCAGTGAAAAAGGAAGCAATAATATATAGCGTAATATCTTCAAAGTAGCTGTAAAACTAAAAATTCTTTTGATTGTTGTAATAAATACGCTAAAAAATAAGTTATAATAAAAAAAATGTTTACATTTGTGAGTAATGAGTCTATTCTGTAAAAATATCACACTGGTTTTAGCCACGATGGTTGTTCTTGTTTTGGCTTCATGTCAGAAGGGGAATGAGCCTGTACCTTACGGTGACGGGCTGTCTCAAAGTGCTGAAAACTGGGATGGTTCCAATGCGCGGGAAGGTGGCACTCCATCAACTCAAGGTGGTGGGGAGCAAGGTACGGATCCGGGCAAAGGAGGCGTAGTTGGTGGTGGTACAGGAACAGGTGATCCGTCCGATCCATCGACGATTATTGGAGGTGATGACAATGAGGACGACGACGATGTAGATGAAAACTTCGATCTGAATGGTGAGGGAGGCGGTTCTGATACCAACCCTTCTTCTTCCGGTCAGGGCGGCGTTTGATAATTATTTTCTTTCCCTATTTTTCTTTCCCTATTTTTTCCTTTTCTCAAAAGGGAGGCTAGTTTTTTTTGAAAAAAAGAACCGTTCATGAAGTAGGCTTCAAAAAAAAGAAAGCTTATTCATATTTTTACTCAAAATAATTTGGTTTTCGAGTTTTATATTATATATCTTTACGCCTCTTTATTTGCACTAAATATTTTTTAAAAGATTAAAACTAGAAATATGTTAAAAAGACTAGCTGTTTTAGTATCTATGGTGTTCTTTGTCCTTACGTCATTTGCACAAGGTAACCAGGGAACGATTAAGGGAAAGATGCTCGATAAGGACAATGGTGAACCATTAGCATTTGCGAACGTTGTACTGATGAAAGGTGGATCACAGGTGGCCGGAACCATGACGGACTTTGATGGTAAATTTACGTTCACGGCCTTAACACCGGGAAAATATACCGTTCAGGCAACGTATGTGGGATACCAACCGATTCAGGTGAATGACATCGTCGTTTCAGCAGGTCAGATTACTTTCATGAAAGACATTAAAGCTTCTTCCGGTGCTGAGAATCTGGAGGAATTTGTTGTTATTGATTATGAAGTGCCGTTAATTTCTAAAGATCAAACGTCTTCCGGAGGAACCATTACCGCGGAGGAGATCAAGAAGATGCCGGGTCGTTCGGCTGCCTCTATTGCTGCTACTGTTGGTGGTGTTTATTCAACGGATGATGGTAGTTCCGCACTTAGTGTAAGAGGAGCCAGAACAAGTGGAACCACTACGTATATCGATGGGATCAAAGTAAGGGGGACACAAAACTTACCTAACTCGGCCATTGATCAGGTATCTGTAATTACAGGAGGTATTCCTGCACAGTACGGGGATGCAACCGGAGGTATCGTTAACATTACAACCAGAGGTGCATCTAAAGAATGGTTCGGTGGAATTGAATACTTAACGTCAGGATTTAAAACCGGCGATAAAGTGGTTGGTTTGGATAAATTCGGGTTTAACTTGTTGGCAGGTAGTATTTCAGGTCCGATCAAAACAAGAAAAGATTCATTAGGAAATAAGAAAGACGCTATTGCAGGGTTCTTCCTGTCCGGTGAAGCCAAACATGAGGTTGATCCGAGACCATTTTATGGTGGGGACTGGAAAGTGAAGGACGATGTGATGGATTCGTTAAATGCTACGCCTTACATTCAAAACTTAAGTGAAGCAGGAGGGGTAATTAATTCTGCCAGTTACCTGACTTTTAACGATATGGAACAAACTCCGTTCCGTTTAAATGTGGCTCGTAAATCATTGAACCTGGCTGGTAAAATAGACATTACTACCTCAAAAACGACTAACGTGTCTGTCGGAGGGTCGTTTGACTACCGCGATGGGAATGATTATGTCAGAGGTTCGGGGACAGCCTATTCGCTGCTGAACTCAGCAAACAATCCACAATCTATCGATAGAACATGGAGGGTTTATGGTCGATTTACACAGCGTTTTGCCAACTCCAGCGATGAAGAGAATCCTTCCTTAATTAAGGATGCCTTCATCAACTTCCAGATTGATTATTCTAACTACAACTTTACGAATCAGGACGAGCGTCACAAAGATCAGCTGTCTCATTACGGTTATATAGGTAAGTTTACAACAACTTATGAAACTACTTATGATGAAGTGGATTCTATCTACATCACGGATTCAAACGGCGATACCGTTTCCATTGATTACGGATTCCTGTCTAATCAGAATTCCATCCTGTATTCATACGAAGCAGGAGACATCAACCCGATTCTGGCGAATTACACATCCAGTTATTACGATGTCTATGCAAATGATCCGGAAGGACATTGGGATGACATTAACAATGTAAGAACCTTTGGTGGTTTGGTGAACGGTGATAACCCTGCCGATGTTTACGGTATGTGGTCTTCCATGGGCCGGGTAAGCAATGGCTATACCAAGCAAGATCAATCACAGTTCAGAGTTTCCGCTCAAGGTAGTGCCACCATTAAGGATCACGCCCTGCAAATTGGGTTTGAGTACGAGCAACGAGATGACAGATTCTACTCTGCTGCTCCTGTAGGACTGTGGAACTTAGGCCGTCAGTTGGTGAATACTCAATTACAACAGCGTGATTATACCGTAGGAACATTTACTCAAGAGCCTTGGACCGGTGGTTTCGACAGATTTACCTTTATTCAGGCTTATGACCCGACTGCACACAGTACGTTTGATAAGAACCTGAGAGAATCTCTGGGATTACCGGTTGACGGTAGAGAGTGGATCGATTTCGATTCTTATGGTCCTGATGTGTGGAACATCGGTATGTTCTCTCCGGATGAGTTAATCACCAACGGAGGGTATGTAAACAACTTCGGATACGATCACACCGGAGCTAAACTTTCCGGAAACCCAAGTGTAGACGATTTCTTCACCAAGCAAGATGACAACGGAAATTACCTGAGAGAGAACCCG
This sequence comes from Flavobacteriales bacterium, assembly GCA_020435335.1. GTDB lineage: Bacteria > Bacteroidota > Bacteroidia > Flavobacteriales_E > Vicingaceae. The sequence continues at coordinate 28,979 of JAGQZT010000005.1, read as the reverse complement.
GCTTTCCGTCCGATCTATGTGGCAGGTTTCATCCAGGATAAATTTGCTTTCGATGACCTGATCTTTAACGTGGGTATCCGTATCGATCGTTACGATGCGAACCAGTCTGTATTAAAAGACAAGTATTCTCTTTTCCCTGTTAAAACGGTTGGAGAGATTGAAGGACTTGATCCGATTGGACAAAACATCGGAGACGACTTCGTTGTTTATGTAGCCGATGCCGCGAACCCAACCATTGATGATGTTGTTGGTTACCGTGACGGAGATGTTTGGTATAACAAAGAAGGTGAGTTGATCACCGATCCATCTATCCTGAGTTCATCAGGTGTTCCTCAACCTTGGTTGGTAGACCCTAATGATGATAGTGTATTCGAAGACTTAGACGGAGAATCGTTTAAAGATTACGAGCCTCAGGTGAATATCTCTCCAAGGATCGCATTCTCTTTCCCGATTTCTGATGAAGCGTTGTTCTTCGCTCACTATGATGTGTTGACTCAGCGTCCGGAGTCCAACAACAGAATGGATTTGATCAGTTACCTGGCTTTCGGTTCCGGAGGAACGAATATCTTCGGAGGTTATTTCAATAACCCTGCTTTAAGAGCCCAAAAAACAATCGATTACGAATTAGGATTCCAACAAAAATTAGATAACTATTCAGCATTGAAAATCGCTGCATTCTACAGAGAAAACAGAGATCAGGTACAAACCCGACAAATCATCGGTGCTTTCCCTGGTAACTACTTCACTTTCGATAACCTCGATTTCGGTACAGTAAAAGGGGTAACGATTACGTATGATTTGAGAACCAGAGGAAACATTTCCATGAACGCGAGTTATACCTTGCAGTTTGCTGATGGAACAGGATCCAGTACAACGACTTCTCAAAACCTGGTTTCTTCCGGTAATGGTAACTTAAGAACATTAATTCCGTTATCATTCGATCAAAGACACCGAATTACCTTACGTGCGGATTACCGTTACGGTTCAGGTAAGAACTACAATGGACCTGTACTGTTCGGAAAAGATATCTTGCAAAATACCGGATTGAACGTAACCATGAGAGCAGGTTCAGGAACACCTTACACGAAGAGATCTCGTGTGAACGGTTCAGGAATTCTGTTTACTTCTCAAGGGACTTCACCACAGGAAGGTCAGTTGAATGCTTCCAGACTTCCGTTTAACACCACATTTGATGCGAAGATCGATAGAACCATTGATCTGAAATGGGGTAAAGGAGAAGGAGAAGACAGAAAAGAAGCAACATTGAACATCTACATTCAGACACTGAATCTGTTAAATTCTAAAAATATCATTGGTGTGTATGCCTCTACTGGTAACCCGGATGACGATGGGTTCCTTGCTGCATCTTACCAACAACAATATATTGTAAACCAAATTGATGAAACTTCTTTCAGAAACCTCTACGAGGCGAAACTGCAAAATGGATTCAATTACGCATTACCTAGAAGAATCAGATTAGGTATACAATTAAACTTTTAATTAGAACTAGGAATTAAAGACAAAATCATATGCAAAACGTGAAAATTTCAATCAACAAAATTGCATTAGCAGCGCTGACACTCTTTATGGTGACCAGCGGATATTCGAGGAGAGATATGAACAGCAATAAAGGGGGAGGGAATCCGACTCCGGCTGCAGGTTGTGCTTCAGCCGTAGATATTGCTGTTTTGAAACTGAATAATGTCAGAACCAGAATTGAAGGAACCGGCGGTAGTATGTGGCAGGATCGTGCGAATAGCGTTGCCGACTATGAGGTGCCTAAAAGAACCAGTAATGATGATCCGAAATATACCTCGATCTATGCAGGTGCACTGTGGATGGGTGGACAGGACATCAACGGTCAGTTGAAACTGGCTGCAGTAACCTTTAGAAATGCCGGTAATGACTTCTGGCCTGGTCCGTTGAACCCGACTACGGCTGAGATTACAGCCAGTGAGTGTGCGGCTTTCGATAGAAGCTGGGGAATTTCACGTGCTCAGGTAGATAAGTTTATTGCCTGGTATGATTGTGTTCAGGATCCTAACTGTGATGAAAATGTAGAGTTTCCGGGATATTCCATTCCTAAAGTGATTGAAGAATGGCCTGCGAAAGGAAATACCGTGGTGAATGGTGGTTACAGTTATACCGTAACTCAGGAGTTAGCACCATTCTACGACAAAGATGGTGATGATTATTATGACCCGAATTCCGGAGATTATCCGAAATACGATGTGTTGGGAGAAATCGACTGTAGAACAACCAGAGATGTTCGATTGTTCGGTGATACCACCATTTGGTTCGTGTTCAACGATAAGGGGAATACGCACTCTGAGACTCAGGGACCATCTATCGGTATGGAGATCAGAGGACAAGCTTTCGCCTTCGCTACGAACGACGAAGTGAACAACATGACTTTCTACAATTATGAAATGATCAACCGTTCTACATTTACATTGTACGAAACTTATTTCGGTCAATGGGTGGATTCGGATTTGGGAGGTTCTACCGATGATTATGTCGGTTGTGATGCTCAGAGAGGATTGGGTTACTGTTACAATGGTAACGAAGTAGACAACGGTGGTAATGGTGTTACAGGTTATGGATCTGTTCCTCCTTGTATCGGGGTTGACTTCTTCGAAGGTCCTTATGCAGATGATGATGGTATCGATAATCCACTATCAACCAATGTTCCTTATGCGTTAGCGAATGGAGGTATTCCTTACAAAGGATTGGGAATCGGGTACGGTGACAGCATCGTGGATAATGAGCGTTACGGAATGCGTAAATTCGTTTACTATTCGATCGGTGGTGGTCAGTTCTTCGGAGATGGTGACCCTCAAAACGCATTGGATTACTACAACTACCTGAGAGGAAGATGGAGAAACGGTGGTGCTCACATGGTGTGGGGAGGAAACGGGAATGCTGCTTCTTCGGGAGGTACTGTTTTAGCTGATTTATTATTCCCCGGAGATTCTGATCCATTGTTCTGGAGTACTCAGGGGATTTCTGCAGCTCCTGCTATCTGGACGGAGGCTTCAGCAGGTAATCAACCTGGTGATAGAAGGTTCTTGGAATCAGCCGGTCCGTTTACTTTGGAGCCGGGAGCGGTGAACGATTTAACAGTTGGTGTGGTATGGGCAAGAGCCGTATCTGGTGATAACTTATCATCCATCAACGTGATGCGTGTTGCTGACGATAAAGCTCAGGCTTTGTTCGATAACTGCTTTAAAATTGCGGAAGGACCGGATGCTCCGGACCTCACGTTCCAGGAAATGGAAAATGAGTTGATCATCTACCTGAGCAACAGAAAAGTTTCAAATAACTACAATGAGTCATACAATCAAAAGAACCCATTCATTGCTATTCCTGATACCTTAGACGGTGTTTACCAGGGATCGGATGAAGATAAGGATACCTTGAAATTCTATACATTCCAGGGATATCAAATCTACCAAATGAAAAATGGTTTGATTACGGCATCTGAACTGGATGATCCTAACAAGGCCAGACTGGTAGCTCAGGTTGATTTGAAAGATGGTATCACTCAATTGGTTAACTATACATTTGATCAGGATTTGCAGGCAAACGTTCCTAAGGAAATGGTAAATGGTGCGGATTTAGGAATCAAGCATTCATTCAGAATCACTGAGGATTTATTTGCCAGCGGAAGCAGCAGGTTGGTGAACCATAAAACCTACTATTACATGGCTATCGCTTACGGTTATAATGAATACAAACATTATGACCCGCTTGATCCGATGGCATTGGATGGTCAAACACAACCTTATATTGCATCCAGAAAGTTAGCAGGTGGACAAGGATTGAGATCGTTCTCGGCTATTCCTCACAACCCTGCTCCTGAGAATGGAGGTACAGTAGCCAATGCTGAATACGGAGATCAACCGATGATTAAACGTATCGAAGGGGAAGGAAACAATGGTAACTTCCTGGAATTAACGGCAGAAAGTGAAGCTGCAATTGTTGCCAACAATTTTGCCGATTACCCGGTTTATAAATCAGGTCATGGTCCTATTGACGTGAAAGTGGTTGACCCGCTGAATGTGAAAGCCGGTGTATACCGTGTTCAATTCCAGGACACTACAGGAGGTAAAATGGATGACGCTTACTGGTTATTACACACACCTAGAGGTGAAATTATCAGTTCCGATCAGGTCATTGCGATTGAAAATGAGCAATTATTCCTTGATGATGGTTTATCTATTACTGTAAAACAAAAGGCTAAGCCTGGAGTAGAGAAAGAACTTGGTAATGGTTTCATCGGAGCGGAAATCGAATATGCCGATTCAACAAAACGTTGGTTGGGCGGATTCTCCGATCAGGAAGGCCAGACTGATGCGAACTGGATCAGATCGGGAGATTCTGACTATGATGATTCGTCTCCAAGTGCCTTCAACGATAACAATGCTCCGAATTACATAGACCCTGAATCTGACTTTGAAGGCTTAATCAGCGGAACCTGGGCTCCTTACGGTTTAGTATCTTACTTGCAAACCAGTAGTTTGACCAGTGAGCCGGATATGCAAGATGCGATCGGTTACGATGGACTTTCAGGATTGGCGGTTAGAAACAGTTACCTGGATTCTGTTCCTTCGGTTGACATCGTGTTTACGTCTGATAAGAGTAAATGGAGTAGATGTATCGTTTTCGAAGCCAGAAATGATGTTGTACTTGCCGAAGGCGGTGCCGCGCATTTGAACCCAAGAAAATCTCCGAGTGTTGATAAAAATGGAAACCCGGATGGAACAGGGAATGGTATGGGATGGTTCCCAGGGTATGCAATTAACGTGGAGACCGGTGAACGATTGAATGTCGCTTTTGCTGAAGACAGCTGGTTAGCGGGTGAAAATGGTAGAGATATGAAGTGGAATCCGACTTCCGTCGCCTTTGCCGGATTTAACAGTCAATTGATGATGGGAGGTAAGCATTATGTGTATGTGTTCAAAAAAGGTAACTACTATAACGGAACAGCAGTTATGCCAGCTTATGACGGTTGTGCGGCCTTAGCCACGAAAATGAATTCATCGGTATTGGATAAAACGAAAGCCTGGACGACTTGTGTATGGGCCGGTATCCCAATGCTGGAAGAAGGTCATACGTTATTCGAAACCGATGCGAAAGTGAAACTGAGAGTAGAGCGCCCATTCAGAAGGTTTGCAACAGCATCTACGGTTAACAACCAACTTCCGATGTATGAATTTGATATGAGCGGATTGGAAGTGGATACGGGTGTTACTGCTGCGATGGATTCCGTACTGGCGATGATCAACGTGGTTCCTAATCCGTATTATGCATACTCTGAATATGAAACGGATCAGTTGGATAACCGCATTAAGATTACTAACTTACCTGAAGTATGTACGATTTCGATCTACAACGTGAGTGGTACCTTAATGAGAAGGTTTAAGAAAGGAGATCCTTCTACCAGCCTGGATTGGGATTTGAAAAACCACATCAATGTACCAGTGGCCAGTGGATTATACCTGATCCATGTACAGGTTCCGGATATTGGTGAGCGTACATTAAAGTGGTACGGAATCATGAAACCGACCGATTTGAACGGATTCTAATAATTAACTGTAAGAGAATATAACGATTATAAGATATGAAGCAATTTAAATTATCAATACTGACACTATTAGCTTGTGGAATTACAGCTAGTTCGTTTGCAGGAAATCCGGATCGAGCGGGTGAAGCTGGTGCTTCTCAGTTGCTGATTAATCCATGGACACAAAGCGTTGGATTTGCCGGAGCAAATAGTTCCTCTGTAAGCGGATTGGAAGCGATGGGCTTAAATATAGCAGGTATGGCATTTACCAGAAAAACAGAACTTCTGGTTAACCACAAACGCTATTTGGTAGGATCCGACGTGAACGTCAATACATTTGGATTTGCCCAAAAAGTCGGAGAAACCGGTGTAATCGGTATGTCTGTGATGTCAATGGATTTCGGTCAGGTCGACATCACTAAAGTTGATCTTCCGGAAGGTGGAATTGGGACTTTCTCTCCATCATACACAACAATTGATGTGGGATATGCGAAAACGTTCTCTAACAGTATTTACGGTGGTATCGGTGCCCGGATTATCAGTGAATCCATTGCCAATGCTTCTGCCAGAGGTGTTGCCTTTGATGCAGGTATCCGATATGTTACCGGAGACAACGATCAGGTGAAATTTGGTATCGCCTTAAAAAACATCGGTCCTACCATGCAATATTCGGGAGATGGTCTGTCTTTTACAGAAACAAACGATAATGCAGGATTTGATATTTCTTCAACTCAGGAACACAGATCGGCAATTTATCAGCTGCCATCTTTGTTGAATATTGGTGCATCCTATGACTTTTATCTGGCTCCAACAGCGGATTCTACGAGCAGTGAAATCAATTCTGATCATAGAATTACATTAGCCGGAACTTATACTTCCAACTCATTTACCAATGACCAATACAGAATTGGTCTGGAGTATGCTTTTAGAAGCATGTTCATGATCAGAGGTGGTTATGTGATGGAGCAAGGAGTTTGGTTCGATGGTGATAAGCGTGCAAATGCTTATTCCGGACCAGCATTCGGAGCTTCTTTTGTTGCGCCGCTAGGTAAGAACGGAACCACTTTCGGATTCCACTATGCTTACCAAATGACTGAAAACTTTTCAGGAACTCATAGTATAGGAGTGAAACTCGACCTATAAGATTAATTACATACTTTCCAATTTACAAAGAGAACTCATTTTTGAGTTCTCTTTTTGCCTTAAAAACAGCTAAATTATGTCTCACGTAAATTATTATACTGAAGAAGGACTGCGTAAACTTAACGAAGAGTTAGAGCAGTTAAAACATGTTGAACGCCCTAAGATATCTGCTCAGATCGCAGAAGCCAGAGATAAAGGCGATCTTTCGGAGAATGCGGAATATGACGCAGCCAAAGAAGCACAAGGCTTACTCGAGCTGAAAATTTCCAAACTCGAAGAGGTATTGTCCAATGCCCGGGTGATCGACGAATCCCAACTGGATACATCTAAAGCATTAATTCTTTCCAAGGTAAAGATTAAAAACACGGCCAATGGCGCCATCATGGAATATACGTTGGTATCCGAAAAAGAGGCGGATTTAAAACAAAAGAAAATTTCTGTTGATTCACCCATCGGAGAAGGTTTACTGGGTAAGTCTGTAGGTGATGTTGCTGAAGTTAAAGTTCCTTCAGGCATCATGAAATTTGAAATCATCGAGATCTCCAGATAATGGCTTCCATCTTTACCAAAATCATCAACAAAGAACTTCCGGCGTATATTCTGGAAGAAAATGATGATTTCATTGCTTTTCTGGATGTATTTCCATTGGCTAAGGGCCACACGCTGGTTGTACCTAAAAAGGAAGTGGATTACATCTTCAACCTGGATGCACCTACTTATAACGGGTTGTGGGAATTTGCCCAAAAAGTTGCTGCTAAAGTCGAAAAAGCGGTTCCCTGTGAACGGATAGGGATAGCTGTGATTGGTCTGGAGGTTCCTCATACCCACATTCACCTGGTTCCGATTAACAACGTGCAGGATATCAATTTTTCAAGGCCTAAGTTGCAATTGGCTGAAGAAGAATTTAAGACCATTCAACAGGCCATTCTAGAGGCTTAACCCTTTGTTTTACCCGGATTTTCTTTAATGTAACTCTTCCAGCCTGAATAGGTTTTCTCGGATTGAGGCTTTCCCAGTTGAAAATAGTGACAAACAGCCACCGCCAGTCCGTCGGTAGCATCCAAATGTTTCGGAAGGGCTTTTAGCTTTAACAGGCTGGCAAGCATACCCGCAACCTGCTCCTTGGAAGCCATTCCTCTTCCTGTAATGGATTGTTTGATCTTTTTCGGGGCATACTCACTCACAGGAATGTTCTTTTCCAATGCTGCAGCCATGGAGATTCCCTGTGCCCTGCCGAGTTTTAACATAGATTGGGCATTTTTACCCATAAATGGGGCTTCAATGGCAAATTCATCGGGTTGATACTCATTAATCAGGTATTGAGTACGTTCAAATATTTTCTGAAGGCGCAAAAAATGGGATTCGATCTTGTGCAATTCGATGGCACCCATGGTTAAAAGCTGCATCTTATTATTTTTGATCTGGATAACGCCATAACCCATTACGGTAGTTCCGGGGTCTATTCCTAATATTATTTTATCTTTAATCAAAATAAATGTGCTATTCGTATTAACTTAACCAAAAATTGCCGGATTTTGATCAACAAGCGCTTATACAAATATATCAATTTACCGATCAAGGTTGTCATTGGTGTAGGCGCATTAATTTTTATCTATTTTAAAATCAAAGATGATTTCCTCCTGGAAATTAAAGCGGTAAATCCTGAGCGTGTTAATTATATCGGGCTGCTTTTTGTATTTATACTCATGTTTTTAAATTGGGGAATAGAAGCCTATAAATGGAAATATGTTGTGCGGAAATCCGAATCCATTTCCTTGTTCAAAGCGATGCAGTATACCTTTATGGGGATTACTGCAGGCATTCTAACACCGAACCGGATAGCGGAAATCCCGGTGAGAGCACTCTTACTAAACAAATCGAAATTTAAGGAGCTGACAACCAAAACCCTGTTGGCCAGTTATAGCCAGATGCTGGCAACCTTGTTTTTCGGTGTTATTAGCTTGTATGGATTGGGTCATTTTATTCCCATGCAGATCAATTCCACGTTCATGTTGATTGCGTTATCCCTACTTTTGATTATTTTATTTTATGGTTATTTTAACCCGAAATTGCTCATATCCTTGTTTAATAGAATACCTGTTGTGAAAAGTGTTGGAGAAACGTTATCCGATGTTAACCGGAAAGAATTACTCTACATGTTCACATTAAGTGTGATACGTTATGGTGTATTTTCGCTTCAATACTTCATCATCTTATCCGCTTTTGGCATTCACTTGAATGGTTTGAATTCGCTTTTACTGATTCCGTTGAGTTTTTTGTTAAGTTCGATCATTCCTACTATTCTACTATCGGAGCTCGGCGTACGCGGATCGGTAGCCATTTTGGTTTTCGGATTGGTTAGCCAGGAAGTCAGCCATATCGTATTTGCGTCTATTTCGCTCTGGTTCATCAATGTGGCTGTACCTGCGTTATTCGGATTAACTCACATACGCCAGTTAAACCTCATTCAACAGTCGTGATGCTTGTTACATTCATACTGGTTGTTATAACGTCGTGCTACGTGCTGATGCTTCTTTATGTTGTATTTGGGTTATTGAAAGCTCGGCAAACAAAGAATATGATTGGTGGGGTTAAAACCCGGCCTATTTCGGTGGTGATCGCCGTACGGAATGAAGAAGCATCCATTTATTCGTGTTTGCAGCATCTGGCCGACCAGGATTATCCTTTGGATCAATTTGAGATTATCATCATCGATGATCACTCTGAAGATCAAACAGGAGCTCTTGTAAAGCAGTTTATAGCTCATCATCCTTCGCTTCAGGTCAGATTATCCGTTCCTGAGCACGGCTATTCCAAGAAAAAAGCGATGGAGTCGGGAGTCAGGATGTCGCGTTACGGGATCATCGCTACAACGGATGCCGATTGTGCTGTTCCGAAAAATTGGCTGTCAACCATCAATGCAAGCCTGTCTAACGAGTATTCGATGATGCTCGGACCTGTTCTACAACTTCCCGTCACGGGGTTTTTAGGAGCATTCCAGCTGCTGGATATGATGGCCATGCAAGGCATTGGTTTTGGGATGCTGGCACAGCAGCGACCGGTTTTGAATAATGGGGCAAATCTTTCCTTTCGGAAGGAGGCATTTTATGAAGTGGGAGGCTATGATGACCATCAAACACCCTCTGGCGATGATGTTTTTTTGTTGGAAAAATTTGTCGGAAAGGACTTAAAGATAACCGGAACATTCGATCGTAATTTTCTGGTTGAAACCAAATCCGAACCCAACTTAAAGTCGTTTTTTCATCAGCGGCTGAGGTGGTCGTCTAAAACAAAATACTACAGCAATCCTGTATTGATATCTTTAGGTATTTTGATTATCCTGCAAAACCTGGCCCTGTTATTCATCTACACCAGTTTAGTTTTAGTCGAAAAAAAGGAGTTTGTACGGGTAATCTTATTACTTTGCAAATGGCTTATTGATTTTATATTATTATTTTTGGTGGCTTCTAGATTTAAAAGGAGAAGCATTTTGTTCTATTTTATCCCGGTTCAGGTGATTTATCCATGTTATGTGGTTTTGATTTGGATACTCTCCCAACTGTTGCGATACGAATGGAAAAGCAGACCGGTACATGGCTAAAAGTAAAAAACACATCAACTCCAAATCCTTGTCAAGGATAGCCTGGCAACGCTTGAAGAAAAACAAGCTATCGCTGTTTGGGTTGTTTATCATTGTATGTGCCGTAATAGTATCCTTATTAGGCCCCTCCATCCGTCCTGATAGCACGCCGAAAGCCAACGATCAGATTCTGGAAATAACGACACAGAAACCTGGATTTTCGGTTGAGTTGCTTAAGATTAAAAAGAACAAAAAAATTGAGGAACCCGGTTTGTGGGCCTATCTTAGTAATGGTGCGGAGAGTAGTTATACCACCATTCCGATTTATGATTATAATTTTGAAGGAGACCGGCTGATCGTTGAAAAATATACCGGTGGTGATGTAAACGACGGGCAAATTATGGAATACAATTTAGCAGATATTGTTTATTCATTGGACCACAATAAGGTAAAAATGAATGACGGATACCTGGATTTCTACACCGTGACCGAAGGGAAGAAGCATGAATCGATTGATGAGCTGATAGCCAAGATCAAATCCGAGAACATCATTACACGCAAGTATTATTTAGGTACGGATAAATATGGAAGGGATTTGTTAAGCCGACTGATGGCCGGAACCTGGATATCTCTGTTTGTTGGATTTATTTCAGTATTCATTTCCCTGTTGATTGGTATTTCTCTCGGTGCCCTTGCGGGGTATTTCAGGGGATGGCTGGATGACGTTATTATGTGGTTCATCAATGTGGTATGGTCTATTCCAACCCTGTTATTGGTAATTGCCATTACGATGGCGCTGGGTAAAGGAACCTGGCAGGTGTTTATCGCTGTGGGATTAACCATGTGGGTGGAAGTGGCGCGTGTGGTTCGTGGACAAATGCTCAGCCTGCGCGAGAAAGAATTTGTTGAAGCGGGTAGGGCCCTAGGGTTTAATAATGCCCGAATCATCTTCAAGCACATGATCCCGAATGTATTGGGTCCTGTGATCGTTATTTCTGCTATCAACTTTGCCGCCGCTATCCTGATTGAGGCCGGTTTGAGCTTTTTGGGGATCGGTGCCCAGCCACCTCAAGCAACCTGGGGGAAAATCATTGCCGAGCACAAGGGTTATTTAATTACCGGGAAAGCATATCTGGCAGTACTACCCGGAGTGGCCATTATTTTAATGGTACTGGCGTTCGTACTTGTGGGTAACGGCATTCGAGATGCACTGGATTCTAAAACAGTGGACGACCTTCCACCTGCGGTTTAGAAGAACAATAAACCGGATAAAAAAATCAACGTACCGATTACCATTAAGAATAAAGTATAAGGAAGAATTTCTTTCGCTTTCAATCCTGTAATTCCTAATAATGGCAGGGCCCAAAAAGGCTGGAGCATGTTGGTCAGCTGATCGCCGTATGCCAGAGCCATAATGCTTTTTGGCAATGAAAGTCCAAGATCGGCAGCAGCCTGTACAATAATCGGCCCCTGCACAGCCCATTGTCCACCACCACTGGGAACAAATAGATTAACCAGTCCCGCACTCAGGAAGGTGTATACCGGATAACTGGTTGCCGTTGAAATGGAAACAAAGAAATCGGAAATTTCGGTAACCAGTCCTGAACTCTTCATGATGCCCATGATGCCAAAATACAAGGGAAACTGGATCAATATGCCCGCAGCACCGGAAATAGCTTCATCAACAGCTTTTAAAAAGGAAGTAAAATTTTTATGCAGCAGTACAGCTAATGCAAAAAGTAAGAGGTTGATGTTGTTGGGGGTAAAGAACTTGAACAAATTGAAATCGTATTCATCAACGACCTTAAAGCCGATGTAAAAGAAAATAATGGCACCGAAGAGCAATGAAAAGATTTTTGAATGATCCAGTTTTTCGGCTCCTTCGGCATGTCCGGTTTCCTGTTCCGTTGTTTTTTCATGCGGCAAATTAAGTTTGGTTCCGGTCGATTTTTTACCCAACCAATACATCGAAAGCGGTAAAATAACCAGCAGGAGTAACATCACAGCAAGGTTCATGTTGGAACCTACGGTGGAGGCATACGTAATCTGCTCGGGTAAAGCGGTTAATTGATCATCCGGTAAAATACCGCTCATCATGGCTTTCAAATGCCCGGGTTCTGCTACCTTGGCCAGGGATGAGCCGGACAGGCCTCCATGCCAGACCATCAGTCCGGAGTACCCTGCTGCACCGATAATGGCATAGTTGATCGGGATATTGAATCTGGAGGCATGCTCACCGACTTTCCGGGCAAATATGGCTCCGAAGATGAGTCCCAGTCCCCAGTTGAAAAGGCTAACAAGGATCGTCAGAAAGGTAACCAGCGCTGCTGCTTTGGCTGTACTGTTACAGCTTCTTACGATTAGGTTGAGGAACAGGTCTACCGGTTTGCTGAGTGCCAGCACATGTCCTAAAACAAGCATCAGCATCATCTGCATGGCAAAAACGAGCAGTCCGGAATCCCAGATACCACCTTCCCAGAATTGGAGTAATTTCAGGGAGTAATCACCGACAGATGATGCTTCCGGAAGTGTTACGATCAAAGCAATGCCGAAGGTGAAAATAGTAAGTAATACGGCAATGGTAAAAGGAGCAGGGAGGAGGTACTTGAATACTTTGCTGTATTTGTCGGAAAAGCTCATTACTTTAAAAGTACTTTCCAGGCGTCCATCACTTCTCCTTTTTCGATCAGTGATTTGGCAACGGCATGTTTTTCTCCTTCGGGAGCGACGTATTGGTTAATTTCTTCCGAAGAAGGAAGAGCTTCAACACTACCGAGTAATCCAAGATCATTTCCGGTTAAGATTGTGCTGTTTCGGACCGTATCCGGAATTTGATCGACACCGATACCAATGGTGGTGATGGGTTTCTCGATCTCGAACATGGAGTGTTGATCGGCCCGGCAATACCAATTGCCACCCATTCGGCTTACCAGGTCAATTTTATGCTGATCGATCATACCGGTATCATCCAGTACATGTTCATCGATATGGATGCGTAACACTTCACAGATCACTAGGTTCCCGGCGCCTCCGCCCTGGCCTAATTCGATGATGTTGTTTACTTTGCATTCAAATTGAACCGGCGATTCTTTTACCCGGAACGGTTTAATAGTCTCGGAGGCTATGGGAGTCAGTCCGGATTTCACAAACTCATCCACTCCTGAAGCATAGGGCGAACTGGATAAGGACATTTGTTGTACGATATTGTAGTTCACTACATTAATTACGACTTCTTTTGTAGCTTTTACGTTGTCGAAGGTGTTTTTTGTAGCACCAGTCCTGCCGCTTCTGGCCGGAGAGAACACCATGATCGGGGGATTGGCACTGAATACGTTGAAGAAACTGAACGGACTCAAATTGCGGTTGCCGTTCTCGTCGATTGTGCTTGCAAAAGCAATGGGGCGTGGTCCTATGGCACCTAGCAGGTAGCGGTGCAATTGGGGGATTTCTATTTCTTTCGGGTTAATGGTTTTCATCACACACATCGCACTTATTCCGGAAATACCACTTCATAGCTGATGCTGTAAATTTGAGCGCTCCCTTTATTATCACAGCTTGAGCCGAAGTCTAAAAAACGGGGTTGTTTATTTTCGGGGCTAACGGTTGCCGCACCGGAATTCACCCACTTGCAACTTCCTTTCAGGATCAGGTTTTCTTCGATCATTGCTGAGTAATCATTCCCCCGGAAGGCTCTCCCTGAGGCCGTTCCCGAAATGGAGTAGGTATCGTCGTTGAATAATGCGGTTGTTTCTCCGGAGGAAACACTCAAAGTCTGGCTCCCGGAAAATGTCATGATTCTGTTCTTGCTGTTTTCCATGGAGAAGTCCTGAATGGTTACGGCGTAAGTCGGATTGGTGCTGATGGTTCCCTGGAATTTGTAGTTCATGCTACCGGAAACAGGGTAATCATTAAATGTATACTTGTTAAAGCTGATCGAAACCTGGGTTCCCAGGTTGTCATATTTTCCGGTAAAAGTAGCGATGATCTCACCTGTTCTGATGTCGGTATTGTATGTGCAACTCCCGTTGAAGCGAATGGTGATGGACATCGGGCTGGAACTTGTATCTACAATGAGGGTGTCGCAGCCGAACAAGGTCGTAGCCATTGCCGGATTAGCAGCCGTAATTCCTTTGGAGCTCAGTGCTGCCTGATGCACCAATTTAAAGGCATCATAAGCATAAGATTGTGCGGCACCGAAATCCTCACAGGAGTTGATGGATGTATCCTGATCACGATCTGATTCTTTGCAGGCAAACAGGCCGAGAATACTAAGGATCAATATAACATGTAGATGTTTCATAGCATGTGTTAATTCAGCTAAAATTAATTCATTTTTTCATAAACAGCAAATGAATAGGCGAAGGCATGTTTTTCGTCTGCCGGATGAAGAACTTCATCTGTTTTCTTCCACTTGCTGTTGTCTATTTCGGGAAAAAAAGTATCAGCATCAAAATCTCCGTCGACGTGCGTAATGTACATGCGATCAATCAGATTTTTTTCCAGCGCTTCGTGGTAGATCTGCCCGCCGCCAATGATAAACACTTCTGCCTCCTGCTGCTGCTGAGCATAATTGATGGCATCTTCCAGCGTGTGTTTCACAATGCATCCGGCTTCCTGAAAGCCGTGATTTCTGGTCAGTACGATGTTGGTTCGATCGCTTAGCGGCCTGTATTTTTCAGGAATGGAGATGTAGTTTTTCCTGCCGGTGATGATGTGGTGCCCAACTGTTCTGGATTTGAAATAACGCATATCGTTCGGTAAGTGCCAAAGCAGGTCATTATCCTTACCAATGGCATGATTACGGGCAACGGCTACGATCAGGGAACGGATCATTTGGTCATCCATTTTTTATAAACAGGACTGCTGCTGTCGGCATCATTGATGATGTAGTAGTGCATACCTCCATTTTCTTTCAACGGAAAGCGAACGGTTTGAATCAGGTTGTCGCGGCTGATGAGCACGTCAATGACATCCCCCACATTTTTGGAGGCGACCAGGTCACCCAGATTGTCCTGAACCCGGAACCCGTCAACGGCTAAAATCTCATCATTCACATTGAGTCCGCCCTCGTAAGCAGAAGACCCGCGAATCACTCTTTTTACGACATTACCGGAAGTAGAAACTCCCATGGAAGGTTCTTTGTTTATCATAGTTTGAACGGGCATGCCAACATATCCATAGATGGTTTCATAATCGAAGGTTTGGGTGCCATAGATGTATTTTTCGAAGAAATCATTCATTTTTAAGCCACTTACCTTTTCAACCGCTTGTTGCATTTCGCTACTGGTAAACCCACGGTTTTGTTTGAGGTAATATTCGTTGTAGAGGAATTTCATCACATCATCGAGGTGTTTCTGGCCTTTCGTAGCGTGTGCGATGGTCAGGTCGAGCATGTTGGCCACAACCGAACCTTTTGTGTAGTAGGAGATGGTTGTGTTGTAGCTGTTTTCATCCGGGCGGTATGCTTTGATCCAGGCATTGAAACTGGCATCAGCTACCGGTTGCACTTTGTTTCCCGGTTGGTTTTCGATACTGTTGATGGAACCGTTCAGCTTTTTCAGGATATCATCTTCGGTGTAGAATCCGGCACGGTAGAGTAACAGTTCATCATAATAGCTGGTGAATCCTTCCATCACCCATAGCAGGTGAGTGTAGTTTTCATTGTTGTAATCGAACGGACCTAAAGCTTTAGGGCGGATGCGCTTCACATTCCACAAGTGAAAATATTCGTGAGCAACCAGGCTCAGAAAGCCCAGATAAGCATGGCCTTCATAGGTCCAACGGTTTACCTGCAAGGTTGTTGAACTCAGGTGTTCCAGTCCGCCGCTTCCTTCCGTCAGGTTGTGAATGATGAACGTGTATTCTTTGTTCGGGTTTACGCCAAAAACATCGGTACAGGCCTGAGTCACTTTGGCCATGTCGGTTTTCAGAGTTTCGATGTTGTAATTACCTTTGCCGTACATGGCAACGTGGTGAACAACACCTGCAGAAGTAAAATCAAAGGTTTCATGGTTACCGATCTCAAAAGGAGAGTCAACCAGGATGTCGTAATTCGGCGCGGTATATTCGAAACCTTTTTCAGCTGCTTTCGGAAGAGCGGTACTTACTTTTTTCCAATCCTTATATGGAGTAATTGACACCTGATGCGGTATGTTTTTCAGCTCATCGATAAACATGAACATGCTGGTTCCGTTAAAGTAGCCGTGGGAGGCATCGATGAAGCTGGTACGAACACTCATTTCAAATGCGTACACTTTATAGCGGATGTCTACATTATCGGCCTTGTCCGTATAGATTCTCCAGGTATTTTTATTGATCTTTTCTGTTTTCAGGAGTTTTTTATTGAAGGTGGCATTCAAATCTTCTATGTTCCTGGAGAATTCCCGAACCAGGTATGAGCCGGGAGCCCAAACAGGCATTTGAATGTCGAAGTAAGGTTTGGAGTGACCTTTAACATTCATAATGACCTCAAAATAATGGGTATGTGGTTCGGGCATTGAAATTTTGTAACTTATTTCGGCCGAATGGAGTATAAGGGAAGACAGTACAAAAATGAGTAGCAGTAGCTTTTTCATGAAGAGTATGTTAAAATTTGATAAAAAGTAAAGTTAGCTAATAATAATTAGCTGCTAAAACAGTTATTAAGTTTTGTTTGGTTATAACTTATTACAATAACTAATCCGAAATCCAAGTCCGCTTGGTATTTTTAACCGCAATAAAACCTGATTATGCAAATGATTACTAAAAGCACATCAAAGAAAATGTTGGAGTACAGTAAGCGAGTGTTGCAGAAGGTGAGTTTTGATATTTCGTTGTTTAAAAAAGAACTGGCTAAAGCCTATCAGAATTTACTGGAAGAAGATGTGGATGAGTTGATCCAATGGGTAACAAAAACCTTTGGTCCTCAGTATGTTCTTCAGCCCATTTTCATTAAAAATTAAGTTAAATCTTTAAACGATATGAAAGCCCGGTCATTTGACCGGGCTTTTTATTTATAGCCTATTCGTTTGCGGTTTTGCTGTTCTAACTCTTTTTGTTTGGCTTGTTCCAATTGCTTCAGGTATCTAAACACAAGTTCGATATCATTCTTATTTTTATTCGTTTGCTGTTTTACGAATTCAAGTTCATGAATCAGTTTTTTGTTTGTTAGCAGAGATTCCCTGAGTTTTGTATAAACCCTCATGATGTAGATATTTACAGTAATGGCTCTGTCGCTTTTTAATACGCTGGAGAGCATTAATACACCATGTTCCGTGAAGACATAGGGCAAAGTTCGCCTGCCGCCCCAACTTGAAATCACATTTTGTGATTTCAAGTTTTCCCATTCCTCGTTTGTCAGTTGAAACATAAAGTCTGCCGGAAACCTGTTTTCGTTTCTTTTAACCTGCTGATTTAATACTCGGGTTTCAACTTCATAAAGTTCGGCCAGATCTACATCTAACATGACTTGCTGGCCTCTGATCATATGTATCTTATCGATAATGATATTGGATGCAATATGGGGCTCTTCTTGCTTTATTGACATGAAGCAAAAATCAGGATTTTAGGAATAAAGAAATGCTTGTAAAATGGTTGGACGAATCCTGAAATCATCAAAGTAGCCGAATATCAATTCGGGCTTTCTGATAAATACGGTTTAATTTTTCAGTAATTCGATGATATCAGGTAAACCACTTTTTCTTAGCATGAAACCATTTGAATTTCCATAGACTTTGGTAGAAGGGGGGATTTCATATATTTCTTCCCAATTGTCGGGAATACTTCTGCCGGCTGGTAGTTCTTCTGTCAAAATTAGCGGTTCATCTAATTGATTTGATTTAATAACGGCATACAGCCGGTATTGGTAAACCATTCCTTTTACCTGATTTTTCCGGAATCCATAGCTGACTTCCGTCGGATTTTTCAGGAGATACTCCTTGTTGCAGATGGTAAATTCCAGTTCTCCGGAGTTGCTTATTTTCCACTTCAGAATAGCCGTTTTGGATATCATACGGAATAAGTACACCAGCAATGAGGAACCGGTACCTATGAGTAAATATCCAACAAGAGGGGATGGTTCAAACAGAATATAGCCAAAAATGATCAATGAAAACGCTCCCCCTGTTATTAGCGGAGAAAACCGGATTTTTTGTTGATCATAGTATATTCCTTCCTGAGCAGAGTTCATCGGCCATCGGGAGAATGGAATCTCCCGTTCATTTCCTTATTCCTCCTTCCATTCCTCGCCGCGGCCAGGTGTATAAGGCACCTTGGCATTGGTCAGTTGTTTTTCTATCGATTCCACATCAATCAATAATTTCTTAATGGCTTCCTGAACCGGAGGATATTCTTCCTGAGCGATTTTGATGTTGCTCTTCGCCGTATTCGGTGGAGCAGCTGTTGTGTTCCAGACATCCCAAACGGCGATCTCGATGCGGTCCATGATGCTCGGATAGGTCTCAAACTCATGCTTGGCAATGTCATTGTCACCCCAAAGTGCCATGGCTGCATCGTAACTGGTTTTTTCCAGTTCTTTCACCCTGGCCATCAAGCTCATGTCTACATTGATGTAGTTCTCTACAGCTTGTTTAATAAACTTGATGCGGTTGTTGATTTCGCCCAATTGGTTACTGGTTCCGCGAACACTTCTTCGTAACTCACTGATCTCCTTATGGAATGCTAAAGCAGCGGCTTTATCCTGAGCCACCAGGGTTTGATGGTTCAGCAACTCAATTTCAAATGATTTGGGTTCGCCTAATTTTTCTGCCTGACCGTTATTAGCGAGGAAAGCGGTTACCGTATATGTTCCGGGTAAGGCCATTTGCCCGACATCTTCCGATTCATACCGTCCAGGGGTTTTAGTTTTTAGTTTGATCGGGGTAGTTGTTTCGTAGCGGAAATTCCAAACCACTTCATTCAATCCGGCTTTGGCATCGGTTTTAATGCGTTGAATTTCTTCCCCGTTTTCATCCTTAATGACGAATAGCAGGAAGGCTTTTTCTTCGGTAGCTTCTTTCCGGATTTCTTCCTTGTTCGGGTAAAAATCATCGTCCGATTTCTTTTCTTTTTCGCGGCGGATTTCCTGCGCTGTCTTTAAAGTGTCACTGAAATAATAACGAATTACACTTCCAACGGGAGGATTTTCTGCGGTGTAAAAACTTTCTCCCTGAGCATTTTTTCCTTTGTAACCCAACGGGTTGGATTCGTTAAACATCAGGCTTTTCTTTACATCGAAAATGTGAAAACGTTTATCCAACAGGCTTTCATCAGCCAACTCACGAAGGGGTGCATAGTTATCGAGCACGTAAAAACTCCGGCCGAAACTGGCCAGTACAAGATCGTTCTCACGTTGCTGAATCTCCATATCCCGTACGGCAATGGTTGGTAATCCCGATTTCAATTGAATCCAGTGTTTGCCTCCGTTGAGGGTTACAAAAACACCGTATTCGGTTCCGACAAAAAGAATATTCGGGTTAACATGATCTTGCTCGATGCAATACACCGCCTGGTCGGACGGTAAGTTCCCGGCAATGTTTGCCCAGCTTTTTCCTTTGTCTTTACTGCGTAAAACATAAGGTTTGAAGTCACCTCGTTTGTGGTTGTTAAATACGGCAAAAACAGTGTTTTCGTCGTGTTTGGAGGCCTTAAGCATATTCACATAGGTCATCTCAGGGATTCCTGGAAAGGCTATGTATTTTTTCCAGGTCTGCCCGTCATTTTCGGAAACCTGGATCAAGCCATCGTCCGTCCCGACATACAATAATCCTTCTTTTTTAGGCGATTCATCCAGAGCAACAATGTTTCCGTAAATGGTGGTGGATTTGTTTTTCATCACGGCGTCGATGCTCCACACTTTACCCATCACTTGCATTTTGTTCCGATCCAGCTGGCGGGTCAGATCGCCGCTTATTGCTGTCCAGGTATCACCTCGGTCGTCGCTCTTGAACAATTTCTGAGCAGCGAAATACAGGCGTTTGTGGTTGTGTGGACTAATCAGTAGCGGAGCATCCCAGTTGAACCGTAAAGCAGGTTCCCCTTTTTTCGGGAAAGGTTTAATGCCGACCTGTTCACCGCTTTGTTTGTCGTAGCGTACCAGCCAGCCGTACTGAGATTGAGCGTAAACAATATTAGGGTCTTTCGGGTCAATTTGAGATTCGAAACCGTCGCCACCGTTGGTGATGTACCAGTCGGAGTTCACAATCCCGGCGTTGTTGGTAGTTCTTGATGGTCCTCCCTGACTGTTGTTATCTTGTGTTCCACCGTAGATGTTATAGAACGGGAAAGCATTATCGGTAGCTACCTTGTAGTACTGGGTGATCGGCAGGTTGGGCTTATACTGCCAGTTTGAAGCGGCATCCCAGGTCTCGTAAAGTCCGCCATCGCAACCAACCAACCAGTGTTCGGTGTCGTTCGGATCGATCCACATGCAATGGTTATCTACGTGCTTGCTCTTTTCACCGGTCTGTTTAAAGGTTTTGCCTCCGTCTTCCGTATGGTGGAACCAGGTGTCCATAGCATAAACGATATCTACGTTGGTCGGGTGACAATAAATCTCCTGGTAGTAATTTCCACTGGTGTTGTATTTGCTTTGCTTCTCCCAGCTTTCGCCGCGATTGCTGCTTTTATAGAATCCACCCTCATCCTGACTGGCTTCTACAATGGCATAAACCACGTCCGGATCTGCCGGAGAAATGGCGAGGCCGATACGTCCGATATCAACTTTTGGTAATCCGCTGTTGATTTTCTTCCATGTTTTTCCGCCATCGGTCGTTTTATGTAAACCGGATTCAGGGCCGCCGCCAATGTAGGTGAAGACGTGTCTGCGGCGTTGATGAGCTGAAGCGTAAATTACGTTGGGATCTCTTGGATCTATAGCTATTTCTGCTATTCCGGTGTGGTCTGAAATGTGTAAAATCCGTTCCCAGGTTTCGCCGCCGTTGGTTGTTTTATAAACACCGCGATCGCCGCCTTCCGACCAAAGCGGACCGTATGCAGCCACATAAACAATGTCGGAGTTTGTCGGATGAACGATGATCTTACCAATGTGTTCGGATTTCTTGAGCCCCATGTTCTTCCAGGTCTTTCCCCCGTCCAATGATTTATAAACTCCGTCACCATAAGCCACACTACGCTGGTTGTTGTTTTCGCCGCTGCCGACCCAAATCACGTTGGTATTATTGGGATCGATGGTTACACAACCGATGGAGTAAGATCCCTGTCCGTCGAAGATGGGATTGTAAGTCGTACCCGCGTTGCTGGTTTTCCAGACTCCGCCACTGGCAACGGCCAGGTAATATTCCGAGTGGTTGTTGGGATTAACAGCAATGTCGGCTATCCTTCCGGCGGTAAATGCGGGGCCAACACTCCTGAATTTAAGGGTGCTGAACAGGCCGGAATTGTATCTGCTTTTCGGTTCTTCTTTTTTCTTTTGGGCAGAAACATTTAGAACGAATGTGATAGCCAAGAGGGTTATTGCAAGTTTTTTCATAGTTCCTGAGATTTATTTTTCAAGTATTGCGCCACGTCACTTTTCTCAAAAGGGTAGGCATTGAATGTTCCTGAAGCTTTGGCGACAGTTTGATGATGTTGATTGAAGATCTCGCCTTCGGCGAAGATGATCCGGTTTCCTTTCTTATCGACCTTCCCTTTTCCGATGAGCAGGTCGCCAACAAGTGCAGGTTGGTAGTAACTGATCTTAAATTCGACGGTAGCTACCAGTTTTCCTTCCTGAGCGACAGCACTCAGTGCAGCTACACCCAGTACACCATCCATCATGGCAGCAATCATTCCGCCGTGGATGGTTGAGGGAGTGGCCAGGTGTTTGGAGCTGACTTCCATACGGTATTCGATTTCACCGGGAGCAATGATCTCCAGTTTCATACCATTCTCGCGGCCAAACTGGTTGACCTGATTGTATATTTCAATAAGTTTTTCCATTCCGGGAAGCTAATATAAGGCTCATTTTCAGGAAGCCCAAACCGTTCATAACTTTTTCACGGAACCGGCTCCGCTGATCGACTTGGTGACTTTCGGATTGCCTTTGTATTGAACCGATCCGGCACCGGAAACTTCTACATTCAGGGTCTTTTTAGCGTGGACAGTGGCACTGCCGGCTCCCGAGATGTCGATGATTGCATTTCGGGTTTTTAATTTTTCGGCATTCAACTCACCGGCACCTGAAAGTTCGATTTCAAAATGATTGGCTTTTCCGGCAAGGGTAGTTTCGCTGGCGCCACTCATGTCCATGCTGAGTTCTTCCAGATCCAGTTTTAGATCCACATCGGCGGCTCCGCTAATCTCGATGGACAAATGATCACCTTCGAAGGTGCCCTTATTATTCAGCGTTACGGCTCCAGATACGTCCATGTCTTCCAGTTCCACAACAGTTATATACAACTTCAGGGATTTGGCTTTGCCTATGTTTTTTCCCGATTTAATAACCAGTTTATTGTTTTTGCTTTCAGTTTGGATCAGTTCCAGCAGGTTCTCATCGACCTCCAGTTCCAGTTTTTCTTCCTTACCCTGATTCAACAACACTTCAAAACCACCGGAAATTTCAATTTCCCTGAATGAAGTTACAGTTCGTTCTTCCCGAACTACATTTCCGTTTCCATCAATGGTATTCACGCAGGAAGTGATCACAGAAAGTAAAACAACAATGAAAAAAAATCGTATAAAAGACATGACTTAAATTTTAATAATACGCTATAAAAGTAATAATTTTGTTACTTAAGAAGTTACTACTAAAACTAAAATACATTTTATGAAAGCATTAAGTTGGGGATTTGTTCTGGCATGCGTGACCATCCTTTTTTCATGCAATACCGATGAGTTGGAAGGTGAAATAGCCAACCTTCAGGAACAAAATTTAGAAGCACAGGGTCAGCTCAATGAAAAAGAAGAACTGATCGTTGAATTTATCGGTTCCATGAACGAGATTCAGGACAACCTGGCTAAGATCAAGGAACGTGAAGGGATCATGACCGCTCGTTTCGATAAAGGCAATGTTGAGATGGATAACGGGATGAAAGAAGATATTATCGCCGATATTGAAATGATCAACAACTTGTTATTGGAGAACAAAGAAAAGATGTCGTCGCTAAATGCCCGGTTGAAAAAATCGAACTTACGCATCAGCGAATTGGAAAAAATGATCCAGAATCTGGAAATGCAGTTGCAGGAAAAAGACGCTCAGATTGCTAATCTGCAGAGTCAGTTGGCCGAAGCGAATCAGCAGTTGGCAGTGCTCTTTGAGGAGTATAATAACCGCATCGAAGAGCTCGGTGAGCAAGAGGAAAAACTGAATAAGGCTTTCTACTGCTACGGTTCGGAAAAAGAGTTGAAAGCTCAGGGGGTGATCACCAAAGAAGGTGGTTTTATTGGTTTGGGAAAAACGGCCAAGTTATCGGAAGACTTTAACAAGGAGTATTTTACTCAGGTTAATATTTCCGTTGATCGTGAGATTGAATTGAACGTGAAGAAAGTGAAAATGATCACCAACCATCCCAAGGAATCTTACGATTTAGTGGGAACGGAAGGTAATTACGAGAAGATTGTCATTAAAGATCCCGAAACTTTCTGGTCTTCTTCCAAGTATTTGGTACTTGTTGTAGAATAAAATCAAACGCACAGACGTAGAAAACCGCAGTGATGCGGTTTTTTTGTTAATAAATGTTTCCTAGTTTAACCTCTATGGTCCCTTCGGAATACTCTCCGAATTGTTTGGTGGTTTCCACAAGAAACACGTCTATGTTTTTTTGATGTGATTTCTGATGGGCTGTGAATGTCACTGTTAAACGTCCACGATAGCCAATCTGACTATCTGATTGCAGCGGGGAACTGAAATCCATTGATTTGAGGTGGATGACGAGTGGTAATTGCCCCGGAATAGTTTCATAAGGAAGATCGATAAGTTCTTTAAGGGGTATTTCAGTCAGACTGTCGGTGGTAGAGAAGAAAACCGAATCCGCTCCGGAAAGTTTAACGGTGTCGCTAACGAATAACTCCCGGATCATTTTCCTGGCATGTTGCTGAAGGTCATTGTTAATGCGTTTGTCGGTTAATATTTTCAGGTAATCACAAAAATCCTGAAATTTCTGTTTGGCCCGAAGCTGATAGGCGTCCTGTTCTTCGTGAGAAAGTTCCTGGGGGATTACTTCCGGCATCATGCCGGCGGGGACCTCTTCCTGAACCGGCTCTTCCATTTCGGAAGCGGATTCGGTGATTAACTCATCGTATCGGGCCTCACCGGCACAAGCCAGCAGGAAAAGCATCATCGTTAGGTATGTTATTCTTTTAAACACCATGATCTGCAGTTTGTTTGAACCGGAGGATCGAGATCTTGTCGCCGGTGTATATGGTTTCAATAATCTCAATATTCTTTAATCCTTTGGTTGGCGTGGTTAACTTGTCGATGAATTCCGATTTATTATACAACTCCATGCCGGTAACACCATCTTCATACAATTGGTAAATGCGTGCATCGTCGGTTAGCATGGAGCCGAGTTGTTTTCTTCTTTTTCGCCAGTTGGTTACCTTGGAGGTTGAATACAAATGGATCATCAGGGCATAATCATTGGTTTTGAGCTGAATCTGTTCCTCATTGAGTGCTTTATTGTGCACGATTCGGGTAATGGTGTCGGTTTTGTAATAGGGCGAACGGACAACGAATTGGATTTGTTCATGTTTCGTTTGTAAAGAGAAGCACCCGCTGGAATCGCATTGGGTAATCAGGGGAGATTCATCGTTGTTCAATACCACGATCCAGATCGGGCTGTTTTTGATCGGGGCTTTCAGGTTGGCATCTACAAAACAAAATGTGTAAGTATGTGTTCTGGGATACATGAGATAGGCCGTAACGGTAATCGTAATGATGATTACCGGGACTATGATTTTTAAGAATGATCTGTTCTTTTTCTTCCCGGCCGGTTTTAATTTGATGTGTTCGATCGTATGGTTTGACTTGAAATCATTCCAGTTCTGAAAGCCGGTGTATTCCGAAAAGATATTGAGCATATCGATGCGGGGTAACTTGCCGCCATCCGATTTCATGTGGGTATAGAACCACTTCTCGGAAATTCTTCCATTTACCTTGTCCGACAGGTCATCCTGCAAAAAGGTGATGTCCTGTCCCTTCCAATTTTTAATGTCCGGGTTTACCGAATAGGATTTCTGGAGTGTTTTTGCAACCTCCTGCTTCAACAATTCGAAATATTTCAAATCTTGCTCAGACACTTTGTTGACGGGCTTTACAGCTTGTTTTACAAATTGTAAAATAGATTACAATACATTTACAAGCATTATTCATTTGCTTCGGTTTTCAGCCTTGTAAGTTTGGGTCATTGTTTAACCAAAAACTTAAAGTTATGAAAAATTTAAAGCAAAACTTAGTTATGGCAATTCTTTGCCTGGGAGTAATGAGTGTTTCATTTGTGGCATGTGATTCCGCACCAACAGAAGATCCGAATGTGATTACGTTGGATCAGCTTGATGATGTGATCGATGACATGAACGCTATGGCAGATTCGTTGGTTGTTGAAGACGATTCAACGGCTGTAGAGCCTGCTGATATGACGGAAGAAGAAATTGTGGAAAAAGAAGCAGAATAACATCAAAAAAGCGGGCTGAATTCAGCCCGCTTTTTTTAAATTAGTAACAACCAAAACCTTAAAATCATGAAAATTAGCAGTTTAATAGTAGCGGTAACCCTGTCCGTGATCCTTTTCTCCTGCGGAGGAGAACAGGCTTATACCGAAGACCTTTCATCTACATTTGCCGGAACGGCAAAAGAAGAAGCTTATGATGACCTGTACGAGGAATCTGCAGAGGCAGAACCGATGAATCAGAATCTGGAAAATCCACATCCTGAGGAGAAGGATGTATCTTCCGACCAGATCCAGGCGATGGAGAGAAAACTCATCAAGGATGGAAGCATCAGTTTTGAAACACAGGATTGTAAAGCAACAACAGCCATCATTGAGCAGGCAGCAAAGAAATTCAAGGCGTATTTGTCGAACGATAATGAGTACAGTTACGGCGACCGGATTCAGCACAGTGTTACGATCAGGGTTCCTTCCGAGCACTTCGATGCGTTGTTAAATGAAATTTCGAAGTCGGTTGCTGAGATGGATGATCAAACGATTTCCGTGAAAGATGTAACGGAGGAGTATGTGGATGTTCAGGCCCGATTAAAGGCTAAAAAAGCGGTTGAGCAGCGGTACCTGGATTTGTTGAGTAAGGCACACAGCGTAGGCGATATACTTCAGATAGAGAATGAACTGGCCCGGTTACGCGAACAAATTGAAGCCACGGAAGGGCGCCTGAGGTATCTGAAAGATCAGGTTAGTTTAAGTACGTTGAACATCACCTATTATCAAATCACTGAAAAAGGTTTTGGGTTTGGTAAGAAAGCGGCAAAAGGAGCTGAAAACGGATGGAAAGGTTTGTTGTGGTTTTTCATCGGGCTAATCAACATCTGGCCTTTTCTCTTAATTATTACAATAGGTATTTGGTTGTTGGTGAGGTATATACGTAAAAAAATAAGAAAATAACCGGAGCTCAAGCAACCTATTCGGAAGGATTACGTTATGTATTCAAGAAATAATTAATGATGAGAATTAAAATTTATAATACGGTGGATCCGGTTTCATGTAAGCTTTCCAAGAGAAAGAGCGAGGGGTACTTATTATAAATTTGAACGAATAAAATAGTTTAAAGCCCCGCTGTTGCGGGGCTTTTTTGTTTATCATGGTTGCAAGAGCATTAAGATCATATCAGAATTCATTCCGGGGCTTGTCGGTACAGGTCTGGTGGTTGGCATTCATTACGCTGATCAACCGGGCAGGGACGATGGTTATTCCGTTTTTGTCGCTGTACCTGACCGAAGATCTGGGCTTCACATTGAGCCATGTTGGTTGGATCATGACTGCTTTTGGGGTAGGATCTGTTTGCGGAGCCTGGCTGGGAGGAAAATTAACAAATAAGTTCGGCTTTTATCAGGTGATGTACCTGAGTTTGATCGTTTCGGGTTTCCTGTTTGTCGGTTTGCAGTACATCAAAACGTTTGAGGGCATTTGTGTTGCTATCTTCATCCTGATGGTGGTAGCCGATACTTTTCGTCCGGCCTTGTTTGTGGCTGTTGCGGCTTATTGTAAACCGCAGAACCGAACCCGGTCCGTTACCTTGATCCGCCTGGCGATTAACCTGGGGTTCTCGTTCGGGCCGGCGATAGGAGGGGCAATCATTCTGGCAACAGGTTATTCCGGGTTGTTTTGGGTAGATGGAGTTACCTGTGGGGCAGCCGGTTTGTTGTTTTTACGGGTACTTCGTCCTAAAAAAGCAGGGAATGCCGTTGCGGACGAAGCTCCCGGAGAGAAGGGGTCTCCATACAAGGATAAGGTTTACGGTGTTTTCCTGTTGGCAATGTTTCTGATCGGATTTGCTTTCCTGCAGTATTTTTCGACCATCCCGTTGTATTACAGCGAAGTACATCGCTTGTCGGAAGATCAGATCGGTTACCTGATGGCACTTAATGGTTTTCTAATCTTTTTAATTGAAATGCCGTTGGTGGGTTATTTTGAGCAAGACCGGTTTTCGTTGTACCGGATCCTGGCGGTTAGTACCTTGCTTTTTGCATTAAGCTTTGCCATATTGAATGTGAGTGGCTGGGTGGGAGTCTTAACCATCGGTATGTTGTTGATGAGTGTAGGCGAGATGTTGAATTTTCCGTTCCTGAATTCCTTTGCCATGAACAGGGCAGCTCAATTCAACAACCAGGGTGATTACATGGCTCTGTTTACGATGACCTTTTCCGTGGCACACATTTTTGCCCATAATTCGGGCATGCAACTGATCCACTGGTTGGGCTATGAGGCCACCTGGTACATCATGACGGGGATGCTTTTACTGGCAATCCTGTTGTTGATCTACCTCCGGAATCTGGTGAAAAAAGAGAAGGCTGCGGCATAAAAGCTGCAGCCTTTATTTTAATATGCGATGGATTTTTTGCTCCAGGTTCAGGGGCAGGTGGTAGGTTGTGATCTCCAACCGGTCGTTCTTATAATTCACACGAACAAACCCGTCCGATTTTTCCAGGTCTTTTTTTACAGGAGCCAAAGCTCGTTCAATGCTGTTCTTAATGCTTGTTACAAAAGATTTTTGAATGGTGTCGGTGATGTTGTAGATGGAAACATCGTTGTACCGTAAATCCAAATTGTCCATAACAAATGTTTTAGTGTTTGGAACCTGGATTACAAGCCTTGTGCCAAAGTCGATTTATTCGGTAGTTTTTTCCGGATCTTTTCTCCAGCTTTCACAAACCACTTCCAGGTCGCAGAGGTTGTAGCCATTCCGGCTCAGGTCGTAAGCCTGGATTTTAGCATCTTCTTCCAGTCGTGTGTTCTCACTCCCACAGCCTTCGTTCTTGAAAATGGTGTCGTTGTTGATCCTGTTTAATACGGCACATTTCTTACACTGGTTGGGTAAAACCATGCCGTTAAACATGCTGGCACAGGAATAAAACACGGCCAGGATCAATATGGATAGAGCAATTTTTGTTTTCATATCCCGAAGTTATGTTTTTTAATAATTTGTATCTTTAAATTCTAAATCAAATATATGAAAGAGGTAAAAGTATATTCAATTCTGGTTTTATTGTTTGTTGTTTTGGTAAGTGCCAAGGCTCCTGCTCCGGGAAAATCGAGCATGCTTCAG
>JAGQZT010000033.1 GCA_020435335.1 Flavobacteriales bacterium | reverse complement strand
GATCATTTCCAAAGGGGAGCTTGTTTCGGATGAGAAATACGCCATTTTGCAATCCCTGAAATCCGAGGTGGAGGCTAAGGTAGGGAACGACCGGAAGTACACATGGCTGTTAATTGGTCAGTCGATCTTAGTTCTGGTGGTTTTTTATGCCAGTTTTGTCTTCCTGAAAAACGTAAACCGGGATGTGTTCAACAGCAACCTGGACGTATTTTTCCTGACGTCCATCATGGTGGTCTTTTTTGTCATCACCAAACTGATGTTGCAATGGGAAGGATTAAGTGTTTATGTGATCCCGTATTGCATCATTCCGTTGTTGATCCGGACCTTCTTCGGAAACAGGCTGGCCTTGTTTTATTTCATCCTGTCCATTTTCCTCATCAGCTTCATTGTCCCTAATCCTTTCGAATTTATTGTGCTGCAGATCCTGACGGGTATGCTAACCATTTTTACAGTGTTGAATGTAAACAAGAGGGCGGAGTTGTTTTATACGGCGGTCATTACATTTGTGGTTATCTCGGTAAGTTATTTCGGGTTTTTACTCATTCAGGAGGCTGATATTGCAAAAGTAGATCCGTCTGATTTTATTTGGTTCGCTATTGCGGCTATTCTGACCTTGCTGACTTACCCGCTCATTTACATGGCTGAAAAAGTATTCGGATACATTTCGGATGTAACCTTACTGGAGCTGGCGGATACGAACAATAAACTGCTACGTGAACTGAACATGAAGGCTCCGGGAACCTTTCAACACTCGTTGCAGGTGTCCAACCTGGCTGAAGAAGCCATCCAAACCATCGGAGGAAACCCGCTGTTGGTTCGAACCGGTGCGCTGTATCATGATATTGGTAAAATGTATGCGCCGGCTTATTTTATTGAAAATCAGACAACCGGTGTAAATCCTCATGATGAATTGGGTTATGAGGAGAGTGCCGACATCATCATTGGCCATGTGATTAAAGGCGTGGAATTGGCGAAGGAATATAAACTTCCAGAGCAGATCATTGATTTTATCCGCACGCATCATGGAACAACCAAGACACAGTATTTTCTGCGCATGTTTAAGAATGAGAATACGGAGCTGGACATTGATGAGAGTATTTTCGAATATCCGGGGCCGATTCCTTTTTCCAAAGAAACAGCGGTACTGATGATGGCTGATTCTGTTGAAGCGGCATCCAGAAGCCTGAGAAATTACGACAATGAATCGATCACGAAACTGGTGGAAGGCATCATCGATAGCCAGGTTGCTCAACAGCAATTCGTGAATACGAACATCACGTTCAATGATATCAAAGTGATCAAGAAACTATTCATCAAGAAACTGATGAATATCTACCACATCCGCATCGAATATCCGAAATAGTTAGGTGTCGCCGTTCGACTTACCCTTAGTGGTTTTTACCTTCACGTGTCGTTTCTTGTTGTATTTATCCCGTTTTTTCTGAGCCTCACG
This sequence comes from Flavobacteriales bacterium, assembly GCA_020435335.1. Taxonomy (GTDB): domain Bacteria; phylum Bacteroidota; class Bacteroidia; order Flavobacteriales_E; family Vicingaceae. The sequence continues at coordinate 18,183 of JAGQZT010000033.1, read as the reverse complement.
TTGTTTCTTTAACCGGGCTTGTTCTTCTTTCTTGGCGGCTTTCTTCGGGTTGGTATCGTGCTTGGTTTCTTTGTCCCATTCTTCGGCTAATTGAACACTAACGGCTTTTTTTCGATTTAACCCCGTGTCGTAAACCCCTTTTTTGTTTTTATGGCTTCTGCCGTTGAACATGGTTTTCTGATCCAGTTTACTCTTACAACTTGTGAAAACAAGTGAAACCGTAACCATAACCGTGATAAATGTCAATATTACTCGCATACCTTTTTCTTTATTCTTGGTTCTTGTACTCATACAATAACGCAGAAATATCCTTAATTAGTCTGTCAACATCTTCCTGAGATGTTCCGTCGTAAAATCCGCGAAGCCGTTTTTCCTTGTCTACAAGCACGAAGTTTTCGGTATGGATGAAATCATCTTTTCCTCCGTCGCCTTCGGTAACTGCTGCGAAATAAGTCTTTCGGGCCAGATTATATATTTGTTTCTTATCGCCGGTAACAAATTTCCATTTATCCGGACTTACGTTCAGCTTTTCAGCGTAGGCCTTCAATACGGGAACGGAATCAGCTTCGGGCATCACGGTGTGCGATAAGAACATGATGTCCGGGGTATCTTGATATTCCTGATAAACCCGGTCCATTTGTTTGGTCATTTTGGGGCAAATTGTCGGACAGGTCACAAAGAAAAAGTCGGTGACATATATTTTGCCTTTAAAATCATTTTCAGTGGTCTCGTTTCCGTCCTGATCATATAATTTAAAAGAACCGACACGGTGGTACTTGTCTACTTTTTGAAGCGATTCATCCACAAGGTCCGGGTTGATGTCAATCGGATTGTAAACCTTTAGTGTTTTGGGGCGGGAGAGCATGTAATAAGCAATTGAAATTCCAATCACAGCGATGATGAGGGCCGGTAAAAATCGTTTCATGCGCTTATTTTTTGTAAAAGTACGATAACAAAAAAACGCTCCAAATTTTTGAAGCGCTTTTTATGACTATTTGTTTTTTTCTTTTTCCTCGGTCTTCTTGATTACTTCATCGATCAGATCAGTATCCAGTTTCTTACCGAGTATCTTCTTATTACGGTCCAGCAGATAGATCTGAGGCGTACTATACACATCATAGGTGGTATGATAGTTCAGGCTTCTTAAGTCGGTATGACCGTTTATAATCAGTTCGGTAGCTTTGTTCTGGTCTTTATAAACCTCCATCGGAACAGCCACATTGATGAAATCCAGCTTATGGTCGCGAATAAACTTCTTCCAGGCTTCGTCGTGTTGTGAACTGACTGCATAGACTTTCAGGTCGTACGTGTTTTTAACCGAATCAACATAATGGGCAAGCTTGGGCATTTCTTTTTTACAGTGCCCACAGTCCGGATCCCAGAAAACCAGCACGGTATACTTGCTGCTAACATGATAGAGTCTTGGCCAGTTGGTTCCTGCGGTATCAAGTAAACTCAGGTTGATCGCAGGCTTTCCGATTAAAAGCGGCGAAATTTTACTGGCTCGTTCCTGTACTTTTTCAATTTGTGCAGAATCGGCCCAAAAAGCCAGTTCATGCGTGTAATAGTTCAGCCCGATGTGCGAAAACACAGCATCCATTCCCATGATCTTGGATCGTTCATAGTGGCTCAGCAGGTAATGGACCGTGTATTTGAAAGTCTCCTGGTTGGCCTTTGACCGGGCAATGATGATGTCAGCTTCCTTGATGATCGAATCCGGAACGGGCACCACCAACTGCTTAAAATACTTTTCGAGTTTGTTGTGGTAGAGCGGGGTGTAATTGATGCGCTCATCGCCAAAGTCAACATCGTCAAAGTAATGGGATTTTACATAATAATACTGTTTAACACGCCTTAAAGAGTCGGATAATTCCGGATATTCGGGTGCTTTGGGTTCTTTCATGGTTCGGTAGATCACGGAAATCAGCATATCGGGGTATTTTTCAACGATACCCAAACGATAAGTATTGATGTCTTCACCGATTTGCTCCAACTTAACGGAAATTTCCTTCTTTTCAGCTTCGGAAACATCCTTGGCATTGTATCGTTCCTGAAGTGGTTTCGATTCTTCCTGCTTTTTGGTGACCAGTGCAAGATGCTCGAAGAACAGCTTGTTTTCCTCGGATTTCTTCACTTTCATGTGGTTAATATAATCCTCGGTATCCGTTTCGAGATCAACCAGCGGTTCCTCGTTCAGCAACAATTCGAACAGTAATTTTTCTTCAGAGAATAATCCGTAAATACCACCCGGTAAATGTTTTGGACCGGTAAAAACGGCAACCCCTTCACTGTTAAAGGCGGCGGTGTCTTTGTAGTAGCGTTGTTCGCCGAAATAATTGATCAGGTATACAGGGACATCTTTTTTGCCATTAATTTTGATGCGGATTTTATATGCGTCTTTCTGGGAAAATGCACCTAAAGAAAGAAAAACGATGCAACAGAATAAGAATAATTTCTTCATAATTTAGATACGTCTACTTTATCTCAAAGTTAATATTATATTCTATCTTTACTTGATATTAAAGCATTTTAACAAACATTTAACGTGCCAAAACTGCTTATTTACATTGTGATTATTGTCCCTGCCGTATTGATCGGACTGGGAATAGCTGTTTATACGTTCCAGGAGAAACTGATCTTTTATCCGGAGAAGCTCTCCGATAAATACCAGTTCCATTTTGAAGATGATTTTGAAGAGTTCAATGTTGTTACTCCCGACGGCGAATCCCTGAACACCTTATTGTTTAAAGTGAAAGATCCCAAAGGAGTGGTGTTTTATCACCACGGTAATGCAGGAAACCTGGAAGGTTGGGGGGCAAGGGCTGTTGATTTCACAAGCCGGGGGTACGATGTGCTGATGTATGATTACCGGGGGTTCGGCAAAAGTACCGGCAAAATCAAGAATGAGAAAATGCTTTATGGAGACGCCTTATTGATCTACAAGAAACTGCTCTACGATTACAAAGAACGGGATGTTATCCTGTACGGAACCTCTTTGGGGACGGGTATTGCAGCCAAGCTGGCACATGAAAATCACCCCCGTATGCTGGTTTTGGAAACACCTTACTTTAACTTTTATGATGTTTCCAAATTTCATTATCCGTATTTGCCGAACTCCATTTTATTGCATTATCAGTTCAGGACAGATAAATTGCTTCCGGACCTGGAGATGCCCGTCTACCTCTTCCACGGAACGGAAGACGAGACAATTCCCTACCATTCGAGTGTTCGCCTGGAACAATTGTCCGGCAAGGTGAAGTTGTTCACCATAGAAGAAGGATCACACAGTAACCTCAATACGTTTCACGTGTACCACGAAAAGCTGGATGAAATCCTACAATGAGTTCTCTTTGGCCCGCTTGAATTCGGAAGTGGTGTGGAATGTAATTTCCGGGTAATCGGCCTCGGCACTTTGCAGCAAGAACGCACTTTGAGCTAAAAATACGTAGTTATCGTCTTTATCCTTGGCAATATACTGCGCTTTTCTACGGATAAAATCTTCCAGTTTGCTGTCGTCTTCTGTTGTCATCCAACAAGCCTTGTAAAAGCTCTTAGGCTGAAATTCGGCAGAAGCCCCGTATTCATGTTGAAGACGGTACTGGATCACTTCAAACTGTAGCTCTCCGACTGTACCTACGATCTTCCGGTTTCCCGGTTGCTGGATAAACAATTGAGCAACCCCCTCATCGGTAAGCTGCTGGATTCCTTTCTCCAACTGCTTGGTTTTCATAGGGTCTTTGTTGATCAGTTCTTTGAAAATTTCCGGAGAGAAACTCGGGATTCCCTGGAATTCCATATCTTCTCCTTCGGTTAGCGTGTCACCGATCTTAAAATTTCCGGTATCATAAAGCCCGATCACATCGCCTGGAAATGCTTCATCGATCACACTCTTGTCCTGCGCCATGAAGCTGGTAGGATTACTGAATTTCAGCTTTTTGTCGATCCGAACGTGCTGGTAAAACTTATTGCGTTCGAATTTGCCGGAACAAATTCTCAGGAACGCAATCCTGTCCCGGTGATTGGGATCCAGGTTGGCATGAATTTTAAATACGAACCCACTGAATTTCGGGTCGGTGGGGTGAACTAATTTGGTATTGGTTTCACGGCTTTTAGGAAAAGGCGCAATTTCAATAAAAGTGTCCAGCAATTCCTGAACACCGAAGTTATTCAGGGCACTACCGAAGAATACGGGAGCCAGCTCACCGCTTTTGTATTTTTCAATGTCGAATTCATCGTAAACACCTTCAACCAGTTCAATATCCTCCCGAAGCTTGTCAGCGGCTTTTTCACCGATCTGTTCATCCAGTTTGGGGTCGGAGAGGTCAGAGATCGATACGATGTCCCGTTCGATTCGGGTCTTGTTGATGTCGAATAAGTTCAGGTGGTGTTCAAACATGTTGTATACCCCTTGAAACGTAGAGCCGATACCGATCGGCCAGCTGAGCGGTCTGACTTTGATGCTCAGGGTAGATTCAATCTCGTCGAGCAGATCAAAAGCATCCTGTCCTTCACGATCCATTTTGTTGATGAAAACGATCACCGGAGTGTTTCGCATCCGGCAGACTTCCATGAGTTTCTTGGTTTGATCCTCCACACCGTTGGCGCAATCGATAACCATGATCACACTGTCTACCGCCGTTAATGTGCGGTAGGTGTCTTCAGCAAAATCTTTATGCCCCGGTGTATCCAGAATGTTGATCTTGGTGTTTTTGTAATTGAATGCCATCACCGAAGTGGCTACGGAGATTCCTCTTTGCTTCTCAATCTCCATGAAGTCGGAAGTAGCCGACTTCTTGATCTTATTCGATTTAACGGCACCAGCCGTTTGAATGGCACCACCGAATAATAACAGCTTCTCGGTTAATGTGGTCTTACCGGCATCCGGGTGGGAAATGATGCCAAAAGTTCTTCGTTTGTTGATTTCCTGCTCTAAACTCATAACGAGGGCAAAAGTAATTTTTAAAATCGATTTTGTTGATAAGTGAAGGGGGATTCTTTTTGTATTCTAACCGTAATCAAATACATTTATCGGGAATATAAAATTGAATATGATGAAAAAAATTGTTTATGGATTAATAGTGCTGGTAACAGCGAGTCAATTGATGGTATCATGTAGTGCCGATAGTGAAATACTGAGTCAGTTTTCAAAACGAAAATACCTGAAGAAATTCAAAGCAAAGGATAAGCATGAAGATTCTTCGGTGGCAGAAAGAGAATTAACCCTGGCTTTCAATCCGGTTCAGCAGGATGTTACAATTACGGCATCCAATAACACGCGTGTTGAAGAGCTTGTGCAAGGGCAAACACAAGAAAAGGAGTTTGCTATGCCGGAATTAACTCCAAAGCAAGTTAACTCTGCCGGCTCTTTGAATCATTCCGATCACCATGCCTGGAATGCTTACAACAGGGACTACCATTACTTCAAGATGAATCCTGAACATGTATCTATGGTTCAAGATCAAAAACGTGCAAAAGCTTCTTCATCTCAGGCAAGCGATATTGTTATTGCGTTGTTATGCTTTTTCCTGCCTCCAATCGGGGTAGTCGTATTTGAAAATGGAGTGACCGGTAATTTCTGGCTCGATTTGTTACTGACACTATTATTCTGGCTTCCGGGAGCTGTTTATGCTTTCCTGGTTTGCTTTGCCGACGTGTCTATTTAAAAAAGGGAAAATAAATTAAGGATTAAAAAAAGCCACTGAAATTTCAGTGGCTTTTTTTTGGTCTTGATGTTTGGGAATTGTATAACTTTAGTAAAAATATCCTTATGCGTTTTCATTCTATAGTTCTGATCATATCGCTGGGTCTGTTCGGTTCGTCTGTTGTGTTGGGTCAGGCGGATCGTGGTACCTTGGACACATCACCTCAACTCTTTATTATTACGACCAATAGTGGCGGGCAGTTTATCGGAACCATTCTGAAACAGGATGCCCGGGAGATTCTGATCGAGACGAAAGATAAAGGTCAGGTAGTCATTCCGAAGTATGAGGTGAAGGATATGCACGAGATTAAAGCCAGGGAGGTAAATGGTAACGGAGATTATATTCCGGAAGAAATTTTTGCCACCCGATACTTTATTACCACTAACGGGTTGCCGATGGAGAAAGGTGAAAGTTATGTGCTGTGGAATTTATACGGCCCCGAGATTCATTTTGGCGTGGCTAAGAATTTCAGTCTGGGACTGATGACTTCCTGGGTGGGAATACCTATTGTAGGTAGCGCGAAATATACGTTTAACATCAGTGAGAAAGTCAATTTTGGATTGGGAACTTTGGCTGGTTTCGGTTCCTGGGCTGCGCCTGATTTTGTTGTGGCACTTCCTTATGGTGCTTTGACAATTGGAGACAGGAGGTCCAACATCAATTTCTCGGGAGGGTATGGTATGGCTGCGTATGATGGATATTCGGGAGGTGCTACATTATTCTCCATTGGTGCCATCGCCAAATTGGGGAAAAATACCAGTTTTGTTTTTGATTCATTTTTTTACGTAGAGGATAATGCCGGTTCAAGTAACGGGGTTTACGGGATATTAATTCCGGGTGTCCGTGTTCACGGTAAAAATGATGGAGCCTTTCAATTCGGGTTTTCCGGATTGTATGGTGAGGGACAGTTTGTTCCTGTTCCGGTGCCCATGTTGGGATGGTTTAAAAAGTTATGATAAAAGCCGCTGATTACTCAGCGGCTTTTTCATGAACAAAAGAGGTTACTTTTTACCTCCCAACATTAAAAGGTCATTCAAAACAACCTCCGTAATGTATCGTTTATTTCCGTCTTTATCATCGTAGCTTCTGTTAACCAGTTTGCCTTCTACAGCAACTTCACTGCCTTTATTCAGGTATTTTTCGATGATGTCGGCCGACTTTTCCCAGGCGACAACCTGATGCCATTGGGTGTCTGTTACTTTTTCTCCTTGCGCATTTCGGTAAGATTCATTGGTTGCAATGGAGAATTTGGCCAGTTTTTTCCCGGAATCCAGATGGATGATGGTTGGATCGTCTCCCAGATGTCCGATGAGTTGTACTTTATTTTTGATGTTATTCATGGATAATGATTTTAGTTTATAAATAATTTTAGCCCGGCTTTATGACAAAAGAATAAAAGGTTCCGGAAACTATTCGGTTACTAATTAATTACTTTCGAATAGATTTGGGTGTAGTCGATTACGAGGAGATCCATCCACTTTCCGAAATTTGTAAAAATACTTTGGTTATGGAGCATCAAAAGTGCATGGAATGTGGGGAACGTATCGTTGGCCGGTCAGACAAAAAATTTTGTTCCGACTATTGCAGGAATACGTTCAATAACAAAATCCACCGGGAAGGGAAAAAGTTAATTCGGGCTACAAATGCCCGTTTACAAAAGAACTGGCGCATCCTGGAGGAATTAAATCCCGAAGCCTCAACTCAGATTTTAAAGGATGATTTGCTCGATCTGGGATTCGATTTTAATTTGTGTACCAGCATTTACTGGACAAAAGAAGGGAAACCGATCTGCTTCTGTTACAATCAGGGTTTTTTGAAGCTGGATGAACACGTATATTCCATTATAAAAAAAAATTAAAACTGACGAAAGTTCTATTTTCTGAAATTAAAGAGGGTTAATTTTGCCTCATGATCGGAAAAATCAAGCAGCTTTTTCAATTCATCTGGGATGTAATCGTCAAGTTTGTTGTCGATAACTCCCTCAATTACAGTGGATCCATCGCTTTCTTCACCATCTTTTCCCTGCCAGGCATACTGATCGGGGTGATTCTTATTTCAGGATCTGTATTCGGGGAAAAAGCCGTCAAAATGGAATTGTATGATCAGATTCAGGTCCTGGTGGGAGAGTCCAGCGCCATGCAGGTGCAGAGCATCATCAGAAACCTCGAACATGCCGAATTCAGCTACCTGGCCCTGATCATTGCCATATCCACCTTACTTTACGGTTCAACCTCGGTTTTCGCATCCATTCAGGACGGCATCAATGTGATCTGGGGAATTCGCCCCAAACCTAAACGGGTGGCTTTAAAATTTATACTCAATCGGTTGATTTCCATTGCTATGATTGCGACCATCGGCTTTCTGATGCTGGTGTCTTTATCCGTAGATACGCTGGTTGTGGTTTTCAATGACCTTTTAATTGAGTATTTTGGAAAGAATAGTGCCGATCTGATTTCTTTTTTGGAGCAGGTTAGCTTCACCTTGATTGTTTTTACTGTATTCGTTCTGGTGTATAAAGTATTACCGGATGCTAAAATAGCATGGAAGGATGTACTCCGTGGAGCCGTCCTTTCAACCATCCTGTTTATTGTTGGGAAATACCTGTTTAGTTTTTACTTGGGAAAAAGCAGTTTCGGTACGGCTTACGGTACGGCCGGATCGTTGGTGTTGTTATTGATGTGGGTGTATTACTCTTCCATCATCCTGCTTTTCGGAGCCGAGTTTATTGAGGTGTATACCCGTAGAAAGGGAAGAATGATCAAGCCCAGTTCAACGTCCACCAAAATTATTACCAAAGAGATTCATCTTGGCTAATTAAACGTAGTGTGTTAATAATTTGCATGTTTTTTGTAACTTAATCCACGAAATAGCGTTTTCTTTGATGTATGTATAAATCAGTCAACATAGTTTTAATCGCCATTGTTGCATGCATTGGCCTCTCATTCGATCACCCGAAAGAGGCTTCATACGAATTGGTAGAAGTGGTCGGACTAAGCGATACGACCAATTATCATTTTGTGCAGAATCAGCAGCTCTACCAGCAAGGATGGGATACTTTGGCTCAGCCGAACTTCTGGAGAACCTTAATGACGATGGGGGATGATTCGGCGCTTATCAACATCGGCAGTACACGGCAAATCATCCGGAAAGTAGCCGTGGCCGATTGGGAAAAGTTATCGGACGATCAAAAGAACGCGATTCGCGACAGTGTTAAAAAACACCACAATCTCCCGGAAGAAGAACATGTGTACATGACCAGCGGGAAAAGGGCTTTTTATGATTTTGAGAAAGTAATCCCGAGCATCGGAAGAGGAATTCAGGTTTTTTCTGAAAACAATGTCGATCCGTTCTATGCACAAGCGATCCTCTTAATTGAGAGTCCTAACAAATTGCAAAAATCGCCTGTTGGTGCTTACGGCTCCTTTCAGCTCATGAAAAACGTGGCCATCAACATGGGACTAACAGTGAATAAATCGACGGATGACCGTAAGGATTTCGATAAGTCGGCCTGGGCTTCAGCTAAGCTGATCAAGACCATCTGCATTCCTGAAACAAACCGGATTTTAAGAGAAAAAGGAATCAGCTACAATGAAAACGACTTGTGGTACAAGTTATTGGTGCTTCACGCTTACCATGCAGGTGCTGGAAATGTGAAAGCGGCTATTGATGTGATCGGACCGGAGAAAGGAGACATGAACCTTATTACCACGCTTTGGCGAACCGAAGCCGGCCAATTCAGAAATGCTTCCCAAAATTATTCCCAACTGGCTCTGGCATCCCTGATTGAGCTGGATAACATCATTTACAACAACTGTAAGTTCATATACTACTGCCCTGCGGCCAATTAATTATTTGTTGTGAATTAGTGGGTTTTTAGTTACATTTATTGAGCTAAACCTGGTCAGCCTGTGGATATTTCCGAGCTTCAAGATAGAATTGCATTTTTAGAAAAGGAGAACCGGCTCTTAAGGGAAGGGTTTACTGCTATTATCTCGCAAGGCAAGACCGTATCTGTTCCCGACCAGTTTCAAGCGGTTTTTGAAGACGCGGAGAAGATCGTTGCCCTGTATTTTGAGGAACTGAAGGCTGATCCGACTCAGGGAACGATAGAAATCAATGATGAGCGTTATGTTCTGATGCGCGCATCTTCGCTTTCGGTCGATTTTCTGACCAAGATTCAAAGCCTTTATGCTGATAAAGGGGAGGAAGAAGCTTTTGTTATCGGACGGAATTTCCTGTTTGATATCGCTCACGTTATCGGACTGGAAGACGCCAAGAATTTCCATCAACGCATGAACGTGGAGGATCCGATTGCGAAATTATCGGCAGGGCCTATTCATTTTGCATACTCAGGATGGGCTTACGTGGATATTCTTCCGGAAAGTTCACCGACTCCCGATACGAACTTTTACCTGAAATACCACCATCCATATTCCTTTGAGGCAGACTCCTGGATCAAATCCGGGCAGCAAACCGATAAAACGGTCTGTATCATGAATGCCGGTTATTCTTCGGGTTGGTGTGAAGAGAGTTTTGGGATTCCTTTAACGGCCGTTGAGATTTCATGTCGTGCCCGCGGGGATGAGAACTGTACTTTCATTATGGCTCATCCGGACAAGATCAACGAGTACATCAAATCAGAAAGTTCACTGGGTGATAAGAATTACGAGGTTCCGTTGTTTTTTGAGCGCCAGGAAGCAGAAGAGAAGATCAAGCAATCGCTGCATGAGAAGAATATTTTATTGAAGGAGGTTCACCACCGGGTGAAAAACAACCTTCAGATTATCTCCAGTTTGCTGAACCTGCAATCCAACTACATTTCGGATGAAAGTGCCAGCTTTTTGTTTAAGGAAACACAGAACCGGATCAAAACCCTTGCCCTGGTTCATGAGAAACTCTATAAGTCGGAAGATGTGCAATACGTTGATCTCAAGCAATATGTGAAGTCGATTGTTGAATTGCTGAGCTACTCCTACAATAAAGAGTACATTGATGTGGAGTATGAGTTTGATGACGAACAAATCAGCCGATTTGATATTGATCGTGCCATACCGTGCGGGTTGATCGTCAATGAAATCGTATCAAATGCCTACAAGCATGCTTTTCCGAAAATATACCAGGGCAGGATAGAGGTAAGTGTCTTGTGCAGGGACGATCAATTTCATATTCTAATCAAGGATAACGGGGTTGGATTGGCTGAACATGTAAACCTCGAAACCCCGGCGACATTAGGTCTGGAGTTGGTTTATTCATTGGTAGGACAACTAAATGGAACGATGGAAATAAAGACGGATCAAGGAATGTTATTTGACATCCGTTTCCCCGTAGAAGAATTACATTAACAAATCTAAATCAATTCATTCTTTTTCTTACTTTTAGCTTGTAAATCAAGGGATATAAGCTATGGAAAAATACGATTTATGTGTGATCGGAGGAGGGCCTGCGGGCTACGCAGCAGCCATGAGGGCGATCGATTTCGGGAAGAAAGTGATATTGGTTGAGAAAGAACGATTGGGAGGAGCAGGCATTTATGACGGGGCATTAGCCTCTAAAACCATGTGGGAGCTTTCCGCCCGATACAGAAGGGTGTACGACGAACTCGGAAAAGACAGGGCAGACCGGAATCTGGATATTACCTTTGACGAGGTGAAAAGAACGGTGGATGAAGCGATTTTTGATCGGAAATTTCAGTTGACTTGCCACCTTCGCATCATTCATGCGGAAACGGGTTTGATTACTTATGAGAAAGGACTGGCCAGTTTTTTAACGGATAAAGAAATTAAGATCACAAAAGAAAATGGGGATGAACTGATTATTTATGCCGAGCATACGGTAATTGCTGCCGGCAGTAGTCCCCGTAAATTGCCAAACATTCAGGTCGATGAAAAAATTATCATGACCAGCGACGGGATCGGACACATGGATGACTTTCCCGAAAGCATGGTGATCGTTGGTGCCGGGGTGATTGGTTGTGAATACGCTACCATCTTTGCTAATTTCGGCAAGACCAAGGTATACCTGATCGACCGGGCACAGCGAATTTTACCCTTCGAAGACGAAGATATTTCGGAACTGATTTCAAGGAATATGGAAAAACGGGGCGTGCAAATTCACCGGGAAGCCAGTTTGAAACGCATGGAGATCAAAGACGGCAGGGTGGAATATGAAATCGAAAAACCCGGAGGAGAAACCGAGATCATTAACGTAGAGAAAGCTTTGTTGTCTATTGGACGTGTGCCGAATATTGCTCCATTGAAAATTGAAAATGCCGGTGTGCAAATGAGTAAGCGCGGAGTTCACATCGGTGATGTGGATACTCAGACGAATATTCCGCACATTTATGCCGTTGGTGATGTTTCGGGAAGGATTCCGTTGGTAAATGTGGGAGAGCGTGAAGCCAGGCATGCCGTGGTAAGAATGTTTGCCGATTTTCCGGTTAAGCCGATCAATTACGAAAACGTTTCCACGATCATGTTCCTGAATCCTGTCGTAGCAGCAGTAGGAGCCAACGAGCAAATGTTGCGCGAGAAAAACATTCCTTACCGCATAGCCAAAGTCGATTATTCAACCATAGCCAGAGCCATTTCCATGGGGAATCCGGAAGGCTTTTTCAAGTTGATTGTTACGGATGATGATGAAATGAAGGTGCTGGGGATGCGTGCGGCAGGATATCATGCATCTGCGGCCATCCAGTCGGTAGCTTTATTGATGGATATGAACAAAGGCATTGAGGAGCTGGCTCACATGATCCACCCGCATCCGTCTATCGTAGAAGGGGTGCAGGAAGCAGCCAGAATGTTACTGGGTAAATCCATCTATAAATCGGCAGTATTCAAGGATAAGTTGAAATGTTATAGCTGTCGCGACGGGGTATGTACGCCGTTAAATGTCATCAAGGATGATAAAAACGACATCATCAAGAACTACAAGGAAGAACTCAAGAATTAATAATCCCCTTTATTCAGGTTCTTTAAGATGGAGAAGGCTCTGTCCACACTCTCGTCGTTCACAATGATCGTGAATTCGTGTGTGGTTGAGATCAGATCCAGGATGTTGATCCCTTCCCAGGCAATCTTTTTCAGGATGAAGTAATAAATCCCGGATACATCCGCATTCTCACTGGGCAGTTTAATGGTAATGGACGACAGGCTTTTGGTGGCCTGAACCAGTGATTCCGATTTGAAAATGTTGTCCACATCATTTTGCTCAGAGTCGCTCTGGATAATGGTGGTTTCATAAACACCTTGGGAAAACGCATAAAACGCATCTTTTTTTCCCTTGAGTTTTTTGAGCAATTCAGCCTGTTTCTCAATGATGGTTTCCGAATTCTTAAACGTGTAGTAGGTTATTTTGGAACGAACGGTGATGTCGCCCAGGCGGTTGATCACCTTCTTTACCTTGATTTTCAGGTTCGGATCAAATTTCGGAGAAAGCCTTTTCAGAGCCATAACAATGGCGCCGATCTGAACATCTTTGTGGAGTTGTTCGTCGATTTCGGGTTTGATTTGCCTGGAAAGAGAGGAAAGATTGATGATTCCCTCAGCCAGAGCTTCTTCTAAAAACGGAGATTTTTTGATGATCTCTTCAACGACAACATGTGTAGCCTTCATACCTTGAAATTTAACAAATGCTGTCAAATATAATAAAAAATAGGGATGCAGTTAAAAATATAACATGTTTTTAATCATTTTCCTGCGTGGATTCCTCAATTTTATCCTTTCTCCTTTTTAATGTACGATTGAGTCGGGCTTTTTTATCGAACAACTTATCGTAAATAAACGAAGCCGGGCTGAAGACACTCGGTGCTTTGTAGGATACATCACGATCGACGTATGTTTTAACTCCCTGCATTTCAATTTTTTCATGCTGTTTGTCCTGAGCAAGAAATGCATCTTTGAAATCCTGAAAGGTAGGGTAAGGGAAAACCACAACTTCCTTCAGTGAAATGGAATCGTGATACATCCGGAACTTAATGAGGTAACGGCCGGCGGCTCTCTCGGGGGTAATGTAAGTAAGGGTTTTGTACCCGACAAATGAAATGGTTAGCGTGTCATTCGATTGGGTATGAATGGAAAATTCACCGATTTCACTGGTTTTAGTCCCGAAATTACGGCTACTAACAATGTTGGCGCCCATTAATAATTCGTTTGTATTGCCGTCAACCACAGTTCCGATCAGCGTGTACGTGACTGTCGAATCCTGTTGAGCAGAACACAGTACCGGAATAAGAACGGAGAGGAACAGTAAAGGGCGGATTAATTTCATCTGTATTTTTTTATCAAAGTAAATTAAAAAATGTTAAACCGAATATGACATTAATTAGTTAATGCAAAAAAAAATTCGTTTTTTTATAAGTCAATCCTTTGATATGAATTACATTGAATTTACGGCAAAAATCACGCCGGTTGAAATAGGTCGGGAGGTATTAATTGCCGAATTAGCTGAGATTGGTTTTGAAAGTTTTGTGGAAACCGAAGAGGGGCTGAGTGCCTACATCCAGGAGGATGATTACAACGAGTCCGCAATTAAATCCGTTGCGATCTTTTCCGATCCGGGGTTTCAGATTTCTTACCAGTTGAATCATATCGAGGATCAAAACTGGAACAAAACATGGGAGGAAAATTTTTCGCCTATCCTGGTCGATGATCGCTGCATGATCAGAGCCGATTTTCATGAACCTAAGTCAGGTGTTGAATTTGATATTGTGATCAACCCGCAAATGTCATTTGGAACGGGACACCATGAAACCACACACCTGATGATTCAACAATTGCTGCACACCGACGTAGAGAATTGGAAAGTGCTGGACATGGGATGCGGAACAGGAGTGTTGGCCATACTTGCCGCCATGAAAGGAGCGGCATATGTTGAGGCGATTGATATTGATGATTGGGCATTCGGGAACACGCTGGAAAATGTTAAAAACAACGGCTGTGAAGAGATTGTTGTAAAAAAAGGAGGAGCAGAAGCCATAGTAGGCACCAATTTTGATTGTATCTTAGCAAACATTAACCGGAATATACTGTTAGCCGATATCGTGAACTATGAAAAGGTGTTGTCTGATAACGGTATTTTGTTGTTGAGTGGTTTCTTTATGTCCGATAAGGAAACCCTGGTTCAGGAATGTAAACAACACGGTTTGAAATTTATCAATGAGGCTTACAGGCATGATTGGGCGATGCTTGTGTTTAAAAAATAAGAGATTTGAGAAGAGTTACATACATACTGCTATTCGTTTTTGGATTATCATCCCTTAATTTATTCTCCCAGGGGAAACTAAAAAGTTTTTCTTCCGACTCAACCTTGTTCTTTCAGGAAATGGAGGAGTTTTTAACCTATTCCAGGGCTGCCGACGGCAAGCTCGTGATGGATGATTTTTCGTGGGATTGGTATGGAGGCAAGTTCTCGGATAACCAGCGCGAAATTGTCTACAAAGTGTGTAACATCATGTTGAAGGAACGGAAAAAAGCTTTTCCCGATTTCAGGAATTACATCTATTCCATCATGAGCTTTGTAAATAGTAAATACCAGACCGAAGCTAATTTCGAAAGCTGGAACGATATCATTATCCGCCTGGCCAAAGCCAAGAGTAATAAAGATTTTAGTGACTACCTCAAATCGTGTAACGACCTCTTTAGTGAAAATTTCATGTACAAATCGGCCGCCAATCAATGGGCCGCCAACAACACCAACTATGTATTCGGTTACGATAGTTTGCCAACCATCGAATTCGATGCACTGACATTAACCTGTTATTCCAAAGGGGATAGCTCCGTGATTATGAATACCAAAGGCATTTACTATCCCACGCTTGGGAAATGGGTCGGCGAAGGCGGTAAGATCACCTGGGAGCGTGCCGGGTTTTCTCCGGATTCGGTTTGGGCAGAGGTCGACCACTATACGATTGATATGAAATCACCCACGTATACGATCAAAGACGTTACATTTTACGACTACAATTATTTTGCCGATCCGATGAAAGGGGTGTTCGAAGAGAAAGTATTGGCCAATGTATCCGAAGAAAAAGCAACTTATCCCCGTTTTACGTCATACAGCGCACGGCTGGAGATCAATAACATCTCGGAAGGGGTTGATTACATCGGCGGATTCTCACTCCATGGCAGAAAAGTGATCGGGAGTGGTAATGATAAGCAGGATGCCTATGTGATCTTTAAACGCGACAACAAACCCTTCCTGAGAATGGGAGCGCAAACTTTTATCATTAAGCCCGAGCAGGTTGTTGCCCAGGTGGCTTCGGCAACCATGTACATCCGAGAAGATTCGATCTATCACCCCGGACTTTCCTTCAAGTTCTTTGTCAAAGAGCGTAAATTGACCCTGATCCGGGATCACCAGGGAATCAAGCTAACACCTTATTTTGACTCCTACCATCAGGTGGATATGGATTTTGAAACACTCGAGTGGCAGGTCGATTCACCCATGATTCAATTTAAAAATCTGACCGGAGGAACCAAAACAGATGCAATTTTTGTTTCGTCCGATTATTTTTCCAAGAATGCTTACCTGGGAATGATGGGGCTTTCAACCAAGCATCCTTTGTACATGGTGAACGATTTGTCCGGCCAGCTTGACACGAATTACATTACGGTTGATCAGTTTGCGGAGTATTCGCTGATGTCCTACACGCAAATTCAGGGCTTCCTGCTCGATCTTTCATACAAGGGGTTCATAAATTATAATTACGACGGCAAATATTTTGTGGTAAAAGACAAACTCTATAACTGGGTTAAAGCCAGCGGTGGTAACATTGATTACGATGTGATCGGTTTTTATTCCAACATCAAGGGGGCCAGCAATGCCTCACTGAGTCTCATTAATTACGACCTGAAATTGCGTGGGGTTAACAGCATCAATGTGAGTGATTCGCAGGAGGTAATCATTTATCCTGCCCGGAAAGAACTGATCCTTAAAAAGAACAGGGACTTTGATTTTAGCGGACTGATCCAGGCCGGAAGGTTTGACATTATGGGAAGCAACTTCGCTTTTAAGTACGATGATTTTAAGATTGATATGCCCAATGTCGATTCGCTGAGGATTTATGCCGAAACAGGTGAAAAGGATCAATATGGCCAGCCTGTTCTGAAGCAGGTGAAAACGGTGATCGAAAAGATCAACGGGAACCTGCTCATTGATAAACCCAATAATAAATCAGGGGTAAAGCCTGCTCATGAATATCCGATCCTGAACAGCTTTAAAGATTCGTATGTTTTCTACGACAGGAAATCCATCCTCAACGGGGCATACGATAAGAATGAGTTTTATTTTCACGTGGAGCCCTTCCAGATCGATAGTCTGGATAACTTTGATAACGAGCAGTTGAAGTTCGAGGGAACCTTCTTTTCTGCCGGAATCTTCCCGGAGATGGATGAAACCCTCACGCTGCAGCCCGATCATTCTCTAGGGTTCATTAAAGAAACTCCCCCGAACGGATTTGATATGTACGGCGGCAAGGGAGTATTCAATGATACCATCCGTTTGAGTCACGACGGGCTAAGGGGGAATGGAAAACTGGACTACCTGACTTCGACAACCTGGTCGAAAGATTTTATCTTCTTTCCGGACTCGATGAATGCGGTTGCCGAGCGCTACGTTGTGGAAGAAAGCCCAGTGGAAGTAGAGTTTCCACCGGTGGAAGGCGAACATGTAAAAACAAGGTGGCACCCGAACAAAGACATTATGTTTCATCGTGAAATCGATAAGCCCATTGCCATGTACGATATGAAATCTTACATGCGCGGTCAGACGATGATTCAGCCCGAAGGACTTACAGGCTCAGGGACATTTGAGTTTCAAAAAGCCGAATTGGAAGCCAAGCTGATCCGCTTCAAGTTTAAGGACTTTCAATCCGACACGGCCGATTTCAGGTTGAAGGATGAAGGAGCCGATCAGGCTGATGCGCTCGCATTTTCTACCGTGAACGTAAACGCTTACGTGACATTCGACGGCAGGTATGGTCAGTTCCGCTCTAACGGAGGTGGTTCGTACATCAATTTCGAGCCGATGCAGTACATCTGTTTTATGGATGAGTTTAAATGGTATATGGATAATGCGGACATTGAGCTTACGGCTGGAGAGGCGAAACAAACGGATGCCTCGGGAGTTAAGCTGGATGGAGCACAATTCATCTCCGTTCATGAGGATCAGGATTCGTTAAGTTTCTTTTCATCCAAAGCCAAGTATGATCTGAAAAGTAAGATCATTTATGCAGATGGGGTGAAATTCATGAATGTGGCCGATGCCATGGTATACCCGGATAGCGGGAAAGTTGTGATTGAGAAAAAAGCGAAGATGCAGACCCTCAACAATTCCAGGGTGGTGGCCAGCTACGTTACGCAGAACCACAGCATCTACAATGCCAGCATCAATGTATTCGGTAAAAAGAAATATGCCGGTTCAGGTTATATCGATTATATCGATGAGATCGAAAAATCACAAACCATATACCTGGAAAATATCGGGG
>JAGQZT010000001.1 GCA_020435335.1 Flavobacteriales bacterium | reverse complement strand
TGTGTTCACACAGGAGACTATGCGGGAATATTTGCCCAAAGATGCCTACAAAAGTGTGATGAGTTCCATTGATAAAGGAACCCGGATCGATAGGGATATCGCCAATCAGGTAGCTTCTTCGATGAAGGATTGGGCGCTGACAAAAGGGGCAACCCATTTCACGCACTGGTTCCAGCCGTTAACAGGTACCACGGCTGAAAAGCATGATTCTTTCTTCAGCCCGATCAGCGGCGGGAGAGCCATTGAAAAGTTCGACGGCGAAAATCTGGTTCAACAGGAACCGGATGCTTCCAGTTTCCCGAACGGGGGAATCAGAAATACATTCGAAGCGAGAGGGTATACGGCGTGGGATCCGACCTCTCCGGCGTTTATTATCGGAAAAACTTTGTGTGTGCCTACGGTATTTATTGCCTATACCGGTGAAGCACTGGATTATAAAATCCCATTGTTAAAGGCCCTTCATGCGGTAGATCAAGCTGCAACGGATGTGTGTGCGGCTTATTTTGATAAGAACATCACGAAAGTAAGCTCAAGCCTGGGATGGGAACAGGAATATTTTTTAGTAGATAAAGCATTGTACAACGCACGGCCTGATATCATGATGACCGGTAGAGCGCTTGTCGGACATAACCCGGCAAAAGGACAGCAGTTGGATGATCACTATTTCGGTTCCATTCCCGAGAGGGTAGCCGCTTTTATGCGGGATTATGAAATTGAAGCGCATAAACTGGGAATTCCGGTTACAACCAGACACAATGAGGTGGCGCCGAACCAGTTTGAATGTGCTCCGATGTACGAAGAGACCAACCTGGCGAACGATCACAACCTGCTGTTGATGGATTTATTGGAGAAAATTGCCAGAAAACACGATTTCAGGGTGTTGCTGCACGAAAAACCGTTCGGCTCGCTGAACGGCTCCGGAAAACACAACAACTGGTCGTTAGGAACCAATACAGGGGTAAATCTCCTTGCTCCCGGCAAGAATCCGAAGACCAACCTGAGATTCCTGACGTTTTTTGTGAATACCATCAAGGCCATCCACGAAAATGCCGATATTTTAAGAGCAAGTATCGCATCCGCAGGGAATGACCACCGTTTGGGAGCCAATGAGGCGCCTCCGGCCATTATTTCCGCCTTCATCGGGTCGCAATTGACCGAGATGCTGGATAACCTGGAAAAGAACATCAGTGCCGGTAAAATGACGCCCGAAGATAAAACGGAACTCAAGTTAAGCATTGGAAAAATTCCTCAGATTTTACTCGATAATACGGATAGAAACAGAACTTCACCGTTTGCATTTACCGGAAATAAATTTGAGTTCAGGGCAGTTGGTTCGGCAGCGAACTGTGCCAGTGCCATGATCGCATTAAACGTGATTGTTGCCAAGCAGCTGAAAGAGTTTAAGAAAGCTGTGGATGCCCGTATTGCCAAAGGATTGCGTAAAGATGAAGCCCTGTTGCTGGAAATCCAGAAACTCATCAAGGAATCCAAAGCAATCCGGTTCGAAGGGAACGGATACAGTGAAGAATGGGTGAAAGAAGCCAAAAAGAGGGGGCTCTCCAACCTGAAAGATACACCGCGAGCATTAAAAATAATGACCGATAAATCAACCATTGCCTTGTTCGATGAGTTGGGAGTGTTGTCGAAAGTTGAGCTGGAAGCGCGCTACGAGATCGAGCTGGAAAATTACATCATGAAATTACAAATCGAATCCAGAACCCTGGGTGACATTGCTCAGAACCACGTGATCCCTACGGCTATCCGCTATCAGAACATCATCATTGAGAACATCAAAGGGTTGCACGAGATTTACGGAAAATCAGGCCCAACGATAGCGGTAACGCAAAAGAAAATCCTGACCGAAATCTCCGAGCACCTCAATGCCATCAAAGAGAATTGCGATAAAATGCTTGAGGAAAGGAAAAAAGCGAATAAATTGACCGATTCTGAGAAAAAAGCATTGGCTTATTGCGACAAAGTGAAGCCTTATTTCGATGAGATAAAATACCACTCCGATAAACTGGAATTGCTTATTGATGACGAGCTGTGGCCTTTACCTAAACTCAGGGAACTCTTGTTTACCAGATAGATTGGTCTATCGGATATTGAATTTAATCCCCCCAAAATGCTTTTTTGGGGGGATTTTCGATTTAAATTATTTGTAGAATTTACTTTGAATTATTGAAAAGATTTTTTTACTTTAGCGCCTATTCAAAAGGAAACTAACGTTTAGCATGAAAAATATAAAGATTATTAGTGTATTCGCCTTGGTAATGCTGTTTAGCATGGCTGCCAACGCTCAGAAAAATTATAAAACGGAAGCTGATGTTGCATTTAGCGGAGGAAAATACTACCTCGCTATCGAAATGTACAAGAAAGCCTATACCAAAGAGACCAAAGGTGAAGTGAAGTCGGAAATCCTCTACAAAATCGGAGAGTGTTACAACAACAAAAACGACGGAAAACAAGCTGCAGTCTGGTACAACAAAGCCATTAAAGCGAAATACGACGATCCGATCGCAATCTTTAAAGTAGCGGAAATCTACCGTTCCGAAGGGAAGTATGAAGAGGCTATGGCTGAATACAAAAAGTACAAAGCTGCTAATCCGAGCGATAAGCGGGCCGATATGGGAATCAAATCCTGTGAAATGGCTAAAGAATGGAAGGATAATCCAACCCGTTTCGTGGTGAATCCGATGCCATTGCTGAATTCCGAGGATTATGATTTCTCTCCGGTATTCTCCGACAGGAAAAATGAAGAGATTTACTTTACTTCAACCAGACAAGGTTCTGCCGGTGAGGCGGTTTCCGATGTAACCGGGATGAACTTCTCCGATCTCTACGTGAGTAAAAGAGATAAAAAAGGAAAATGGAGCGAGCCTGTTGTTCTGAACGAAACAGTTAACTCTCCTGCATCAGAAGGTGCTTCCTGTCTGAATGAAAAAAGAAACGTGATTTACTTTACCCGTTGTGGTGTTGAGAAAAAAGGAATCATGGGTTGTCAGTTGATGATGGCTAAGAAAGCCGGACAAAACTGGGGCGATGCCGAAGTGATCACCGTAACGGAAGATACGTTCACCGTTGGTCATCCTGCCATCTCTCCGGACGACAACACCCTGGTTTTTGCTTCAAACATGCCTGGTGGACAAGGAGGAAAAGACCTTTGGTACATCACATACGACAAAAAAGCCAAAACATGGTCCGAGCCAACCAACTTAGGTTCACAAATCAATACACCCGGCGACGAAATGTTCCCTTTCATCCGCGATAACGGCGAATTGTACTTCGCTTCAAACGGTCATGAAGGAATGGGTGGACTGGATATCTTTAAAGCTGCAAGCACCGGTGTAAACCAGTGGAGCGGTGTAGAAAATTTACAGTCTCCGTTGAACTCCGAAGCTCATGATTTCGGTATCGTATTCGAGCCTGGTAAAGACAGAGGTTTCTTTACTACCAGCCGTGAAGGCGGTAAAGGTGGTGACGACATCTGGGAATTCTACCTGCCTCCGAAATTATTCTCTCTGGAAGGTGTGGTAAAAGACCTGGAAACCGGAAATGTACTGGCTAATGCACTGATCAAATTGGTAGGTACCGACGGAAGCTCTGCTGAAGCAACTACCGATGCCAATGGTAACTTTGCCTTCGTTGAAAATGGCCCTGATGCCCGATACATCAACGAAAACACATCATACTCACTCGTAGTGACAAGAGAAGGATACCTGGTTGCGAAAGGGAAAGAAACAACCGTAGGATTGGATGCTTCCAAGAAGTTCTTCCACGAGTACGCATTACAACCGTTTAAAGATGTGGTGATCAAACTGCCTTTGATCGAGTACGAATACAACAAAGCCGATCTGAAACCGAACTCGAAAGATTCGTTGGATTACCTGTACAACATCATGGTAGAAAACCCAACCATCATCATTCAGTTGCGTTCGCACACCGACTTTAGAGGTTCTGCAACATACAACCAAAAACTATCTCAGCGTAGAGCCCAGTCTTGTGTGGACTACCTGACTAAAGAGAAAGGCATTCACCCTGATCGTATCGTTGCGAAAGGTATGGGTGAGTCTGAGCCAATCAAAGGGCCCGGAGGCGTATTACTGGATGAGAAATACATCAATGCGCTGAAATCCAACGAGGAGAAAGAAGCGGCTCACCAGCGAAACAGACGTACCGACTTTAAGGTAATCGGCGACAACTTCGTTCCACCGGCTACCGAAGGAACAGAGCCAACCCCTGAAGAAGGTTCTAATTAGATAAAAAATTGAAGATAAAAGAGCATCCCGGTAAAAATCGGGATGCTTTTTTTGTATCTAAACCATTACATTTGTAGCATATTTAAAAGTAGAATGAGTCAATCAGAACGATACATGCAGCGCGGAGTTTCAGCCTCCAAAGAAGACGTCCATCAGGCCATTAAAAACATTGATAAAGGATTGTATCCCAAGGCTTTTTGTAAGATCATCCCGGATATGCTTACCGGAAGTGAAGAGCATTGTGTGGTGATGCATGCCGATGGGGCCGGTACCAAATCGTCGCTGGCCTACGCTTACTGGAAAGAAACCGGCGACCTCTCCGTTTGGAAAGGGATCGCACAGGACGCTCTGATCATGAACATCGATGACCTGCTCTGCGTGGGTGCCGTCGATAACATCCTGCTTTCCTCCACCATCGGTAGAAATAAGAACCTGATTCCCGGCGAAGTGATCGCAGCCATCATCAACGGCACGGAAGAACTGTTGGAAGAACTCCGGAATCAGGGGGTTGGCATATATTCCACTGGCGGTGAAACAGCCGATGTGGGCGATCTGGTTCGAACCATTATTGTCGATTCTACCGTGACCTGCCGGATGAAACGTTCTGATGTGATCGATAATGCGAACATACAAGCGGGTGATGTGATCGTTGGGTTATCGTCTTCCGGAAAGGCCAGCTACGAAAAAGAATACAACGGTGGTATGGGCAGCAACGGACTTACCTCTGCCCGTCATGATGTGTTTAATAAATCCGTTGCCGAAAAATATCCGGAAACTTATGATGCCTCCGTTCCGTCGGATTTGGTCTACTCCGGAACCTGCGGGTTAACCGATGCCGTTCATGGTGTTGAAATCGATGCCGGGAAGCTGGTGTTGTCGCCAACAAGAACTTACGCACCCATCATTAAAAAAATACTGGATCAGCATCAAGAAAACATTCACGGGATGGTGCATTGCAGCGGTGGTGCCCAGACCAAAATTCTACACTTTGTAGATGACTTGCAGATCGTTAAAGACAATTTATTCCCCACGCCACCTTTGTTCCAACTGATTCAGGAACAATCCGGAACGGACTGGAAAGAAATGTATAAAGTGTTTAACATGGGGCACCGGATGGAGCTGTATGTACCGGAATCCATTGCCAACGATATCATCGCCATCTCAAAATCCTTCCAGGTCGATGCCCAAATCGTTGGAAGAGTGGAAGCACAGGGAGAGAAAAAACTAACCATTAAAAGTCCTTACGGAGAATTTACCTACAATTGATATGAGTTTACTGAAGAAGTTAGAGGAAATCTACATCAGATACGAGCAGGTGAGTGAACAGATTGTTGATCCGGAAGTAATCTCGGACATGGACCGGTATGTGAAACTGAATCGCGAATACAAGGAGCTCGAAGATCTTGTTAAAGCCTATAAAAAATACAAGGAAGTAACCGGAAATATAGTTTCCGCCAAAGAGATCATCGCCAACGAGACCGATAAGGAGTTTGTCGATATGGCCAAAATGGAACTGGACGAACTGCTTCCGTTCAAAGAAGAACTGGAAGAAGAGATCAAAATCATGCTCATTCCAAAGGATGAAGAAGATACCAAGAACGTGATCATCGAGATCAGGGCAGGAACAGGCGGAGACGAAGCCTGTCTGTTCGTGGGAGACCTCTTCCGGATGTACAACCGGTACTTCGATAAGAAAGGATGGAAAACGGAGATCACAACCGTTAATGAAGGAACGGCAGGTGGTTACAAAGAGATTGGATTCAGTGTGGAAGGGGAAAACGTTTACGGCATCATGAAGTTCGAATCGGGTGTTCACCGGGTACAGCGTGTTCCGGCTACCGAATCGCAGGGACGTGTGCATACCTCTGCCGTTACTGTGGCCGTTTTACCGGAAGCCGAAGAAGTCGATATCGAAATCCGGAAAGACGACATCAAGAAAGACACGTTCCGTTCTTCCGGAGCGGGTGGACAGCACGTAAACAAAACCGAATCGGCTGTTCGTTTAACGCACATTCCTACCGGCGTGGTGGTGGAGTGCCAGGACGGCCGTTCACAGATCAAAAACTACGAGAAAGCCTTGAAGGTATTGCGTTCCCGTTTGTACGAAGCCGAAGTAATCCGCAAGGAAAAGGAGCGTGCTGCCGAGCGGAAATCACAGGTCTCTACGGGCGACCGTTCTGCCAAGATCAGAACCTATAATTATCCGCAGGGACGGGTAACCGATCACCGTATCGGATTAACGCTGTATAACCTTGATGGCATCATGGGAGGTGATCTCGATGAAGTGATCAATTCCCTGAAAATAGCAGAAAATACGGAAAAACTTAAAGCCGGAATGACCGAATAATTATGACCAAACAACAGTTAATCGAACAAATCAAACAAAAACGATCCTTCCTCTGTGTCGGACTCGATACCGATCTGACCAAAATCCCCAAACACCTGCTGGATACCGAAGATCCGATCTTCGAGTTCAACAAGCAGATCATCGATGCAACGAAAGACCTGTGTGTGGCCTATAAACCCAACCTGGCTTTCTACGAAAGCTATGGGCCGCAAGGCTGGATTTCCCTGCAAAAGACCATCGATTACATCCCGGATAACATCTTTACCATTGCCGATGCCAAACGGGGCGATATCGGCAATACTTCTAAAATGTATGCCAATGCCTTTTTCAATAGCCTGAACTTTGATTCGGTGACGGTGGCACCCTACATGGGAGAGGATTCGGTAACGCCTTTTCTCGAGTTTGATGGTAAATGGGTGATTTTGCTGGCGCTGACGTCCAATAAGGGGGCCGACGATTTTCAATTCTTTCGGTCGGGGGAAGAGCGACTTTTCGAAAAAGTATTGCGTCGTTCACAAGAGTGGGGGAACGATCAAAACCTGATGTATGTGGTTGGAGCTACACGACCGGAGATGTTTGCCGATATCAGAAAACTTGTTCCGGATCATTTTCTTTTAGTGCCCGGTGTCGGAGCACAGGGAGGCAGTTTAAGTGAGGTGTGTCAGTATGGAATGACGGGCGATTGCGGCCTGCTCATCAATTCTTCCAGAGGGATTATTTACGCCTCGCAAGGAGATGATTTTGCTGCTGCCGCCCGAAATGCCGCCCAAACCATCCAACAAGAAATGAGCGACCTGCTCGCAGCTAACCATTTATAAGCTGTTGCGCGAAGAATTCCTGCATTATATATGGAAATTTAAACTGTTTACCTCGCAGGAACTGCAGCTGGTGAATGGAGAGGCACTGCATGTGATCCATCCCGGTATACACAATACGGATTCGGGGCCTGATTTCTTCAATGCCAGGATCAGGATCGGAACTACCGAATGGGCAGGAAATGTAGAGATTCATGTCCGCACATCCGACTGGTATAAACACCGGCACGAACACGATCCGGTCTACCAAAACATCATTTTACATGTCGTTTATCAAAACGATAAAGAGCTCACGAATACAAGGAATCAAAGCATGCCGACACTGGAGTTGAAATCCAACATTAACCGAAGCCTGTACGATAGCTACGCTGATCTGCTGGCTTCAAAAGCCTGGATTCCTTGCGGAAAGCAGATCCAACAGATCGATGCCTTTACCGTTTCGGGGTGGTTGAACCGGTTGGCGATTGAACGGATGGAGCGGAAAGCAGGCGAACTCCAAACCTTGTTTCACCAGAACGGCAACGATTGGGAAAGTAGTTTTTACCAGTATTTATTCAGGTATTTTGGAATGCGGGTCAATGCCGAACCTTGTTTTCAGTTAGCCCGGAATGCACCGTTAAAACTAATTGAAAAGCACGCTGATTCGAAACGTGTAGAAGCCCTGTTGTTCGGTCAGGCCGGGATGCTCACAGAACCTGCTCAAGACGAATACACACAGTTGTTGAAGAGCGAATATGCATTTCTTCAAAATAAGTTTTCACTCCGACCGATGTCAGGTAGTTCCTGGAAGTTGATGCGTTTACGACCCGCTAATTTTCCGACGATCAGGATCAGTCAGATGGCTCAGCTCATGGTGCGATCGTCCCGCCTTTTTGCTTCATGTATGGAGGCTCAAACCCCGGACGAATTGATCCGGATTTTTCAGGTGAAGGCATCAACTTACTGGGAAGCTCACTATCAATTTGGCAAACCGGCATCCCGAAGCACACCAAAACCTGTCGGAGAAGAAACGATCAACCACCTGATCATTAATGTGGTGGTACCTTTTACTTTTGTTTATGGAAAATGGAAAGCCGATTCGGGTTTGCAGGATAAGGCCATTCAATTTTTGGAAAAGTTGAAACCGGAGAAGAATTCAATCGTAAAAAACTGGGAAAATTTAACGGTAAAAGCAAGCAATGCATTACAGTCACAATCGTTATTGGAGCTGAAGAACAACTACTGTTCTGAAAAAAAATGTTTAAATTGCAGTATCGGGAATAAAATTTTGAAACATGATCACTAACATTTTGAGCTTTTTCGAACGGCAGGCATTTGGTGTATGCTCCTGGTGGGGTGATAAGTTACAGTTGAAATCTAGTCGTATCCGGATGTTTTTTATTTACCTTTCTTTTTTAACTTTCGGGTCTCCAATATTCATTTACCTGATTATGGCATTTATACTGGAGCACAAAGAATATTTTAAATTTCAAAAAAGAAAATCAGTTTGGGATATTTAAGCTACACCTTATTCAATTTTAAATATTTCCGGAAAGTCTATTTCGCGCTGTTTTTATTGATAGCGATCATGGTTATCGGTGTAACGGGTTACATCATAATTGAAGACTATACACTGAATGAGGCATTCTACATGACGGTAATTACGGTTTCTACCGTCGGATTTAGTGAGGTTCGCCCCTTGTCACCCGAAGGAAGAATATTTACAGCGTTATTGGTTATCTTTAGCTTTAGTATATTTGTGTATGCGGTTACTTCCATTTCCAATTACATTTTAGATGGAGAGTACAAAATTTATTTTAAGAATCTGCGCGTGAACAAAACGGTTAGTAAACTCAGCAACCATACCATTATTTGTGGATATGGACGGAACGGAAAACAGGCGGCTCATGAATTGAGATCGCATCACAGGGAGTTCGCTGTCATAGAAAATGACAGGGAGCTGATCGATGTGTTGCATGCGGCACACGACATTCCGTTTGTTGACGGAGATGCAACCATTGAGAAATACCTCGAGAAGGCGGGGATTCATCGTGCCAAAGCACTCATCACCACGCTTCCGAAAGATGCCGACAACCTGTTTGTTGTACTGACCGCCCGTGAAATGAATCCCAATCTGTTAATCATCAGCCGGGCATCGAATGATAATTCGGATAAGAAACTCCGGAGAGCCGGAGCGAACAATGTGATCATGCCGGATAAGATCGGGGGAGCACACATGGCTTCGCTGGTGATTAAGCCCGATGTGATCGAGTTTATCGATTATGTGATGGGACAGGGATCCAGTTCCATCAACCTGGAGGAGATCACCTTCGAAAACCTGCCCGATGAACTGAAAAACAAGTCCATCCGGGAGTTGGGTATCCGCGATAAATCAGGAGCGAATATTGTCGGTTTCAGAACCCCGGAAGGAGAGTACATCATCAACCCCTCGCCGGATACCATCATTATGCCTCAGGCTAAGATTTTTGTGTTGGGTACACTGGATCAGATCAATTCATTCCGGGATTTTGCATCCCAGCAAACCCTCTTAAGAAACAAATAGGCCGTGAGGATTCTGATTACGGGAAGCAATGGTTTATTGGGGCAGAAACTGGTCAAATTATTGTCAGGTTCAGAAGAGGTGGATGTGCTGGCAACTTCTCAGGGTGCCAACCGCATTTCCAGCCAGGAAGGCTATCGTTATCAATCCCTGGATATTACCAGCCAAACCGAGATCAATGCCGTTTTCGACGATTTTCGTCCTGAAGTGGTGATCAATACGGCGGCCATGACCAATGTGGATGCTTGTGAATCAGACAAAACATTGTGCTGGGATTTGAATGTGAATGCCGTTAAGTATCTTCTCGCTGCTTCCGAAAAACATCAGAGTCACCTCATTCATTTGTCGACCGACTTTGTGTTTGACGGCGAACAGGGGCCTTACCGGGAAGAGGATGAGCCCAATCCGTTAAGTTATTACGGTCTCTCTAAATACGAAGCTGAAAAGCTGATTCAACAAAGTACCGTTAAATGGAGTATCGTCCGGACCATTATTGTGTATGGTGTTGCCGAGAACATGAGCCGTTCCAACATTGTCCTGTGGGCAAAGGAAGCATTGGAAAAAGGAAATCCGCTTACAATTGTGGATGATCAGTTCCGCTCGCCGACCCTGGCTGAGGATCTGGCCATGGGTTGTTGGTTGATTGCTGAGCGAGGTGCAACAGGCATCTACCACATCTCAGGTAAGGATATCATGAGCATCATCGATCTGGTGAATCGGGTAGCTGATTTCTATGGTTACGATAAATCCATCGTGAACCCGGTATCGTCATCCAGCCTGAATCAGGCCGCCAAGCGGCCACCTAAAACCGGGTTTGTCCTTGATAAGGCCATGCGGGATTTGGAGTATTCTCCCTGTTCGTTTGAGGAAGGCCTGGCCATTGTTACGGAGCAGTTAAAATCAGTTGCTGATGAATAAGCTAACCGTTGAAATTTCCGACAGATCGTTATTTCAAGTTCAAATCCTTCAACAGTTTAAAATTGTCCCTCATCTTGTATTTCTGAACAGCAACAATGCTTCGGTCAATTACCTGGCGGTTTCCAATTCGGGAAAAGTGGCGGAAGACCGATGGGAGTTCGGTTTTATCGGCTATGATTATAAAAACCAGTTGGAACAGCTTTCTTCCGAACATCCCGACCACATCGGTTTTCCGGACATGCATTTCTTCTCACCGGAGTTGCTGTTTAAGATCGGTCAACAGGAAGTAGAGGTAGAATATTTGCCGGAGCTGTACTCGGAAGATCACGTGAAAACGATGTTGGAAGAAGTGAGTCAGCGCCCGCTTGAGGTAAGGTCAAATCCGGTTCACATCACACCCCGGATTACCCGGGAAGAATACCTCGAAAAAGTATATCAACTCAAAGAGCACATCCAATTGGGTGATATTTATGAAGTGAATTTCTGCCAGGAGTTCTATGCGGAACAGGTGGCTCTTGATCCGGTTTCAACGTACCTCAAATTGAATGAAAGATCACCGACTCCCTTTTCCAGTTTTGTGAAATACCACGATCAATTCCTGCTGTGTGCCTCACCCGAACGGTTCATTAAAAAAACAGGAGAAAAGATCATTTCCCAACCGATTAAGGGAACGATCCGGCGCGGAAAAGATGCGCAGGAGGATGAGCTGCTGAAACAGACCTTACTGAATGATCCGAAAGAACGTTCGGAAAATGTCATGATTGTCGATCTGGTTCGCAACGACCTTTCCCGCATTGCGCAGAAGGCCTCCGTAAAGGTGGAGGAGCTTTTCGGAATCTACACTTTTCCGCAGGTTCATCAAATGATCTCGACCGTATCGGCAAACCTTAAACCCGGAACCACTTTTGAAGACATTATCCGGGCTACTTTTCCGATGGGATCGATGACCGGTGCTCCTAAGATCAGCGCCATGGAACTGATCGAACAATATGAAAGTACAAGGCGGGGAATTTACTCAGGAACAGTTGGTTATATCAATGATTCGGGTGATTTCGATTTCAATGTGGTAATCCGAAGCATCTGCTACAATCAAAAAAATAAGTACCTTTCATTTATGGTTGGCGGAGCCATTACCATCAATTCCATTCCGGAAAAAGAGTACGAAGAATGCCTCCTCAAAGCCAAAGCCATGATGGAAGTCCTGAGTAACCATGATTGACCAGTTACTGAAATACATGACGGAGAACGGACTGTTTCTTAAACAGGACAAGCTGTTGCTGGCTGTAAGCGGGGGCAAGGATTCCATGGTGATGCTGGACTTGTTCCGGTTAGCCGGATTCAACATAGGTGTGGCTCATTGTAATTTCAAATTACGCCCCGAAGCCGATCGGGAGGAAGAGCTGGTCAGAACCTATTGTGATCAGCATCAAATTCCATGTTATACCACTTCTTTTGATACACAGGAATACGCCGACCGGCAGGGTATTTCCATTCAAATGGCTGCCCGGGAGTTGCGGTACGGTTGGTTTGAGAACATTCGGGAGCGGGAGCAGTTCGATTATGTGACCACGGCTCACCATCAAAACGATGTGGCGGAAACCATGCTGCTTAATCTGGCAAAGGGTACGGGATTAGCCGGACTCCACGGCATCTTGCCCAAATCCGGCCAACTGATTCGGCCTATGCTGGGTTTTTCCAGACAGGAGGTCGACCGGTATGCTGAAATGAATTCCATTACCTTTTTGGAAGATGCTTCCAATGCAGATGTCAAATACCACCGCAATGCGATTCGCATAAAAGTTATTCCCGAGTTGGAAAAGATTAATCCGGCAGCGGTCAGAAACCTGAATAAAACAGCTCATTTTCTGCGTGATGCCGAATTGATCCTGAACCAGAAAATCAAGGAGGAGTTTGAGCAATGTGCAACTGCGGAGGGCGATCGGATTTTCTTTTCGATCGACCGGTTGAAGCTGTTAAATCCCTTAGCAACCTATCTGTACTATTTTTTGAAGGAATACGGGTTTAACGAAAGTCAGGTGGAACGTTTGATTGAAGTGCTGGACGACCTTTCCGGGAAGGTGTTTGAATCGTCAGATTATCAACTTGTTAAGGATAGGAAAATGCTGATTCTTGGTCCCAAAGAACCGGAAAACTTCGAGTTGGTGTCAGTTAATACCCCCGATGAACTGGCCGAAGCGATTTCCGCCCGGTTTGCAGTTGTACCTGCAGATCAGGTGAAATTTTCTTCGTCGCCCGAAATGGCCTATCTGGATTTTGATAAGCTGACCTTTCCGTTAGCGGTTCGTAACTGGGTGCAAGGCGATGAGTTTCAGCCTTTCGGTATGAAAGGAAAGAAGAAGGTGAGTGATTATTTCATCGATGAGAAGGTGGATGTATTCACCAAAAAAAGAGTGAAAATAATCACCTCTCAGGGGGAGATTGTCTGGTTGGTCGGTTACCGTACGGACGAGCGTTTTCGTGTAACAACGCACACCGGTAAGGTGTTGGTGCTGGAAAGGTTAACCGAATAACACATGGAATTTACAGACCAGACCGGACATCAACTGGAGTTGAACAGCATACCGGAGCGGATCATTTCATTGGTTCCTTCCCAAACGGAATTGTTGTATGATCTCGGGTTGGATGACCGGGTAGTCGGCATCACCAAATTTTGCATTCATCCCCAAACCTGGTTTGAAACGAAAGCAAGGGTGGGAGGAACAAAAGCCCTGAAGCTGGATAAGATCAGGGAATTGCAACCCGATTTGATTCTGGCTAACCGGGAAGAAAACACCCGGCATGAAATCGAATACCTTCGGCAGCATTATCCGGTCTACACTTCCGATATCTGCTCGTTATCCGACAGCCTGGAGATGATCCGGGCAGTAGGCCAGCTGACGGATACCGGACAACGTGCTCATGAACTGGTTCAAACCATCAATCAGGCATTCGACGGGTTGAGGCTTTACCAGGGAGGAAGGAAGCGGGTCGTGTACCTGATCTGGCAGGATCCGGTGATGGCTGTGGGTAAGCAAACATTCATTGATGACATGCTGGGAAGGTGTGGATTTATCAACGTGGTGGAACAGGAGCGTTATCCGGAGCTTGGTGTGGCCGATTTGCAACGTCTTTCCCCGGATATCTTACTGCTGGCTTCCGAGCCTTTTCCCTTCCGGGAAAAGCATGTTGTGGTGTGGCAAGGTGAGTTGCCTGATACCCAACCGGTTTTGGTAGACGGTGAATATTTTTCGTGGTATGGTTCCCGCTTACAAAAAGCACCGGGCTACTTTGTTGATTTGATTAATAAAATCTCTTAATTTTCGGGATTCATAGTCGTTACAAAATTAAAGCGTACAAACATATCGTTCTGATCAGTTTTTGTTTACTGGTTTCCTGTTGGGTAAGTGCCCAGAAGGTGGGATTGGTATTCAGTGGAGGAGGTTCCAGTGGGGTTTCTCATATTGGTGTCTTGAAGGCGCTGGAGGAGAATCACATTCCCATCGATTACATCACGGGAACATCTATGGGAGCACTGGTCGGAGCACTCTATGCTTCGGGATACTCCCCGGAAGAGATCGAAGAATTATTCGTATCCGATCAGTTTAAGAAATGGGCAGAAGGGGAGTTGGACGAAAAGTATGTGTATTACTTGCGGGAGAAGGATGAAGACCCTTCCATGTTCAAACTCAAGATAGAACTGGATACGGTATTGGAAACCACCTTGCCAACCAATTTAACTTCCCCGGTAGCAGTCGACTACGGATTGATGCGCTATTTCGCTCCGGCTACGGCCAAGGCCGATAACGATTTTGACAGCCTTTTTATTCCGTACCGCTGTGTAGCATCCGATATTGTGTCTAAAAAGGCCGTTATCATGGATAAGGGAAGTCTGGCCACAGCCGTCAGAGCATCCATGGCTTATCCGTTTTACCTGACTCCTGTACCCTACCAGGGTAAATTGTTGTTTGACGGTGGGTTGTATAATAATTTTCCGTCCGATGTGATGTACGATGAGTTTTTTCCGGATTACATCATCGGGAGCAATGTGTCGTCCAATTTTGAACCGCCGGATGAAGATAATCTCGTTTCCCAGATCAAAGCTATTATCGCCGACAACAGCGAGTATAGCATTGAGTGCGACAATGCCATTCTGATTCAACCGGAATCCAGTGAATTTTCGTTGTTCGATTTCGACAACAACCAGAAATTAATCCAAATCGGATACGAAGCCACGATGAAACAGATTGAGAGCATCAAGGCTCAGGTGGAAAGAAGGAGTAACCGGATGGAATTGGTTGAAAAGCGGAATCGCTATCGAAAATCGTTACCTCCGCTGATTTTTGAAGATGTTGAGATTTCGGGACTAACTCCGGGTCAAAACAAGTACATCCGAAAATCGCTTCGCTTTAAGGGGGAAACGGCTACTGCAGAAGATCTGAAGCCCGAATACATCAAGATCGCCTCCGACGATAAGATCAAATCGATTTATCCTCAGGCCATCTATAACAAGAATACGGGGAAGTACACGTTAAACCTCCGTGCTAAAAAGGAAAAAGATCTCTTTGTGTCCTTCGGTGGAGCTTTCTCATCGCGCCCCATTAACGAAGCTTACCTCGGACTGCAATACAACATCCTCAGTAAAACGGCGATCACTTTACTGGCTAATTCCTATTTCGGGAAGCTGCACAACTCGGTTTCGGCCGGCTTCCGGTTCGACTTTCCATTTCAGTTGCCGTTCTACTGGAAAACGACTTTTACCATCGATGGCTGGGATTACTTCAAGAGTACCTCCACTTTCTTTGAAGATACCAAGCCCTCCTTTCTGGTTCAGGAAGACAACTATTTTAAATCCGAATTCGGTTTTCCGGTTTCGTACAAAGGGAAGTTGATCCTGAGCGGAACCGCCGGAGAGCTCACCAACAAATATTATCAAACCAAAAACTTCCTGTCGACCGACACTACTGATCAGACCCGATTTCGGAACTATACCGTTGGATTGGCATTTGAACGTAATTCGCACGATCTGAAACAATACGCGTCAAAAGGAAGTTTTTTGTCGGTCGGAGGTAAATTTGTTCGCGGTGCAGAGCATACCGTTCCGGGTTCTACATCTGTCATTAAAGATGAGTTTGATACGATTCTCAACTGGTTTCAATTAAAAATTACTTACGATAAGTATTTTAACTCGAAAAGTAAAGTAAGGCTTGGTTTGTTCGGTGAAGGTGTGTACAGTGTGCAGCCCTTTTTCCACAATTATACGGCATCCGTGCTCTCAGCACCCGCGTTTCAACCGATTTCCGAAAGCAAAACACTTTTTCAGGAAAATTTCAGGGCACATTCTTACTTTGCACTGGGTGTAAAAAATGTGAATTACCTGTTTAAGAATTTCCAGTTGAGGCTGGAAGGATACCTGTTTCAGCCATTTCAGGAAATCCTGTCCGATAACCAGAATAAGGCCTATCACGGAACCGTCTGGCAACTTCAGCAATTTATTATTTCGTCGGCAGCGGTATACAATACCCCTTTGGGACCGATCGCGGTTAATCTCAACTACTATGAAGGATTTGACGAACCCTGGAGTTTCCTGTTTCATTTCGGGTATCTGATCTACAATAAAAAGAGCCTGGAGTAATAATCTTTTAACGCCTTTTTTTGAATAGGTTAAGATTTGGCCTTAATATCGGTTCGAACCCCCTTTTTTATTAACTTTACAATCCTTTCAAAACTCTAGGAATGGCAGAAGTAATGGAGAAATCGACCAAGGAAACGAACACGGTAGCTAAAGACATTGCACTTGAGG
The DNA here is from genome assembly GCA_020435335.1 of Flavobacteriales bacterium. Lineage (GTDB taxonomy): Bacteria > Bacteroidota > Bacteroidia > Flavobacteriales_E > Vicingaceae. Next base: position 5,911 of record JAGQZT010000001.1, on the reverse strand, counting down.
CCTTTCGCCTGATGTGCGAAGCCAAGGCACTCACTGAACTTTACGAGGAAAACAAAGAAATTACAGCCAAATACGTGCATGCCACTTCACGGGGGCACGAAGCTGTGCAGCTTGCCTGCGGGCTTCAACTTAAACCACAGGATTTTGTGTTCCCTTATTATCGGGACGATAGTATTCTGTTGGGCATCGGAATGACTCCTTTTCAGTTGATGTTGCAAGTGCTGGCCAAACGAAACGATCCTTTTTCAGGAGGGAGAACCTATTATTCTCATCCAAGTTTAAAGGATGATGATAAGCCGAAAATTCCCCACCAAAGTTCCGCTACAGGGATGCAGGCCATTCCTGCAACCGGTGTTGCTATGGGAATTCAATACAAAGAAAAAGTGGGTCTGGCCGAAGATTACAAAGGAGAAAACCCGGTTGTGGTTTGTAGCCTTGGAGACGCTTCCTGTACCGAAGGAGAAGTATCGGAAGCATTCCAAATGGCCGTTCTCAAAAAAATGCCCATCATCTACCTGGTTCAGGATAACGAATGGGATATTTCTGCCAATGCCATAGAAACCAGGGCTCAGGATATTACTCACTATGCCAAAGGGTTTAAAGGCATGGATGTGAGAACCATCGATGGTTCCAATTTTTCGGAGTCTTACAACACATTTCAGGAAGTACTTAAAATCGTACGAAAAGAAAGACGCCCGTTTATCATCCACGCTAAAGTTCCGCTTTTGAATCACCATACTTCCGGGGTTCGTAAAGAGTGGTACCGCGACGACCTGGAAGAAGCGGCGCAGCGTGATCCTTTTCCAAAATTAAAGCAGGAATTACTGGATTTGGGGGTTAGTGAAAAAGTACTCCAGAAAATGGAGGAAACCGCTGCCAAGTTGGTAGCGAAAGATTATGAACTGGCACTGGCCGAGGAAGATCCCCGTCCGGAAGATCTGACTACCCATTGCTTTGCCCCGACCCCGATTACCGAGGAACAGGGAGTCCGCGAACCGGAAGGTAAAGAAAAGACCGTTATGGTGGATTCTGCTCTGTTTGCCGTGCGGGAACTGATGGATAAACACAAGGAATGCCTGTTGTACGGGCAAGATGTGGGTGGCCGGTTGGGAGGTGTTTTCCGTGAAGCGGCTACTCTTGCACAGCAGTTCGGCGACGACCGCGTTTTCAATACACCGATTCAGGAAGCATTTATCGTAGGAAGTACGGTAGGAATGGCTGCCGTTGGATTACGTCCGATCGTTGAAGTTCAATTTGCCGATTACATCTGGCCCGGTCTGAATCAGTTGTTCACCGAAGCCAGTCGATCTTATTATTTGTCCAACGGAAAATGGCCGGCAAGCATGATCTTGCGCGTTCCGATCGGAGCTTATGGTTCAGGCGGACCTTACCATTCTTCCAGTGTGGAATCGGTTGTAACCAACATCAGAGGGGTGAAGGTCGCCTACCCGTCTACCGGAGCAGACCTGAAAGGATTATTGAAATCGGCTTATTACGACCCGAATCCGGTGGTAATTTTTGAACATAAAGGGTTGTACTGGAGTAAGATCAAAGGAACGGAAGGGGCCAAAACCGTGGAACCTGACGAGGATTATGTGATTCCTTTCGGGAAAGCCAGAACGGTATTGACGGCCGAAGAAGATTATATCGAAAGCGGTGAAAGTGTGGCTGTGATCACTTATGGCCGAGGTGTTTACTGGACCCTTGAAGCGGCTAAACAATTCCCCGGCCAGATTGAGATCATCGACCTCAGAACGTTGAACCCCATCGATGAAGACGCAATGTATGAAGCCGCCAGAACACATAATAAAGTGATGTTGGTAACGGAAGAATCGGTTGAGAATTCATTTACGCTCGGATTGGCCGCACGGATTCAGAAGCAATGCTTTGAACACCTCGATGCACCGATCGAAATTGTCGGCTCCATCGATACTCCGGCTATTCCGCTTAACTCAACCCTGGAAGCTACCTTACTGCCAAGCGGAGAAAAAGTAGCCGCTGCACTGGAAGCGTTATTATCGTACTAATCACACCCGGTGAAAAGGGTTTTATCTTCTCATGAGTAGTCATTATCGTGCATTAGAAAATATGTATCTGGCAGCTCCCGTCAACGAGTTGTACCGACCTGCCATTCAGGTAGGTGAAGCTTTTGCTGAAATCAGTATTGCCGTTGATCCTCAATTCTTTCATGCCGGTGAAGCGCTCCACGGTTCCGTCTATTTCAAAATGTTGGATGATGCCGCTTTTTTTGCTGCCAATTCCATGGTGGAAGATGTGTTTGTCCTCACAGGTAGTTTTGATACCAAACTGTTCCGTCCGGTAACCGGTGGAAAGCTCATCGCACAAGGGAAGATCGACCGGGTGGAGGAAGATAAGATTTATGCGTCTTCCCGTTTAATGAACGATGACCAACTGGTGGCGGCAGGAAGAGGAATTTTTTACCGCAGCAATAAACCATTAAGTGAAATAAGTTCTTACAAAAATTTGTAAATTTGGGAGAATGAGACGGTTAGTGACTATATGCTTTCTTTTGATTTCCATTGTCGGAATGGCTCAGGATGATGGGTATGTTTATGGGGAAACACCATCCAAACCTACGAGTCCCAAGAAATCAGGGTTTGACTGGAGTCGGGTTACTCTGGGTGGTGGATTCGGGATGACTTTCGGGGATTATACTTACATAGAAGTTGCGCCGAATATGGGTTATTACCTGACGGATAATGTGTTGGTCGGAGTCGGTGCCAATTATACCTACTACGAAGACAAGTATTATAATTACAGTACCAGTATTTACGGTGGTCGTGTTTACGCCGAATACCTATTCGATAACCTGCCTCTTTTGGCACATACCGAAGCGGAAGTTATCAACTTCGAAGAATACCTGGGTTCCCGGATCAACGTGGTGAACCTCTATGTGGGAGGTGGTATCCAGCAGAAATTCTCCGGAAACTCCTATTTCTATATTCTGGCGCTCTGGAACCTCAATGAAACCAGGGAATCCCTGTATTTTAATCCACCCAGCCCAATTATCAGAGGTGGAATTGCCATAGGTCTCTAAAAATCCCTAAATTTGTTGGTCGATAAAAATTAAGGTTTTATCGAAAACTAACGAACACCATCAGGCATGAGATTTATACTGATTATTGTACTCTTTTTATCGTCTTTTGTAACTATTTCACAGAACAGTCAGCTGCCTTCCAATCCATATCAGCAGGAGTTTGCATACGCTTATGCGCAATATCCCGATGTGCCCCGCGGTGTGCTGGAAGCCGTCGCATTTACCATGACCCGTTTTCATCACATTGAAAACCCGGCCGGGAGTTGTACGGGTCTGCCTAAAACGTATGGTGTGATGGGCTTAACCCTGGATGGAAAGCAATTCTTTAATAACAACCTCCTCCATGTTTCTCAGGTTTCCGGAATCAGTGTGCAGGACATCCTGAACGATCCCCAACAAAATATTCTGGCTTTTGCTGCCGCTTACCATGTTCATCTGACTCAACTCAACCCTTATCCGACCCAAACAGAAAATATAACACATGTACTTACTCAGCTGAGTGAATTGCCTTCTAATAACCTGCAGCTTGATTTTGCGCTGAATTCCCATCTGTATGCCGTGCTGTCCTTTTTGCAAAGTGAAGAGATGCAAATGGCATACAACTTTCCGGATCATCAGCTGAATTTAGCCGATGTGTTCGATTCACAGAATCTGACCGTTCTTCAATCCCGGAAGGTGATTATCAATCAATCGACCATTACTTCCGAAAACGGTACAACATACAAAAAGACGCCCCATAACAAATCGGTTGATTACCCGCCTGCTCTATGGGATGAAGCGGATCCTTCGAATTTTTCTTCCAGAGGCACAGCTACCGTTTCTGCGGTTACCATTCACGATGTGGAAGGGTCTTATGCCGGTTGTATCGGTTGGTTTAACAACCCTGCCGCCAATGTTTCCGCTCATTATGTGTTGCGTTCGTCCGACGGGCAAGTGACTCAAATGGTGTTGGAGTCGCTTAAAGCCTGGCATGTCGGTTCGGAAAATCCGTATACCATCGGGCTGGAACATGAAGGCTATTCGGCACAAACGGGATGGTATACTCCGGCCATGTATCAATCTTCTGCCGATCTGGTCAGAGACATCACTCAAAGTGGTTATGGTATCGATCCTCTGCGTACCGCCTATTTTCCCTGGGCACATACCACCAATTACAACACTTCTTCAATTCCCGGTTCCTGTGTCACGATCAAAGGGCATCAGCACTACCCGAACCAAACACACACCGATCCGGGGCCGAACTGGGACTGGAAATATTACGACAACCTGATCAACAATTCCACACCTGTTACAACAATTACCAGTGCAAGCGGAACCATTACCGATAACGGAGGGAGTGCCGGAAATTATACCGGGCAGCGTGAATTGATCCTGATTCAACCCGCCAATGCTTCAAGCATCATACTGAATACGGTTATGTTTGATATGGAGAATACCTGGGATTACTTGTATATCTACGACGGTGCAACGACCAATGATCCGCTGATCGGATATTATACCGGCTCAGTTATTCCCGCTTCCATCACCTCTTCGGGAGGAAGTATGCTGCTTGAAATGCGTGCCGATTGTGCTACCGATGCGCAAGGGTTTGAGTTCAATTTTACGTCAACGGTACCCGACCTGATCCCGCCTACCACAGCAATATCGTCTTCACCAAGCCCATTTGCCACGACCGATTTTACCAGCAGCTTTACCGATGCCGATAATGTGGGTGGAAGCGGCGTACAGCATGTTTTTTACAATGTTTCCGATTACAATACCACCGAATGGCGGGCCAATGATGGTAATGGGTTCTTTAATGATGACTTTGATGTTGCCATTCATACCGATTGGATCGATTCTTCGGGTGTTTGGAGCATCACGGCCAATCAATTGCATCAAAGTGACGAGAATAACTGGAATACCAACCTGTATGCTGTATTGGATCAGAACAACAACAATAAGTTCCTGTATCATTTCAAGGCGGCGATCAGCGGAAGCGGAACCAACAAGCGGGCCGGATTTCACTACATGTGCGACGATGCCAGCCAGACGAACCGTGGAAATTCCTATTTTATCTGGCTCCGCCAGGATGATGGTAAACTGCAATTCTACAAAGTGGTGAACAATACATTTACCCTTGAAAAGGATGTTGTTCATACTTTCAATGCCGGGCAACAATACGATTACAAGATCATTTACGACAAAACGACCGGTACAACCGATGTTTATGTGGATGATACTTACATCGATTCTTGGACGGATGCCAGTCCGTATACCTCCGGTAATGCCATTTCTTTCCGCAGCGGGAATTGTGTGTATGATGTGGATGAATTGCGCGTGTACAAAGACCGGTCATCCAGTGCGTTGATCAAGGTGGGTTCGGCATCAACCAATGATATCCGGTACGAGAATAACCCTTCAACGAGCGGTATGATTCGTTCATTAGCGATTGATTCGGCACATAATATCTCCACGATTGCCGTGGAAATGGTGGATGTGGATTTTACCACAACGGGTGTGGAGAAAAACGCCAAGCCTCTCGTTCGGGTATTTCCGAATCCAACACAAGGCATCTTACATGTTTTCTTCCATCAGGCGGAAAGCGGCCAACTGATCATCACCGACCTGATCGGTCAGCAGGTAAAGGTGCAACGGATTCAAAATCAACGTCAGGTTGAGGTAGATGTAACCCATTTACCATCAGGGATTTATTTGCTGAATTTCGGATCGGAACAAGTGAAAATCATTAAACAATAAGCATGAGGTATCTGGTTATCCTGTTGAGTGTGCTGCCGTCTTTGCTGGGAGCGCAATACACGTCCATTCATCACGAGCAAAGTGAACAATACAGCATATTCGGAGCGCTTACCG